>NHFH02000008.1 GCA_002170275.2 Candidatus Pelagibacter sp. TMED106 | reverse complement strand
ATTTTAGGTGATGAAGATCATTTAGGAGATATGGATTTTAAAGTTGCTGGAACTAAAGATGGGATCACTTCACTTCAAATGGATATCAAAATTACTGGGATCACTTTTGAAATCATGGAGCAGGCTTTAAAACAGGCCAAAGATGGAAGAATCCATATCTTAGGTGAAATGAATAAAGCATTATCAGCTTCAAGAGATGATGTTGGAAAACATACTCCAAAAATGGAACAAGTTAATGTTGATAAAAAAGATATTGCAGCCGTTATTGGAAAAGGAGGAGCAACGATTAGAGAAATTGTTGAAAAATCTGGTGCTAAAGTAGATGTTAATGATGAAGGCGTAGTAACAGTTGCTGCTCCAGACGAAGAGTCTAGAAATGTTGCTATGCAAATGATCAAAGACATCACTGCAAAAGCTGAACTAAATAAAATTTATTCAGGCAAAGTAATGAAGATCATGGAGTTTGGTGCATTTGTTAATTTCTTAGGAAAACAAGATGGGCTGGTTCATATCTCAGAACTAGCAGACAAAAGAGTTGCTAAAGTAGCTGACATTGTCAAAGAAGGTGACGAAGTAAAAGTAAAAGTCATTGGTTTTGATAGAGGTAAAGTTAAACTTTCTATGAAACAAGCTGCTGAATAAAATTATGGGGCACCTGGCAACAGAACGCCCCTTAGCATCTTATATTTATCAATAGTTATTTAGTTAAATTTTAATCTATCCGCTCTGTGTCCGCACTAATGTAGCACTCTGTCAAATACTGCAATTTTAATATGTTGATAGTCATCCTGAATATCAAATTCAATTTGCATCTCATCATCTGAGTCTAAAGTTCTGCGAACTAAATCAACATACTTATCAATTCTTTTATATGATATTTTTCCTCTAAAAATTTTTTCAAAAGTTTTCATAAATTAATACTGCATTGACCTAACATACCAATTATTATAGCCCATACTACCCATCCTACCATAACGCCTCTACTTTGACCATCTCTTCCTCCAAGACTATCTTTAAACATTGGTAAAGATATTACTGCTAAAAAAATTACCCAAAGAACTGTGAGTATAACAATCATTGTTCCAGCAGTATCGTAAGCTCGAGTTCTATTAAAAAAAGATACTGCAGCAAAAAAGATAGCAATACCTGCAACGTAATAAACTGTTTTTGGAGATTTATAATTTATGTTGCTTAATAATTTACCAGCCTTGTATGCATTTTGTTCATTTGTCGTCTTATTAAAAATTTCTTTTAAAAAATTCCCTTTCTTGCTCAAAAACCAATAAGTTGAAAATCCAATAATCAAAGGTAGAAATTGTAATAAGCCCTCTTCTTTGATGTTTTGACTATTTAAAATTGCACCAGTTATTCCAAAAGCCAAAATACTTATTAAAATTTTTATCCATATTTGTTTCTTTTTATCTGGAAACATATTTTCATCTAACTTCTGTGATTTTCTTTTTTTTAAGAAATAGATAGCAACTATAATAATTAATATTAAAGGTATAAATTGACCAAGTCCGTGATCCATATTGTCAACTTTATCACAAAAAAACTGTCCGCACTATATCCGCACTTAGAGTGCAAAATCTCATTTTTCAATTCAAATTATTCGCTAATAATGGTACAAAGTTCGGGGCACCTGGCAACAGAACGTCCCTTTTAATTAAATATTTAGTGGCAGCTAATACTATATTTCTTTAATCTAAAATAATTATAAGGCCATGGTATTAAAAAACCTACTACTAGCATAATTGGTACTACCCACCATGTAAGTATTGCACCACCAGTAAGTAGATAATCAGTTAAATTCATTGCAACTTCCATACTGATCATAGAGATAAAGCTCATTCCCAATGCTGTTTTTAAAGCATTAGAAAATTTAAAATTTTGTCTTAATAAAATTATAGTTTCTAAAATAATACTCGTTATCAAACCATTAATAATTGCAAGTGTCATTATAGTTAAAACTGGAAATGGTATTTTTGTAATTTGAAAAAATAATATTGTTCCAAAGTCCCCTATTGCACAGCCTAGCAGACACCAAGCGGTATTTTTGGAGCTTCTTTTCCAAGTATGTTTACAATTCCAATTAAATTCAATGGTTTCAGAACTCATAGTTAAAAAAACTTTAATCTAAATTAACTGCTGCGATCATGCCAACTTGGTAATGTCCAGGAACGTTACAAGCTACCTCGAGATCAGCATTAGTATTAAATTTCCAAGTAAATTCAGCACTCTGGTTTGGTTCTAACAACACGCTATTAGAATGAGAATGACTCATTGAATGATCTTTTTTTGATAATTCTTTCATTTTTTTTTTATCAATTTTATCAACTAATAATATTCCATTTTCTAACATTTTCATCATTTCTGGTTGGTGTTTCAGGTGCATTGCTTTAGTAGCAATATTAAATTCATGAACTAGTTTTCCATGATTATGAACAATAAACTTTATAGTTTGGTTTTTCTTTATTTCAAATTTACTTGGCTCATAATAATTGTCATACATTCTAACTTCGATAACTTTAGAAACTTTAGTTGGATCTCCTTTTTCACCAATCATACTCATAGTACCGCTAAAAGAGATATTTGGTATTAAAACTAATAATAGTATAATTTTTTTCATACATAAATTAAAACTATTTAAATGAAATTAAATAGTATGAATTTTGACACACTAGTGGTACCTGGCAACAGAAAGTCCCTTATTTATTTTTTTTTTCTCTTTTTTAATTTTTCTTTTTTCTTTTAAGGATAATTTAGGCTTTTTCATTACACTTGCATCCTTGAATGATTTACCACTATATCTTTTAGACATTATATTAAGAAATATTTTTAGGATCTGGCATTCCAACCTTGTTATATCCAGCGTCTACGTAGTGAATTTCACCTGTAACACCATTTGCGAGGTCGCTTAATAGATATAATGCAGAATTTCCAACATCATTAATATCTACGTTTCTTTTTAGTAAGGAATGGTCTTCATTCCATTTGTATAAGAATTTTGCATCTCCAATTGCAGATGCAGCCAATGTTTTAATAGGTCCTGCGCTAATAGCATTTACTCTCATGCCTTTAGCTCCCAAATCTCTAGCTAAGTACTTAACACTAGATTCTAATGCTGCCTTACACACACCCATTACATTATAATTAGGAATGGCTTTATTCGCTTCATAACTTAAGGTGATTAAACTTCCACCTTTTTTTATTATTTTAGATGCTTCTTTGGCAACTTCAGTAAAAGAGAAGCAAGAAATTAACATACTTCTTAAAAAATTTTCTCTTGTAGTGTTTAGATATTCACCTGATAGTTCTGATTTATCTGAGAATGCAATTGCATGAACTACAAAATCAATTTCACCCCATTGAGATTTAATATCTTCAAATAATTTTGTTATATCTTCTTTTTTTTCAACATCGCAGCTAAATGTAACTTTTGAATTTAATTTTTCTGCTAAAGGAATAACTCTTTTTTTAAGAGCATCACCTAAATATGTAAATGCAAGTTCGGCCCCAGCTTCAGAAAGTTTTTGTGAAATACCCCAAGCAATTGATCTTTCATTAGCAACGCCCATGATTAATCCTTTTTTACCTTTCATCAAACTCATGACTAAACCTTTTCAAAAATTAAAGCTGCATTGGTTCCACCAAATCCAAAACTATTAGACATTACTGTGTTTAAAGTTACTCCAGTTTCTGTTTTAGCAACTATCGGAAATTTTTTAGCATCTTCATCCATTTCATTTATATTTGCAGACCCTGCTATGAAATCATTTTTCATCATAATTAAACTATAGATTGCTTCATGCACTGAGGCCGCTCCTAACGGATGTCCAGATAAAGATTTTGTTGAACTAATTTTTGGGATATCAGCTCCAAAGGTTTCTTTGACAGCATTTAATTCTGTAATATCTCCAACTGGAGTAGACGTTCCGTGAGTATTAATATAATCAATTTTGTTTTTACTTGTAGCTATTGCCATTTTCATACACCTTACAGCTCCTTCGCCTGAGGGAGCTACCATATCATATCCATCAGAGGTAGCGCCATAACCAGTTAATTCTGCGTAAATTTTAGCACCTCTAGCTTTTGCATGTTCATATTCTTCAAGAACTAAAACACCTCCACCACCAGCAATAACAAAACCATCTCTAGTTTTATCATAAGCTCTTGAAGCTTTTTCTGGAGTTTCGTTATACTTAGAGGATAATGCAGTCATAGCATCAAACATTGCTGTCATAGCCCAGTGTATTTCTTCACTGCCTCCTGCAAACATTACTTCTTGTTTACCCATTTGTATTAATTCCATCGCATTTCCAATACAATGTCCACTTGTTGCACAAGCTGAACTCATTGTATAGTTAACTCCTTTTATTTTAAAAGGTACAGCTAGCGTTGCAGATGCAGTACTCCCCATTGTTCTTGGAACAATAAAAGGACCCATTAATTTTGGGGTTTTTGCTCTTGTTTTGTCCGCAGCTAATATAACATTTTCAATTGAAGGTCCTCCTGAACCCATGACAATACCAGATTTAAAATTACTAACTTCTTTTTCTTCTAATCCAGAGTCAATAATAGCTTCTTTCATAGCTATGTAATTATAAGCAGAACCAGAACCCATGAATCTTATTGTTTTTCTATCAACATGATCTTCAAGTTTTATATTTGGTTTTCCATGAATATGACTTTTTAAATTATGTTCTTTATATTCTTCTGCAAAAGATATTCCAGATTTTGAGTTCAAAAGAGATTGATAAACTTCATTTTGATTATTACCTAAACAAGATACTATTCCTAAACCTGTGATTACCACTCTTTTCATTACTTAAATAATCCTACTTTTAAATTTTCAGCTGAATATATTTTTTTTTCATCAGCGAACAACACCCCATTAGCTAATCCAACTGAGGTTCCTCCAGGTGACATAATCTTTTTCATATCTATTACATAAATTGCTTTTTTTACATTTTTCAAAACTTCTCCTGTAAATTTTACTGTACTTACTCCCAAGGCCCTACCCTTACCTGGATTACCTATCCATCCAAGATAAAATCCTACTAATTGCCACATCGCATCCAATCCAAGACAACCAGGCATAACCGGATCTCCTTTAAAATGACAATCAAAAAACCATAAGTTATCTTTAATGTCTAGTTCAGCTTTTATAGAGCCTTTTTTAAAAGCACCTCCATTATCATTTATGTCAGTTATTCTATCAAACATAAGCATGGGAGGAAGAGGTAATCTTGCATTTCCAGGTCCAAAAAGGTCCCCATTTCCGCAACTAATTAAATCCTCATATGTAAATGAGTTTTTTTTCATAGATTTAGCATCCTTATTACTTGATTTATGTCAATTATAATATAGAAATAGTTTAGAACTGTTATAAAGAATAATGATTAATACAAATATTTATATTGAAAAACTAAGAAAATCGGGACTTAGACCAACCAAACAAAGGCTAAAAATTTGTGAGGCGTTATTTTCAACTGAGCATACTTTTCACTTTACTATAAATGATCTTGTTAAAATCATAGAAGCAAAGTTAAGTGAAAAAATTTCATTAGCTACAGTTTATAATACAGTTCATGCTTTTAAAAAAAAAGGTTATCTCAAAGAAATTTTGGTGAATAGTGATAAAAGTTATTTTGACACTAACACTACTCAGCATCATCATTTTTTTGATGAAGATACAAATGAATTAATTGATTGTGGAAATGAAGAAATTGATTCTATAAATATAAAAAATAATATTACAGGAAAAAAAATAAAGTCTGTAGAGGTTATGATTAAGGTTGCAACTGATAATCAAACTCAAAATTAATTTAATTATTTCAATAGCTTAACTGATACATTAAAATTATTCTAAACTGTTGACATCTACTTTAGAATAATTATATATTGTTTAACATTAAGGAGATAATAATATGGCACTAAAAGGAAGTAAAACAGAAGAAAACTTAAAAGCAGCATTTGCAGGCGAAAGTCAAGCGAATAGAAGATATCTATATTTTGCGCAAAAAGCAGATATTGAGGGTTACAACGATGTAGCAACTGTTTTTAGATCTACAGCAGAAGGTGAAACTGGACATGCTCATGGGCACCTAGAATATTTAGAAGAAGTAGGTGATCCTGCAACAGGTAAACCAATTGGAGAAACTAAAGCTAATTTAGCTTCAGCCGTAGCAGGGGAAACACATGAATATACAGATATGTATCCTGGCATGGCAAAAACAGCTAGAGAAGAAGGTTTTGAAGAAATTGCTGATTGGTTTGAAACATTGGCAAAAGCTGAAAAATCTCACGCAGGTAAATTCCAAAAAACTTTAGAATCTATTGCGTAAATAAAACTAATTTATGGTGGGGTTATCCCCACCATTAATCTTTAAATTATTAATCACATGAGCAAAGAAGGCAGTACAGAAGCACCTATACGACATCCAATAGACTTTGAACATCCTGATTTTTTAAATCCAGAAAAATTAGATGCAGAAATGAGGAGAGTTTTTGATATTTGTCATGGTTGTAGAAGATGTTTTAATTTATGTGACTCTTTCCCAAAATTATTTGACATGATAGATGAATCTAAAAATGAAGATGTAGAAAGTCTATCAAGCAATCAATTTGAGCCAGTTGTGGATGCATGTACTTTATGTGATATGTGTTTTATGACTAAATGTCCTTATGTGCCCCCACATGAATTTGACTTAGACTTTCCTCATTTAATGTTAAGATACAGAACTGCACAAAAGAAATTAAACAAATTACCAATCGTACCTGCACAATTAGCACAGATAGATAGAAATGCTAAAATTGGAGTTATGTTATCATTTTTAATTAATTGGATATCAAATATTAAAAATAAGTTTTTTAGAAAAGTATTAGAAATAATTGTAGGGATAGATAAAAGAGTAAGGCTACCGGTATATAATTCTGAAACATTTACGAATTATTTTAAAAAAAATATATATCCAGTAAACATTGAAGCTCCCGCTAAAAATAGAAAAGTAGTGATTTATTCGACTTGTTTTGTTAATTTTAATAAAAAAGATACAGGTATTGCTGCTTTAAAAGTTTTAAAAAAAAATGGAGTCGAAGTAAAAGAATCATATCCAGGTTGTTGCGGTATGCCTTTTTTAGAACAGGCTGATCTGCCAAAAGTTGTTAATCAAGCTAAAAAAGTTTCAAAAGATTTATTAGAATGGGTAGATAAAGGGTACAGAATTATAACTCTTACAGCCAGCTGTGGTTTAATGTTAAAATTTGAATGGTCTTTACTTTTGCCAAATGATGAAAATATTAAAAAACTTTCTAAAAATGTGAGTGATATAGATGAATATATAGTTGATATAGCCCAAAAGGAGGGACTGGCTGAAGGTTTGCAGGAAATTGATGGAGGAGTAACACTGCATAATGCTTGTCATGCTAGAGCTCAAAATATGGGTATTAAAGCTAGAGACATGCTAAAGTTTATCCCAAATATTAAAATGGATGTAGTTGAAAGGTGCGCAGGCCATGGAGGAACTTTTGGGGTTATGAAAGAAACACACGATCTCGCATTAAAGGTTGGTAGACCAACTGCAAGACAAATTAAGAATAAAAATAATAGATATATGGCTTCAGATTGTCCTTTAGCTGGCAAACACCTAAAACAGTTAGAGACAGATACAAATATTGTTTCTGATGAGGCACTACATCCTATCGAATTAATGGCAAAAAGTTATAAGTTATGATTATGTCAAAACAAAAAAGACAAATTGAAAAAGAAGATTTGTTAGCTCCTAAAGTTTATGAGAAAAGTAGAAAAGAGTTAAGACTAAAACTTCTTGAATTTAAAAAAAATCGTAGAATTCCGCTTGGTCCGTATGCAACGTTTTATTTTGAAAGTTTTGAAACAATGTTGGCACAAGTTCAAGAAATGCTTCATATTGAAAAAGGTGGAGATGATCAGTTAAAAGATGAATTGAATGCTTACAATCCTTTAGTGCCTAATGGGAATGAACTTACTGCAACACTAATGTTTGAAATTGATAATCCAGTTTCTAGAGCTTCTTTTTTAGGAAAAGTTGGAGGAATAGAAGAAAAAGTTTTTATGAAAATTGATGACGAAATTATTAATGCAATCCCCGAGGATGATGTTGACAGAACTTCAGCTGAAGGAAAAGCTTCTTCGGTACAATTTATTCATTTTAGATTTAATGAAAACCAAATAAAAAAGTTTAAAAACAATAGTGCAAGTATTGAGCTAGGAATTAATCATAAAGATTATTCTCATACGACTAAACTGACTAAAGAAAATATAAGTTCTCTAGTATCAGACTTTAATTAATAAATCCCCAAATATTGTTATTTTTTATCCAACCTGAATAATTATCAGTATTTATATTACACCAATCTGTTTGGCATGTTTTAATAATTAGAAGTCTACCACTTTCTAATCTTGCTATCGGTTTTGAGAAAGTAGATGGTTTACTAAAAAGTATTTTATTTTCAAGAATAATTATAGAATTTGATTTTTTAAGCATTCTTGAATGTATCCAGCCACTATTATTTTTTAAATCAATAATTCTTCGCCAGTTTTCTTTTTTATCAATTTGTTTAATAGGCAAATTTATTTTCTTGTAAACATATTTTATGGGAGAGTCAAAACTAGGTCCATATCTTACATTAACTTTATTTTTTTTAAGAGATAAAAATTTTTGATCTGTCTTAGCAAATGATTCAAAAAAAATAATAGAAAATAGAATTGTAATAAATATTTTTTTTTTCATTTACATAAACAATTTTTTAGTTTTTTTAATTTAACTTTTCTAAAATTTAAATTTAAAAAGTCTAATATTAAAATATAACTATTGAGATTTTTTCCAATATTTAATATTTTTTTTAAAGCTTCATTCGCTTGAATTGTTCCTACAATTCCTGCAACAGTTCCTAGGACACCCTCTGCCTCACAATTCAATAAATCCTCTGAAACCTCAGATTCTTGAAAGAAACATCTTAAACAAGGTATCTTTTTTTTAAAGTCGAATGTAAAAATATGTCCATCAAATTTACTTATCGCTCCAGTTATAAGAAATTTTTTATATTTAAAACAAAAATCATTTAACAAAAACTTAGTTTTAAAATTATCTGATCCATCAATAATCAAATCATAATTATTTATGATTTTTAAAAAATTAATATTGTTTAATCTAAATCTATAAGTTTTCACTTTTGTTTTTGAATTAATAAGTTTTATTTTATTCTTAACAACCATCACTTTTGATTTTCCAATATCGTTTGACTGATAAAGGCTTTGTCTATGTAAATTTGATAAATTAACCTTATCATTATCAACTATTCCTATTATTCCAATTCCAGCACGTGCGAGAAATTCTGCAATAGAACATCCGAGACCACCCGCCCCAATAATTAAAACCTTCGAAGATATTATTTTTTTTTGACCTATAATTCCGATGTCTTTTAAAATTATTTGTCTTGAAAATCTTTCTAATAAACCTTTATCTAACTGGTTTTTCATTTTCCTGTAGATCCAAACCCGCCTTTTCCTCTTATTGATTTTGGTAAATCATTTACTTCTTCTAATTCCATTTTAACAATTGGTGTTAATATCATTTGAGCAATTCTATCCTTATTATTAATTATAAACTTCTCTTTTCCATGATTGAAAAGTATTATTTTGATTTCCCCTCTATAGTCACTATCAATTGTACCGGGAGTATTTAAAACAGTAATTTTATTTTTTGCTGCAAGCCCGGATCTTGGACGAATTTGTATTTCATAGTCATCTTCAAAAGCCACTGAAAGTCCCGTAGGTATTAAACACGAGCTATTAGGTAACAATTCAATTGATTTTTCAATGAAAGCCATTAGGTCCATACCTGAAGCACCAGATGTTTTATAAATTGGTAAATCAACCTCTTTACTTACTCTTTTTATTAATACTTTTACCATTTAATCTTAATTTAAATGGTTGATAACTTTACTAACAATTTCATCTGAGATTTCAGATTTTTTTTTCATATAAATTTTTTCATCTACAATATTTTTATCTTTGTAATAAATTGCAACTTCATTAAAATCTGAGTCAAATCCTATAGTTTTATTTGAAACATCATTGGCAACTAACCAGTCACAATTTTTTTCAATTAATTTTTTTTTCGCATTTTCTTCAACATTGTTCGTTTCAGCAGCAAAACCAATAACTAATTTAGGTCTTAAACTATTATGATTAGAAACATAATTTAAAATATCAATATTTTTTTCTAAATTAAGTTCTAAAGATTCTTGTTTTTTGATTTTTTGATTTTTTGGAGTTTTAATTTTAAAATCAACAACAGCTGCTGAAAAAATAGCCACATCTACGGGTAAATTATTTTGGGTTGCTTTAAACATATCTTCTGCAGTTTCAACTTTTATTAAATTTATATTTTCACTAATATCAAGGTTTGTAGGTCCAGAAATTAATGTAGTTTCAAAACCTTTTTTAGCCAAAGATTCTGCAAGAGCAAATCCCTGCTTACCTGATGATTTATTTGTCAAAAATCTAACTGGGTCGATATATTCATGTGTAGGTCCTGCTGTTACTAGAGCTTTAAATTTTTTATTTTTATCTATTAAGTTAAAATGATCTTTAACTTTTTTCAGAATATCATTTGGTTCAGTCATTTTTCCTTCACCAAATTCTCCACAAGCCATATCACCAATTTCTGGACCTATTATTTTGTAACCATAAATTTTTAATTTTTTAATATTTTCTTTTGTAGATGTATGTTCCCACATTCTAACATTCATAGCTGGGGTTAGAAAAATGTCTTTATTAGATGCTAAAATAACAGTCGAAGCAAGATCGTCAGACGATCCATTACTTAATTTTGAAATAGTATTAGCAGTCGCAGGGGCAACGAGGATTATATCTGCCCATCTCGAAAGTGAAATATGATCCATTTCAGCTTCATTCTCAGCATTAAATAAATCATCATAAACTTTTTCTTTAGAAAGTGAACTTATAGAAAGAGGAGTAACAAACTCTTTAGCACTTTTTGTAAGTATAGTTTTGACTTGTGCATCATTTTTTTTAAATAATCTAATAAGTTCAAGACTTTTATAGGCTGAAATACCACCACAAATTATTAATAATATTTTTTTATCTTGTAAATTATTCATCGTGCAAATTAAAATACTAATAAACCTAAAATTACAAGCGATAATAATCCAATAATAGATTGGTTTCTAAATGCGACCAACTCTGATTTTTTATCATTTAAAGCTGTATAAGAATTTGTGTTCTGAGGTATTTGACCACTGGCTAGAAAAGTTAGTGCTTGGTTTGCTTTATCCATAACCTCTGGAAGTTCTGGTAATTTTTTTAATACTTCTGTAGTGTTTATTAGTGTTTCATTTAAACTATTAATAGGATCTTTTGTTTCTTTAAGCCAGTTTTCTAAAACAGGCTTAGATGTTTCCCATATATTTGTATTAGGATTTAGTTTTCTTGCGACTCCTTCAACAACTACCATAGTTTTTTGTAGCATTAATAGCTGAGGTTGAGTTTGCATATTGAATTTTTCAGTTACATCAAAAAGTTGTTTTAATAGTTTTCCACCCGATATATCTTTGACTGTTTGTCCAAAAATAGGCTCTCCAATAGACCTCAGAGCTTGAGCAAGATCCTCAACAGGAACATTTTTTGGAACGAGTGCAGCAGCCAAATGTACTTCAGCTACTTTTTTATAATCTCTTTGAATAAAACCAAACAATATTTCTGCTAAAAATCTTTTACTCACCTTATCTAATCTGCCCATAATTCCAAAATCTATTGGAACAATTTGACCATTATTATCTATGAATATATTACCTTGATGCATGTCAGCATGAAAGAAGCCATCTCTAACTGCATGTCTTAAAAAATGTTGAATAATATCAGATGCAATTTTTCTAGTATCTATATTTCTTTTTTGTAAATTTTCAGTTTCTCTAATTGAAACACCCTCTACCCAGTCTAGAGTCATTACATTTTCACTAGTTAAATTCCAATAAATTTGTGGCACTTTAAAACCAATATCATTTTTAGTATTTTCTGAATATTCGTTAGCTGCTGCTGCTTCAAATCTTAAATCCATTTCAAGATTTGTTATTTCTTTAAGCAAAAAGACTACATCTATTAACTTTAATCTTTTGGTTTTTTTCACAAATGACTCAATTAAAAAAGCAAAAAGCATTAATGCATCAATTTCTTCGTTAAATATTGTCTTGATATTTGGTCTTAAAATTTTTATAGCTACATCTTTTATAGTTCCATTATCATTAATCTTAGCTTTATGGACTTGAGCTATTGAAGCTGCA
The DNA here is from genome assembly GCA_002170275.2 of Candidatus Pelagibacter sp. TMED106. Classification (GTDB taxonomy): domain Bacteria; phylum Pseudomonadota; class Alphaproteobacteria; order Pelagibacterales; family Pelagibacteraceae; genus Pelagibacter. The sequence continues at coordinate 23,744 of NHFH02000008.1, read as the reverse complement.
GCTACAGGATCACTTAAATCAATTATAGAATTGAACATCTCCTGACCAAGATCTTGTTTGATTATTTTTTTAGCCTCTTCTAAAGAAAAAGGTGGAAGTTTGTCTTGTAAACTTTCTAATTCTTTAGACAATTTATCACCAATAATATCTGGCCTTGTAGCCAAAAATTGTCCTAGTTTAATAAAAGTTGTTCCCATTGACTGTAATGATTCTGAAAGCATTTCACTATTGTTAGAATCAATCTTGTTTTTTTTGTTTGAAAAAGAAAAAGAAAGGATAGAAAATAAAATTTTAATAGAGGTTGGGGGTTTATTGAACTTAGAAAAAATATTTAAAACATTAGATTTAGATAATTTTCTACCTAATTTAAATAATATAAATAATTTTTTTATCATTATATTTTCCAACCAGAATGAATTGCAACTATACCCCCTGACAGATTTCTATAACTGCAATTTCTAAACTTATTTTTTTTCATTACTTCGACTAATTCTTCTTGGTTTATAAATTGCTCTATACTTTTTATTAAATATTCATAAGGCTCTTTTTTTCCAATAACAGCCTCTCCAATTAGTGGAATCAATTTTGAATAATTCTTATAAATAAATTCAAGATTAGAATTTTCTATCTTGGAAAATTCTAAACACATGTATCTGCCACCAGGTTTTAAAATTCTGTAAGCTTCTGATAAAGATTTATTGAGATTTTTAGTATTACGAAGACCAAAACTTATTGTATAATAATCACAAAAGTTATTTTTTAAGGGTACATTTTCTGCAGAGGAAATTATCCAATTTGTATTTTTATAAGCTTTTAACTTTTCCTTACCCTTTTTAATCATTCCTTTGTTAGGGTCGATACAGAAAATTTCTCCATGTTTATCTGTAGATTCTAAAAAAAGTTTTCCAAGATCTCCTGTACCACAAGCAACATCAACCAATTTTTTATTTTTTGAAGGATTCATCCAATTTATTAAATTTTTTTTCCAAAGTCGGTGGATACCTAAGGACATAAAGTCATTCATTAAATCATATTTATCATAAACATTATTAAAAACGTTCTGTACAAGACCCTTTTTATTTTGAAGATATTGTTGCATATTAATTTAATTAATTATGAATAATATAGTGTGAAATGCCAGAATTACCAGAAGTAGAAATAGTCAAGCAATCGTTAGATAAAAAGATAACAAATAAAATAATAAAAAAAGTAATAATTAGAAATAGAAATTTTAGAATTAAAATTCCTCCAAAATTTGAGGAATTNTTAACAAATAAAGTTATAAAAAAAGTGAGTAGATTTTCCAAATATGTTACTTTAAATTTTTCTGATGGATCTTATTGCTTAATCCATCTTGGGATGTCGGGAACCATACATTTATTCGATAGAACTAAAAAAAATAAGTTTACTAATACAAGTTTTTATAGTTCTCAAAATTTACCAAAAAAACATAATCATATTGAGATTCAATTTGATAATATAAAAATTATTTATAATGATCCTAGAAGATTTGGTTTTTTTCAATATATAGAAAATCAAAAAAAGCTAGAGAAACGATTACATCATTTAGGCCCAGAACCTTTTTCCAAGCTATTTAATTTGAAATATATTAGAAAAAGTTTTTTAAATAAAAAAAAGAATATTAAGAATTTTTTGATAGATCAAAAATTTGTTTCAGGGATTGGAAATATCTACGCAAGTGAAATTTTATTTTTTTGTAAAATTAATCCATTTCAAAAAGTAATTAATCTTAATAAAGATGATTATAAAAAAATTGTATTTTTTTCAAGAGAAGTTCTCAATAAGGCAATAAAAAAGGGTGGTTCAAGCATTCGTAATTTTAAGAATGTTTCTGGAAAACAGGGAAACTATCAAAAAGAATTTAAAGTTTATTTTAGAGAAAATTTANAATGTTTAAGAAATAGATGTATAGGAAAAATAAAAAAAAAAGTAATTACAAATAGATCGACTTTTTTTTGTAATAAATGTCAAAAATAAGTAATTATTCAGTTGACCAGTATAAATTCTCAAGTTATACCACTGCGCTTATGGCAAACACAAAATCTGCAATAAAAAGAATTAGAAGAATTTCAAGACAAACTCTAGTGAACAAAGCACGAAGAAATAAATACAAAAATGCTTTAAAAAAAATGAATTCATTAATTGAAGGAAAAAAGAAATCTGAAGCTTTAAAGTTCTTACCCAGGTTGAATTCTGAGTTAATGCGAGTTGCAAAAACTGGAATCATAAAAAAGGCTAACGCCTCGAGGAACGTTTCAAGAATTACTAAAAAAATTTCAACTTTATAAATATATACTTAAAGTTGATTTAGTCCTTTCAACTTAAAGTAATTATACCAAATATAAAAATTAATTTAAAATTTTAACTATATATAGATTTAGTAAATAAATAAAATTTATTTATAAAATTTTTCACTCATAGATTTTAAATTCATAAATTTTTTTTTTTAAAATTCTCGTGAAAAACGATTCACCTACAGATTTTATTTATTTTTTAATTTTGTAAATTATTTATTGCATAAATTTCAAATTAGATCTAACTGAGTTATCCCTAAAAATTTTATGTCAAAAAATAATTTAGTTCAAAAAAATATAAANAACTCATCTTCAGATAAGTTAGATTGGAGTGTGATCCAAAAAGATATGAAAAATAAGTTTGGTAATGATATTTTTGAAAGTTGGCTTAAAAAGATAGTATTTCTTGAGGAAATGAATAATTATGTTTTATTGNCTGTTTCTACAAGGTTTATAAGAGACTGGATAACATCAAGATATTTAGATCAAATCATACAAATTTTAAAAGTTTATAAAAAAGACCTCACGAGAATTGAATTTAAAATTGAGGAAAAAAGTTTGTCAAATAATTTTGAAGAAAATAATAAAATTAATACTAAAAATGAAAATGTTTCATTTATAAAGGATACTCACTTACAGTATAATAGAATTGATCCGAATAAGAGTTTTGAAAATTTTATTACAGGTATAAGTAATAAACTTGCCCACGAAGCATCAAAAAAAGTTTCTGAAAATATTTCTCACTATAATCCTCTTTACCTATACGGGGGAGTAGGAATGGGAAAAACTCATTTGTTAAATTCAATTGGATTAGCCTTAAAAGATAAAAATAAAGTTATGTTTATTTCTGCTGAAAGGTTTATGTATCAATTTGTNAAATCNATNAAATCNAATGANATGGTNAAATTTAAAGAATATTTTAGAAANACCGANATTNTNTTAATTGATGATATNCAATTTATGAATGGTAANGANGCNATGCAAGAAGANTTTTTTCATACNTTTAATGCNNTATTAGATAAAGGTTCACAAGTCATAGTTTCAGCCGATCGTCCTCCAAATAAATTATCTAGAATACAAGACAGAATTAAATCTAGGTTTTCTGGAGGTTTAGTTGTTGATATTCAAAAACCTGATTATGAACTTCGTAGAAAAATAGTTCGACAAAAGTCAGAAGAATTAAATCTTTTTTATTCTGATCAAATAAAAATTTCAGAAGAAATTCAAAACTTTATTAGTTTAGAAATAAAAACTAGTATTAGAGAATTGGTGGGTGCTATCAATAGAGTAGTTTCTTTTTCTCGGATCTACAATAAGGTCCCAAATCTATCTGAGATAAAAATAGTATTGAAGGATCTATTAAATCTTGGAGAAAATAAAGTTACTATAGATTTAATTCAGTCTACAGTTTGCAAATTTTTTAAAATTAGTAAAAATGAAATGCTTTCCTCTAGACGCTCTAGATATTTAGTTAGACCAAGACAAACAGCAATATATTTAACAAAAATTTTAACATCTAAATCTTTACCTGAAATTGGCAGAGAATTTTCCAACAGAGATCATACTACAATTATACATTCAGTAAAAACTATTGAAAAGTTGAAAGAAAACGATCTAGAAATGACCAACAACATAAACAATCTTAAGAATCAGATATTATATAATAAAGAAAATGAAATTTAATGTTAATCAACAAGATCTTCAACAGGCATTAAATTATTGCCAAGGTGTAATTGAAAAGAGAAACACTCTACCAATCTTATCAAATGTTTTATTAAATGCTAGTAATTCGAAGTTAACCATTACTGCTACAGATTTAGATTTAATATTTATCCATCAAATAAATAATATTGAAATTCTAGAAGAAGGAAATACCACAACAACATCCTCGATAATGTATGATATCATTAGAAAATTTAGCTCAGGTAAAAAAATTAATTTATCTTTAAAAGATGTTAGTAAACTTCAAGTAGAATCAGAAAAATCTATTTTTAATTTAAATTGCATAAGTGCCTCAGAATTCCCATTAACTGACGAAAATTTTAATGAAAATGAATTCTTAATTAAATCAAAAAATTTATTAAAGTTATTAAATAAGTGTAAATTTTCTGTTTCAAACGATGAAACTAGACATTATTTGAGTGGAATTTTTTTACACCAAACTCAAAATGAAGAAAAAAACTTTTTGACTGCTGCTGCTACAGATAGTCATAGAATGTCTATTTCAAAAATAAAATTAGATAAAAAAATAAATTTTGAACCTATAATTTTGCCTAAAAAAACTATTTTTCAATTATGTTCAATATTAGAAAATTACGATGGAGACGTTAAAATTTCAAATATGAAATCAAAAATTAAATTTGAATTAAAGAATAGTATTCTAATATCGAAGCTGATTGATGGAAAATTTCCAAATTATATTCAAGTAATACCTAAAAATAATCAAAAAAAATTAGAAATTGATTTAAAAGAATTTTTAAACTCTGTTGATAGAGTTGCATCAGTCTCACTCGATAAAAAAGATGGTGTAAAATTTAATCTATCAAAAGATGTTTTAAATTTATCAGTTAATAATACTAATAGTGGCGATGGAAAAGAGAGTTTAAATGTTAGTTTTGAACATGATTTAGAGATAAGTTTTAATTCCAGATATTTAATAGATATTGCCTCTCAACTAGATGGAGATAAGATAGAAATTTTTTTTAATGATACTGGTTCGCCAGCTTTGATTAAGGATCCATCTGATTTTGATAGTATTTTTGTTGTAATGCCTATGAAGGGTTAATTCAAGTTATCAAGTTCTGAGTAAATATCGTTTTCTAGTTTTTTTAAGAAGGTTTCTTTATCTATTCCAGCTTTAATCGGCTCTAGTATTGAAATTGTAATATTAGTGTTTGATTTTTTTGAACCTTTTTTGGGCCAAGTATTTCCTGAATTTATTGCAACCGGTTGACAGGTTATCTTAAGTTCATCATAAATTCTTGCTGTACCTTTCTTAAATGGACTTCTATCACTTGGTGCTAATCTTGTGCCTTGAGGAAAAATTATTAAAGGTCTATTTGATGTTTTGATTATTTTAAAGATATCCTCAAAAAAACCAAGATTATCTTTTGTAATTTTATCTCTTTTAATAGATATTGAGCCTATCTTTCTTAAATACCAACCAAATATAGGTATTGTAAGTAATTCCTTTTTAAGAATGAAAACTGGTGAATTAAAAATTGTCTGTAAAAAAAATGTTTCAAACATTGATTGATGAGAGGACGCAACAAAAAATTTACCTTCCTTAACTAGATTCTCTTTACCTTTAATAACAATGTTAGTTGATAAGAATAATTGTAAACATATAGAGGCCCAATGACCCATAATTTTTCCACCTAATATTACAATTTTTTTAGGTAATAAAAGTGCTGGGATGAAAACGATTGAAATTAAAATAATTCCAAAAAAAAAGAATATTGAAAATAAAAAATTTCTTATCATTTTAATTAGAAACTAAATCAAATCTTTAAGTTTCTGTCTTTTTTTAATTATATTAATTTTTGAGTTTTTAATTAATATTTCAATTGGTTTGGCTCTTACATTGTAATTTGAACTTAGTGACATTCCATAAGCACCAACGTCACATATTATAATAATATCTTTTTCATTTAATTTCTGGAATTTTTTTAGTGTAGAAAATTTATCTGTACTCTCACATATAGGTCCCACAAATTCGTAAGTTTTTTTTGAAATTCGATTGGTCTTTATAGCTGGTAATATCTTGTGGTTAGCATTATATAAAGCAGGTCTAATAAAATCATTCATTCCTGTATCTAAAATTATAAATTTCTTTTTACCAGCTTCTTTTATGTAAATTATTTTGGAGATTAAAACACCTGTATTTCCAACAATACATCTGCCAGGTTCAAATATAATCTTAAATTTATTGTTTTTTAAAAATTTTTTAATAGCGATATTATACTTATTAAAATTTAGCTTTTTACTATTATCTTTATAAGGAATTCCCATTCCTCCTCCAAGATCAATAAATTCAAATTTATGATTAGTTTTTTTTAAAATTTTATCAATTACTCTCAACATCTTTATATAAGGTCGATAATTTAAAATTTGACTACCTATATGAACACTCAAACATTTTAAATTAATATTATTTGAATTTTTTGAGTATCTAATTAATTCAATAAAAGTTTTTTCATTAACTCCAAATTTATTTTCCTTTTTACCAGTTGAAATTTGATTTAACGTTTTAGCATCTGTATTTGGGTTCAGTCTGATTCCAATATTAACGATCTTTTTTTTTGATTTTGCTATTTTTTCAATTGTAATAATTTCATTTTTCGATTCTGCATTAATTAATAATATTTTTTTATCAATTGCATATTTTATTTCATTTTCAGTTTTACCAACACCAGAGAAAACTATTTTTTTCGGATTTACACCTGCCTTTATAGCTTTCATCATTTCACCCATTGAAACTACATCAGCACCAAGACCTAATTTTTTAATATCTCTTATTAAACTTACATTCGGATTTGCTTTTATTGCAAAACATATTAATGGTGCAAATGATTTAAAACTACTTTTAAAATTATCTATATTTTCTTTTAATCGTTTATACGAATAACAATAAATTGGGGTACCAAACTTTTTTGCTAGTTTTTGAGCAGATATTCCTTCTATTGAAAATTTTTTTTTTATATATTTCATTAAATATTACTAAAAGTGATATTTTTATTGCTAGCTTTGTATTCTGGATCCGATTTTTTTCCACAAGAAATTAGTAAAAAGAAAAATACTAATAACAAAATGATTTTTTTAGTCATTTTAAACCTTCTTATATTTCATTATCATCTTTTTTATATTATCAAAAGATGTTCCACCATAAGATTTTTTTGAATTTACAGAGTTTTTTAAGTCAAAAATCTTTAATACATCTATTGTAAGTTTAGGCTCAATGTTTCTAAGTTCATTGATGCTTAGTTGATCTAATTTTTTATTTTTTTTCTCTGCATAGTTAACAACTGCTGCTGTTATTTGATAAGCTTTTCTAAAAGNCATAGAATGGTTTTTAACAAGATAATCTGCAAAATCTGTAGCAGTTGTATATCCCGAATTAGCAAGAGCTAACATATTTTGTTTATTAGGATTAAGATTTTTTAAAACTTCATTTAGAATAAGAATACAATTTTTTAGATTTTCATGTGAGTTAAAAACTATTTCTTTATCATCTTGTAGATCTTTAAAATAAGATAAAGGAAGACCTTTGAGTATTGTAAGCATTGAAAATAAATTTCCATAACTTGTACCTGTTTTTCCTCTTAAAAACTCTAAAAGATCTGGATTTTTTTTTTGAGGCATTATTGATGAACCAGTTACAATTTTGTCAGAAAGATTAATTAAATTAAAGGCATCTGAATTCCAAATAATTAGTTCTTCTGCTATTCTTGAAATATGCATAGAGCAAACAGANGAACTATATAAAAAATCTAAAACAAAATCTCTATCAGCAACAGTATCTATAGAATTGTTAGTAGGATTTTTAAAACCTAATTTTTTAGATGTAAAATTTCTATCTATGTTAAAAGATGTNCCAGCTAAAGCTGCAACTCCAAGAGGATTTTCTGACAAACTTTCTAAATTATAAAAAAATCTATTTTTATCTCTTTTAAACATTTCAACATAAGACATCAAATAATGAGCAAAAGAAATTGGTTGCGCATTTTTTAAGTGAGTAAATCCTGGCATAATAGTTTGAATATTTTTTTCTGAAAGCTTAAGAATAGTTTTGATCAAATTATTTAAATTTTTATCAATTTCTTTATTCGCTTTTCTAAGCCATATCTTTAAATCTGTGATGACTTGATCATTTCTAGATCTTCCAGTGTGAATATATCCTGCCTCATCCCCTATTATTTCAAATAATCTTTTTTCAATATTCATATGAATATCTTCATATTTATTATTAAATTCAAAGTTTTTTTTAAAAATTTCTTTTTCAATTTTATTTAAACCATAAGTAATTTTATTTTTAATTTTAAAAGATATAATTTTTTGTTTAAAAAGCATTTCTACATGGGCAATTGAACCATCTATATCTTCTTTATAAAGTTTCTTATCAATATCAATAGAACTACCAATTTTTTGGAATAATTTTGAAGCCTGTTTCTTTACTCTTGTGCTCCATATTGCCTGGTTGTTTTTATTTTTTGCCATGATATTTAATTATAACCATATAGTATGAAATTTTTAACAATATTTTTTTATTTAATAACATTCAGCTACAGCTTCGCAACAGAAAAACCAGATATTAAGAATATAGTTATTAATAGTAAACCAAAAAGTTATGAAGAAGTAATTTTTAAGGATGTATACAATAATAAGATTGATTTGAATAATTATAAAGGAAAATTGTTAATGTTAAATTTTTGGGCAACTTGGTGTGCACCCTGTAAAAAAGAGATGCCTTCATTAGATTTACTTCAATCAAATAATGAATTAAATAATCTAAAAATTTTTCCTATAAACGTCGGTCAAGAAGATTTAAGTAAATCTANAAATTTTTTTAAAAATTTAAACATTAGAAATTTAAACATTTACTACGATTCCTCAGTAATTTTAGCAAACAAGTTTTCATTAAGAGGAGTTCCTACTACTATTTTATTTAATAAAGATGGAAAAGAATTTGCAAGAATTATAGGTTCAATTGATTTTGAAGATGAAAAATTTATTAATTGGTTAAGTAAGTATAATTAATTTNGTTATGAAATTTAGTTTATCAACTACAGTTATAAAACCAGAAAATGGTAAATCTATTAAAAATGCAATTATTCTATTTCATGGTTATGGTGGTGATGGAAAAGATATTAGTATGATAACACTAAACTGGAAAAGATTTTTGCCTAATACAATTTTTGTATGCCCTGATGGACATGAAGTCTGCCCAATAAATCCCCAGGGCTTCCAGTGGTTTGATCTTACTAAAGATGAACCACTATATATTTTAGAACAATCCAAAAAAGCTGAAAAAAAGATTACTGATTTTATTAACCAAGTAAAGGATGAATATAATTTAAAGAATTCAGATATTTGTTTGTTAGGTTTTAGCCAAGGTTGTATGATATCTATTAATTTAGGATTAATTAGTAATGAAAATTACAATTGTGTGGTAGGTTTTTCTGGAAAAATAATTAATTCTGAAGATCTTAAAAAAAGAAAAACTTCTTCAACAAAAATGTTATTATTACATGGAGATTTAGACGATGTTGTTTCTCCNACTTTTTTACTAGAAGCTAAAGATTTTTTAATTAGAAATAATATAGATGTAGAAACAAAAATGATAAAAGACTGTGGGCATCATATTCCCACTGAGGCCTCAAGTATAGCGTTGAATTATATAAAAAATAATTTTAAAATTTAATAAATTTTTAATAAATGATCTTCTTAATATTGATAAATTAATTTAATTCAGTTAAAATTATTTTAATTATGAATTTTTTTGAACAAAATGTTTCTTTAGAAAAATGTCCTGCATTAGTTTTAAATGCAGATTATAGACCTCTAAGCTATTATCCTTTATCTTTATGGAGTTGGCAAGATTCTGTAAAATCTGTTTTTTTAGATAGAGTAACTATTGTCAGTAATTACGATAGAGTAATTAGAAGTCCTTCTTTTAATATGAAGNTGCCAAGTGTTATAGCATTAAAAAATTTTATAAGACCTCAATCTAATCCAAATTTTACAAGATTTAATGTTTTTTTAAGAGATAAATTTTCTTGTCAATATTGTGGAAGTGGAGAAGAATTAACCTTTGACCATTTGTTACCCAGATCAAAAGGTGGAGAAACTAATTGGGATAATGTTGTTACAGCTTGTTCAGCATGTAATGTTAAAAAGGGTGGTAGATTACTTAAGCACTCAGGAATGATGCTTACTCAAGAACCTTTTCAACCAACTGTAGAGGATCTTCATAAAAATGGTAAAAATTTTCCACCTAATTTTTTACATAAAAGTTGGATGGATTATTTATACTGGGATGTTGAATTAGAGGCGTAATTAAATTTTTTCAGAAATATTAATTGCAAACTTTGAACCAGTTTTGATTATTTTATCCAAGATAGAATAAAAACCTTTCTTTGTTGCCCCTTCTTCATAAGCAATATCTTTGTGATCTATTTCATCATTTCTAAACTTTGTAATTTTATCTTTAAGTTTTTTTTCATCATTTTCTATTTGCTGAATTTGATTAGAATAATGTTCATCGATAACTTCTTCAACCGATGCAGTACAAAGCATAGCTGCTTTTTTTCCTAAAATAGTTGAACCAAATCCAAGACCAACACCTAGTAAATCCCATAAAGGTAAAAATTTTGTTGGTTTTATTTTTCTTTTTTTAATCTCTTTTTCAAAGTAATCACAGTGTTCTTGTTCATGAACTTTCATTTTTTCGATAGTTTTTTTTAAATTTTCATCTTTGATTAAAGTGTTTAATGCAAGTAGTTGACCTTCATATATTTTGATAGCTCCACGTTCACCTGCGTGATCTACTCTTATAAATTCTTCTAATTTATTTTTATCAGTTTTTTTCATAATTCAAAAAAAGTTTAGTCGTTATAACACCTAATATAAAAGAAATAATAGTATTAAATGTAGCAAGGGACAATCCGAATACTTTAAAAGTAACATCCTTACAACTTACAGTTTTCTCATTTAGTTTTTTTAAAAGATCCTCTTTCGATAGCATATTGTCTTTTTTATCTAGATCACAAACTAAAGATTCCTCAATAAAACCCTGTTCGATTCCAAAATGATAGATAGAAATTCCCGCAGCACAGAAAAATATTAAACTTAAAAAAATTAGAAAAATCTTCTCGTATTTTTTTAATAAGTAGATTAAAGAAATAATAATAATTGAAAGTATATAAGGAATTCTTTCAATTAAGCATAAGTTACAAGGCTCATGTCCAAGAAAATATTCTATAAAAAATGCTGAAATTAAAGCAAAAATACTGAACAATAAAATAAAATTTAATATGATATTATTTTTTATTTGAAACATTTTATTTACTAACAAAATATATAATTGCTGCAATAGAAACAATTATTAGTCCAACAATAGAAAACCATTTTGCCGCATCTTTTTTCATAAAGTTATCAAAATTTTCACCAAATCTATAAGATAAATATGAAACTACAAAAAATCTAAGTCCACGAGATAATAAGCAAATAATAAAAAATATGAAAATATTAAAACCAATTATGCCACTAGTTATAGTAAAAACTTTAAAAGGTAATGGTGTGAATCCAGCTAAAAATAATGCTCCAAGAAAAATATAAAACTCTTCTCCAGAAGATAAATCATTTTTAAGATTAATTACTTTTTCCTCATATCCATAAAATTCTATTAAATTCATCGCTATTTCTAGAAAGGTAGATCCAATAAAATATCCTAATAAACCTCCTAAAGCTGACGATATTGTTGCAATAAGAAATATTTTTAAATAATCAGTTTTTTTTGCAATAATCATAGGAACAACCATTATATCTGGCGGTATTGGAAAAAATGAACTTTCAGCGAAAGCTATTATTGCTAAAAAAAACTTTGAACTTTTATGAGCAGCTAGCTTTAAAGTTTTAAGATAAAGATTACTAATCATTTTAAGGTTTTAATATAATTTAAGTTCTTATACTATTTAATTTTATTAAAATAAGGAAAATATAGGGCGAATGGCGGAACTGGTAGACGCGCACGACTCAAAATCGTGTTTCGCAAGAAGTGAGAGTTCGATTCTCTCTTCGCCCACCAGTACATTATGAAAATAAATGAAATAAATAATTTATTAGAACTATTTTATTATCAGTATCAAAAGCAAAGTAAAAAAAATATTTTTTTAGAGAGTTTGAAAGAGCCAAAAAAAAAATATTCTTGGGAGGATGTTTATTCAAATGTTATAAAACTTTCAAAAGAAATTTCAAAAAATATAAAAAAATCTGATAGATGCTTATTAATATCAGAAAATAGACCTGAATGGTTGATTTCGGATCTAGCTATAATGCTTTCAGAGGGTATTACGGTTCCAGCATATACAACTTATACAGAAAGGGATTACGAATATATTATTGATGATTGTACTCCAGCTATTATTATTGTTTCAGATAATGCTCAGTATAAAAAAGTAAAAAATATAATACCTAAGAAAAGTTTTATTAAAAAAGTTATATTTTTTGAATCAATAGACCATAATAGTTCAGATTATGAATTACATTTAAATGATATTTTGAAAGACAAAGAATACGAGGAAAAAAACTTTTTAGATTTGAAGATTGAGAGAAAAAGTGCTGCATGCATAATATATACTTCAGGCACTCAAGGAAATCCTAAAGGAGTAATTCTTAGTCATGGAGGTATTCTTAATAATTGTGAGGGATCATACAATTTATTAAAAAGTATTATTTCTAATAAAACAAAATTTTTAACCTGGTTACCATTATCTCATTCTTATGAACATACTGTACAATTTGTTCAAATAGCTGTAGCAGCTAGAGTATATTATGCAGAAAGTATTGAAAAATTGATAAAAAATATGAATGAATGTAGTCCAGAGATAATGACAGCTGTACCAAGATTTTATCAAAATTTATATCAGAAAATTAATGGAAATTTTAATAAGGCAACTGGTCTGAAAAATAGTTTAATCAAAAAAACTATAGATTTAGGAAAAAAAAAATTATATCAAAAAAAACTTTCTTTGATTGAAAATTTTTTAGATTTTGTTTGTGATATATTGGTTAGAAAAAAAATAAAAAAACAATTTGGAAGTAGTTTAAAAGCTTTTGTTTCTGGAGGAGGTGCTTTGGACAAAGAAGTTGGGTCTTTTTTGAATGCTATTGGTCTACCCACACTTCAGGGATATGGGTTAACAGAAACTTCTCCAGTAGTAAGTTGCAATCCTATAAATGATATTAGAGTAGAAACTGTAGGCCCTCCTTTCGAGGGAAATTTAGTAAAAATAGCTGATGATGGAGAGATACTTATTAAAGGTGAAAATGTAATGATAGGATATTGGAATAATGAAAAGGAAACAAAAAAAGTTTTAGTTGATGGATGGTTACACACTGGAGACATTGGTAAATTTGAAAATGACTATCTAAAAATTACAGATAGAAAAAAAGATATAATAATCACACCAGGTGGAGACAACATTTCACCTGTAAAAATTGAAAATGATTTAACTAAATTAGATTTTATTGATCAAGCACTTGTTTACGGTGATAATAAACCTTATTTAGTTTCAATAATTGTTTTAACCGCAGACAAAAAGAATGTTACGAATGAAGAAATTCAAAAAGAAATTACAAAAATTAATAAAAATTTATCAAAAATGGAAAAAATTAAAAAATTTATGTTAGTTAAAGATCAATTTACAATAGAAAATGGAATGATGACTCCAACTTTGAAATTAAAAAGATATAAAATTATAAATAAATATAAAAATGAATTAGAAAAACTGTACTAAATTTATTTTTTAAATTAGTTTATTATTCGCATAAAACTTAACTTTTTAGCTAAAAAAAAATAAATATAAAAATATTTTAAAAAAAAAAATAATTTAGAATTATTCTTTAAATTAAAGAATTGACATAACTTGTATAAAAAAATAAAAATAAGGTAATAACGAATCATTTTGATTCGTGTAACTTAAACAGGGAGCTAAAGATGGCTAAACGAAGAAGAAAAGCTGCAAAGAAAACTAAGAAAAAAGCTAAGAAAAAAGCTAAAAGAAGAAGAAGAAGATAATAACTTAGTACTCTTTAAAAAACGCTTCTCATTACAATTGTATGAGAGGCGTTTTTTTTATTCTTCAGTTTCAGGAATTGTATCATTTTCAGATATCTCAGGCTCAGATAATTTTGGTTGAGTACTCGAACTTTCAGTTTTATTTTGCCCTTCAAGATTTCTTTTAAGAGCTTTATCAAGTTTCTTTTGTGTATCTTCTAAAGAGACATTCATTACTATCTTAAATTCAGATAAAATTCTTTCGTAGGCCTTTTCGAAGAGTTGTCTTTCACTGTAGGACTGATCAACCATTAAATCGTCTCCTTTATTTAAATCTCTTACTACTTCAGCTAATTCATAAATTTTTCCTGAAGATATCTTAGCTTCATACTCTTGAGCTCTTCTACTCCACATCGATCTTTTTATTTTTGGTTTACTTTTTAATATAGATATAGATTTGTTAACTTGGTTAATAGTTGCTAATGGTCTTAGGTGTGATTGTTTATTTACTGGAATCATTCCGTCGGCTTTATCTTTTTCAAATTTTAAAACATAAGTCTCAACATCAATACCTCCAATATTGATTTTTTTAAATTCGGTAATTTGGCCTACACCATGTTTAGGATAAACTACATAATCTTTAATTTTATATTCTTTTTTTTCAGTCTCTTGTTTTTTGACTTTTTTGATTTCTGGTTTTACTTCGTTACTTCTTGAAATTCTTAAATTTTCATTTTTAACCTCATTATTTTTCACTGAAGTTTCAACTTTATTTTTAATTTTTTTAGGTAACTTTATTTTTTTGGTTTTTTTTGACTTATTTTTTAAAGGTATTTTTTTTTTTGACTTTTTTAGTTATCGATTTAGATTTTATTTTTACTTTATTTTTTTTTACTTTTTTTTTATTAAAGATTTTCTTTAAAATATTTTTCGTATTTATTTTTTTCATTTTTATGGTCTTCGTTATCCTCTGGCGGATCTTTTTTCTCACTTATATTAGGCCAAATTTCAGAATACTTAGTATTGATTTCAAGCCATCGTTCGCTACCTGGTTCTGAATCTGCCGTTATAGCATCAACAGGACACTCTGGCTCACAAACGCCACAATCTATACACTCATCAGGCTTAATTACAAGCATATTTTTACCTTCATAAAAACAATCAACCGGACAAACATCTACGCAGTCCATTAATTTACATTTGATGCAATTTTCATTTACTAAGTATGTCATTTTGAAAATTCTTTTTTTACTTTTTCTTTTATGTCTACCATAGTTTTATTGTCAACATATAATAGTCCTGCTAGTCGTCGCATCAAATTTTCTTCATACATATCAGTTTTTTGATTTGAGTATATTATCTTCCATAAAGCCTCAATAATTTTTATTTTTTCTGATACAGATGCATTTTTTACTTCTTTAGTAAAATCTAAAATTTGATTTGAATTTTCTTCACTTATTTCAGCTTTACTAATTATCTGGTCAATATTTTCTTTTTCAGCACCTAATTTAAGTAGAGTTTTTTTTATTATTTCTTTTTCATCGCTAGTATAGGATTCATCAATTTTAGCAGCATGGATTAATAAAGGAGTAATTTTTGACAAAAAACTATCATCTAATTTATTTTTTTCTTTGTTTTTGAAAATATTGATCATTTACTAAAATTGATGTTTTTTAACACCTTAAAAGGACTATTAACATTTTTAATATTTTTAAAAGTATTTTTTCTTTTTTTTGAAGGACTATATTTAAAGTAGATCTCTTTATCCTTCATATAGGTTTTATAATCCATTTTTTTAATCAAATTTATAAAATTATCTTTGTTACAACCAAGTAAATTTAACATTTCAGGAATTAATTTTATTTCTGGATTTTTATCAGTATTAGAGTTGATAATTTTTACAAATAATCTTTCTAAAATGTCTATTCTCACAAAATATTCATTAAATTTTTCAAATCCACATAGCAACATAAAATCTTTATTAGTTTTATATTTATTTTCTAAAAAATTTAAACCAAAAGTAGGAGGTGTTAAATCAAAATATTTTTGATGAAAATTTTTCCATAATAATATTCGCAAAGATACTGCATCTGGTTTTAATAATTTAAAAAGAAATACGTGATATCTTCCAAATTTGACCCCCAATTCTCTTAAAATCTTTCTTTCATCTTGGCCAAGTTTTTTAAGATAATCTGAAACTTGTTCTCTTTTAATAACTCCGTTATTTTCGTATAGTTGATAAGCTAAAGCTTTAATTGATGAATTACTTTCTTTTAAATTTTTTAAATCAATAAGACTTTTTAGGACATCATTGATTTTTTCTTTAATCCATTTATTGAGAAATTCAGATAATTTTTTCTTTTGAATATTTTCTAATATATCATCAACAATTAAAAATAGTTCTGGGTTTAAATAATCTTTTCCTGGTAGTAATTTAGATATTGGATATTCATTCCAATAAATCTTAAAATCACTTTTAATTTCTAACAAACCTGTGTCAATAATGGTTTGTATTCTTTTTTCAAGCTCGGGACCTACAGTTTGTCTCGCCGCTTTTTTAAGAGATTTAATATCAGTTTCTAGGGCTCCTGTTTTTAAATCAAGCTCAAATTTTAGTCCTTTTAATTTACCAATAAATTGATTGTCTATTAATACTTTACCATCTTCTATAATTTCAGTTTTAAAATCCATATCTTGTTTTAATCCTCTAGCCAAAACACTTGCTCTTTTGTCAATAAAAGTTTTAGTAAGTTCCTCATGTAATCTGTCAGATAATTTATCCTCTAATAATTTTGTTTTTTCTATCCAATAATTTTGATTTTCTACCCAATTATTTTTATTAGAAACATAAGACCAAGTTCTTACATTTGCAATTCTATTTGATAAAGAATCTACGTTTCCCTCTAATTTGTCTAATTTTAATAGCTGTAATCTCATAAAATCTTCAGTAACTTTGCCTTTTGGAGTATTGAGAAATTCGAATACTTTTCCTACTACTTCTGTATGATTCCCGTATGTCTTTTTCACAAAATCTGGTATTTGGCAACATTCCCATAAAAGGGTTAAAGTTTCTTTAATATTCTTAATATTATATAAATCTAAATTTTTTAAAAAATATTTTAATACTTTTTCATCTTCACATTCATGAATTTTTCTTAACCAATTTTTATGAGGCTTTTCATCTAAGGATCGAATTAATGCAGAAGCATTGTTAAAATTAAGATTAGAATTTCTCCAAAATAAAGTTCTGATTTCTTCAAATTTATGATTTTCTAGAAGATTTATTTCTTCGGCATTAATTTCTTTGCACTCACCAGTAATTCCAAAATTACCATCATTTAGATATCTTCCAGCTCTTCCAGCTATCTGACCAATTTCAGATAAATCAAGTCTTCTTAATTTTTTTCCATCAAATTTTTTTAGATTTGAGAAAAAAACATTTTCTAAATCCATATTAATTCCCATACCAATTGCATCAGTTGCAACTAGGAAGTCTACATCTCCTGATTGATATAATGCAACTTGTGCATTTCTTGTTTTAGGACTGAGTGAGCCCATTACAATTGCAGCTCCTCCTTTTTGTCTTCTAATTAGTTCAGCTATTGCATAAACTTCTTCTGTTGAAAAAGCTATTATTGCTGTTTTTCTGTCTATTCTAGAAATTTTTTTGTGTCCAATATAAGAAAGCTTGGAAAGTCTATTACGATTAATAAATTCTGTATCTCCATCTAGTTTTGTAATTATATTTTTAATAGTATTTGATCCCATAAACATTGTTAGTTTTTCTCCCCGTAAATTTAATAATCTGTCTGTAAAAATATGACCCCTTTCGTGGTCTGCACACATCTGAATTTCATCTATTGCTACGAAATCTAAATTTTTATCTATTGGCATAGACTCAACGGTACAAAGAAAATATTTTGCCTCTGGAGGTATAATCTTTTCTTCTCCGGTAATCAAAGCAACTTTATTAAGATTTTCTTTTTTAATAATTTTATCATAAACTTCTCTTGCCAATAGTCTTAAAGGAAAACCAATCATTCCACTGTCAAAAGAAAGCATAGTTTCTATAGCCAGGTAAGTTTTTCCAGTATTGGTAGGCCCCAAAACAGCTGTGATCTTATTTTTTGACATTTCTAATTATGGTATCTTTATTTTTTATCCTACAATATGTTGTTAGTGGTAAAGAACAAAAATAGACTAAAACATGACCGAATCGCGGAGGAAAAAGTTCTCATTTGTCCTTTTTATACTTATTAGGTTAACATAATTAAAAATAATTCTGTATTAATTTTTTTAAAAATTATAAGCAAAAGTAATGTTAAAAGATATTGTTAAAAACCTAAAACCTTCATCAACATTAAAAATAAATGAACTTTCTAAAAGTTTAGAAAATGAAGGAAAAAAAATTTTTAAATTCGGATTCGGTCAATCTCCATTTCCAATCCCATTAGATATAGTTGATGAATTAAAAAATAATGCACATCATAATAAATATTTACCAATGCAAGGTCTTGAGAAGCTTAGAAAAGCTGTTGCAAAATATAAATCTATCAAGAAAGATTATAACTATAATTCAGAAAATGTAATTATAGGGCCCGGATCAAAAGAATTAATGTTTTTATTACAAATTATTTTTGACGGTGAAATTATATTACCTGCACCGAGTTGGGTTTCTTATGCTCCACAAGCAATTCTTGGAAGAAATAAAATCCAATTAATACAAACTTCAAGAGAGAATAATTGGTTTCCCTCTGGATCGGAAATTGAAAAAATTATCTTAAAAAATAGAAATAAAAATTATCTTTTATTTTTAAATTCACCAAATAATCCTTCTGGCCAGATATGTAAGAATTTAAAAGAAATAAGTGAAATTACCAATAAATATAATCTTATTATTTTATCTGATGAAATTTATTCAGAACTTAGCTTTGAAGAAAATTATAATTCTATATCAAATTTTTGCCCTGAAAAAACTATAATAAGTAATGGTCTAAGTAAATGGTGCGGAGCTGGCGGATGGAGACTAGGATATTTTATAATTCCAGATTCTCTAAAAAACTTAAGAGACTCAATAAATGTATTAGCTAGTGAAACTTTTTCTTCTGTAAGTGCACCAATCCAATATGCAGCTATAAATGCATTTCAAGGAGATCATAAAAAATTTATAAATCATTCTAGGCAAATCCTTAAAGCAGTTGGTAATTATGTTTATGAAAATTTAAAGTCAAATAAAGTTTTAATAAATAAACCAGAAGGGGGCTTTTATTTAATGCCTGAATTTTTAGATAAAAAATTTAAAACTTCATCAGAAATGTGTGATAATATTTTAAAAGATACTGGAGTAGCATTATTACCTGGATCAGATTTTGGTTTTGATAAAACTAGAATGCTAGCTAGATTAAGTTTTACAGATTTTGATGGAAGTAAATTTATGAGAGAAACCCAAAATGAACAAAAAATTGATAATGATTTAATTTCAAAATTAGCTCCTAAAATTATTCAAGGCGTAGATATGTTAAAAAGATGGTCTGAATCAACATAAAATACAATCTATACTTAAAGATAAAAATACTGTTAAAATTGAAAAATAAAAATAACAGAGTAGAGGAGAAAAAAATGAAAAAAATAATAACATCTCTATCAAGTGCTCTTTTGATTTTTGTTGCATCTTTATCTATTACAAATGTAGCAAAATCTGCGGAGTTCTTCACAATAGGGACAGGCGGACCAACAGGAGTATATTTCCAAACTGGTAATGCTATTTGTAAAATGCTTCATAAATCTGCTATCGCTAAAGAACATGGAAGAAAAAAAGGTATTGATAAAGCTTACAGATGTACAGCCCCATCTACTGGAGGATCAAATTATAATATTGGTCAAATAGCTGCGGGTGAATTTCAATTTGGTGTAGCTCAATCAGACTGGCAATTTCATGCAGTTAATGGTTCAAGCAAATGGGAAGGAAAAAAATTTGGTAATTTAAGAGCTGTTTTCTCAGTTCACAATGAACCTTTCCAAATTTGGGCAAGGAAAAAAGCTAAAGTTAAAGATTTTAAAGGACTTAAAGGAAAAGCTGTAAACATAGGTAACCCTGGCTCAGGTCAAAGAGGAACCATGGAAGTACTTATGGAAGCAATGGGAGTTGACAACAGTTACTTTAAATCTACTACTGAGCTAACTTCGTCAGAACAAGTTAAAGCATTGTGTGATGGGAAAATAGACGCATATGGTTATTCTGTGGGATTTCCCAATGGTGCTATGGAACAAGCAGCTACTTGTGCAGCAAAAGCATTGCCAATTAATCTTACGGGTTCAGCAGTTCAAGGTTTAATAGATGGTGCACCATATTATGCAGCAGCTACAATACCTGCAGGAACTTATACAGGACAAAAGAAAGACGTTACTACTTTTGGTGTAAAGGCTACTGTTGTGACAAGCGCTGATGTCTCTGAGGAACTAGTTTATTTAGTAACAAAAGCTGTTTTTGAAAATTTTGATGATTTCAGAAAACAACATCCTGCATTTGGACCATTAGAAAAGAAAAACATGATAGCTGATGGTTTATCAGCTCCATTACATCCAGGAGCTATTAAATACTATAAAGAAGCTGGATTGATGTAATATTTTTGTTAAAAATTAAAAAAAAAGGCCTGATATATTTATTAGGCCTTTTTTTTTGTAATGTCGTATTATTTATAAAATGAACAAAAGTATAAGTAACAAAATAGAAAATAGAATTAAAGAAGATTTATCTCCAACGAGAAATCTTAGTGGTGTTCATTTAAAATTTGTAGCAGCTATAGCAATTATTTGGTCCCTATTTCAACTTTGGTATGCCTCACCCTTTCCTTTTATGTTTAATATAGGAATGTTTAAGGGTCTTCCTGCAAGAGCTATTCATTTAGGATTTGCTTTAACATTAGCCTTTTTAATATTTCCAATTTCTAAAGGTAAAAAGATTTCTTTTTTAGATATTTTGATAAGTTTTACAGCTGCTTTTTGTTGTTTATATATTTATTTTTTTTATGATCAATTAGTAGATAGAGGAGGAGTACTACTAACTATAACTATTGGTGAAAGCTTTTCTATACCAATAGAATTAATTATAGGAAGTTTTGGAATAATATTTTTATTAGAAGCTACTAGAAGAGCGATTGGATTACCATTAGTTATAATTGCAATATGTTTTTTATTATTTTCATATTATGGAAGATATGCTCCTGAGATAATTTCGCATGGAGGACTTTCATTAAATAGACTTGTGGGATTTCAATGGTTAGATCAAGAGGCTATATTTGGAATTCCAATAGGTGTTTCTGTAGATTTTATTTTTTTATTTGTTTTATTTGGTGCTCTTCTTGAGACAGCTGGTGGTGGAAAATATTTTTTAGATTTAGCATTTGCTATGGTAGGAAAAATGAGAGGTGGACCAGCTAAAGCAGCAATATTAGGATCTGGTATGACAGGTTTGATTTCAGGTTCTTCTATTGCTAATACAGTTACAACCGGAACTTTTACAATACCAATTATGAAAAAAACTGGATTTTCAAAAGAAAAAGCTGGAGCTATAGAAGTTTCATCTTCTGTTAATGGTCAGATTATGCCGCCAGTAATGGGTGCAGCAGCTTTTGTTATAGCAAGTTTTATAGGAGTTACATATTTTGAGGTCGTAAAGCATGCTTTTTTACCTGCAGTAATTTCTTATATTGCTTTATTTTATATTTCTCATCTAGAGGCTCTAAAATTAAATTTAAAAGGAATGGATGATTCTGAAGTACCAAATTTGAAAAGCACTTTTTTATCAGGTTTGCATTTTTTGATACCAATATTTGTTTTGATTTATATGCTTGTTTACTTAAGATTTACTGCATCATATTCTATTTTTTATGCAACCGTCTCTTTAATCTTGGTTAATTTGATTAATAAATTAATTAAACAACAAAATATCAAAGATGGATTGAAATCTTGGTTTAATGAAACAATTATTGGCTTTGAAAAGGGTGCTTTAAATATGGTTGGTGTTGGTATTGCTATTGCTACCGCAGGTATAATAGTTGGAGCAGTCGGTTCGACTGGATTAAGTACTAACCTTATAATAGTAATCGAGTCCATAGCTAAAGATAATGTTGCTATCTTGTTATTTTTAACAATAATTTTATGTTTATTACTTGGTATGGGATTACCGACAACCGCAAATTACGTTGTAGTTGCATCTTTAATGGCAACAGTTTTAGTTGATGTAGGTAATGCCTCTGGGTTTATTTTTCCACTTATAGCTGTCCATCTGTTTGTATTTTATTTTGGCTTAATGGCCGATGTTACTCCACCAGTTGGTCTTGCATCTTATGCTGCAGCAGCAATATCAGGTGGAGATCCTCTTAGAACAGGCTTACAGGCATTTTGGTACAGTTTAAGAACTGGAATACTTCCGATTGTATTTTTATTTAATCACGAATTATTATTAATAGGAATTGAGAATATTTGGCATGGATTAGTTGTGATTATTACTTCTTTAATTGGAATATTAGTTTTTACTTCGGCAACTCAGGGTTGGTTTATAAGTAAGTTAAGATGGTATGAAATAATAATTTTTTTATTAATTTCTATTTCTTTACTATCACCTGAATTTGTTCTTAATAAATTTTATCCAAAATATAACTATAAAGACATCAATAAAATTCATTTGTTACAGTTAGACCCAGATAAAGAGGTACGCTTTAAAGTTACGCGTCCAAGTCCGTATGGAGAAAGGTATAAATTGTTCGTTATTAATAAAAATGATTTTGAGAAAGAATTTACCTTAGAAGCTTATGGTATGGTTTTAGTAAATGAAAAAGATAAAGTAATTGTTGATAATCTAAAATGGAATGGAAAAGCTAAAAAGAGTGGTTTTGAAATAGGAGATTATATCATTGAATTTAAAATAGAAAATTCAGACAGACCGAATAAAATTATTATTTATCCTATAGCAGTCTTGCTATTGATAGTATTTGGTTATTTAAATGCTAAAAGAAAAGAATAAATTTTAATTATGATTTAGATTTTAACATTTTCCAAACACCAGAAGCAGACGCAATAATCTTATCTTTATTTCTAAGCTCACAAAATAAAAACACTAAAGTTTTAGTTTTTTTTTGAATTTTTACAGATCCTAATATTTCATCACCTTTCTTAGAAGATCCTATAAATTTTATATCTAGGGAAATTGTTACACATATAGCACTTTCCGTAGCTCTATAAGCTGCTGTACCTGCTCCTGCATCTATTAATGCTGATATATATCCGCCATGAGTTATACCAGCTGCATTTAAATGATTTTCATTAATTGTAGATTTAAATTCATATTCTGAGTCTGAAATGGTTCTAAATAAAACACCACCATTGTGTTTCATAAAGCCTGGTTTAATACTTATTTGTTCAAATTTTTCATTCATATTTTTTTATAGTATATAAGTTAAAATTAATAAAATTATAAAAACAATAATAAAAAAATATATAACAGATTTTTGTAAAGATAATTTATATAGCCAATTTAACATTTATTAATCCTTTTTGGTGGACCGCCCAGAACTCGAATCTGGAATCTCCCGGTTCGTAGCCGAGCGCCTTATCCAATTTGGCCAGCGGTCCTTAAATTATACACTGATCAT
>NHFH02000002.1:16771-36160 GCA_002170275.2 Candidatus Pelagibacter sp. TMED106 | reverse complement strand
AATAATTATATTTATAATTATTATTACAATTATTTATATCTTAACTAACTCGATAATTGGTAAAGGTTACTTTAAAAATATTTTAAGTCAAAACCAAAAACAACTTATAAAAAAATATATATTTCCTTATAGGTATATAACTGATCAAAAATCTATAATATTAAAACAAGAAGGAATTATATCAGACACAAATATTAATAATTTCAATCTAGAATTAGATTACAAAAAAAATTTATATGATTTATCAGTTTCTAAAACACCAGTTGAAAAAAAACTTACAAATAATTTAACTCTTAATAAATATAAACTAAAAGGATTATATTATGGTATATGGAATAAATATCCAGGTAGCGGATATCTTGATTTTCATAATAATAATTTAGTACTTGTTTCAGCAAGAGGTATTTTAAGTTACCAGGAAGAAGCAGATAGTAAAACAAATTTTAAACAAATAAAAAATAATATTTCAAAATTTATTAATAATGATCAATTTGATCAATTTAGATGGTATTCAATTAAAGATCTGCATATTAATAATAATAAAATTTTTATTTCATATACTGAAGAAATAAAAAAGGATTGTTGGAATACAAGTATCATCTTCTCAGATATGGATTATGAACAAATCAATTTTAAAAAATTATTTTCAGCTAAATCTTGTGTCAAAAAAAAGAATATTGATAATGAGTTCAACGCTTGGCAATCTGGTGGCAAAATTATTAGTATAGATAATAATCAGATTATTTTATCTACAGGCGATTACAGACTTAGAAGTCTTGCCCAAGATAAAAATAGTATAAATGGAAAGCTTATCAATATTAACATTAACGACTATAGTTATAAAATTATTTCGATGGGTCATAGAAATCCACAGGGCTTATATATAAATAAACAAAATAATTTTATTTTAGAAACAGAACATGGTCCTCAAGGGGGTGATGAAATTAATTTAATAGATTTAAACCTAAGCGAACTTCCGAATTACGGTTGGGCAATTGCCTCATATGGAGATCATTATGGTGGACGAATAAAACAAAATGAAACAAAGTATGAAAAATATCCATTATTAAAATCTCATAAAAATAATGGTTTCATTGAACCATTAAAATCTTTTGAGCCATCAATTGGCATAACATCAATTACTATGATTGATGATAAAACTTACGTTACTGCTTCATTAAAAGATAAATCTATATATTTTTTTAATTTAGACGATGAAAATAAAATTGTAAATTTTAAAAGAATTGAAGTTTTTGAAAGGGTAAGAAGTATGATCTACAAAAATAAAAAATTATACCTATTTTTAGAGGATACTGCTTCGATAGGCATAATAGAAATTATCTAATCTTATAGATTTAAAATTTATGTGTAATTCTTGAGTTTTTTTAAGTTTTCAAATGAATCTATTAATGTATAAGAGCCTCAATTTATGGCTAACAATATAAGAAACATAACAATCATTGCTCATGTGGATCACGGCAAAACTACATTGATTGATACTCTAATGAAACAAAGTGGATCTTTTAGAGAAAATGAAGTTGTGGATGAAAGATTAATGGACAGTGGTGAATTAGAAAAAGAGAGAGGAATTACAATTTTAGCAAAGCCTGCATCTATTAATTGGAAAGAATCTAGGATTAATATTATCGATACTCCTGGCCATAGAGATTTTGCTGCTGAGGTTGAGCGTGTTTTAAGTATGGCCGATGGTGCTTTACTACTTATAGACTCNGCTGAAGGNGTAATGCCTCAAACAAANTTTGTNNTNNCNAAAGCACTTAAACAAGGACTAAGGCCTATTGTTGTGATTAACAAACTAGATAAACCTGATCAAAGAGCTAATGAGGTTTTAGATGAAACATTTGACCTATTTGTAAGCTTAGACGCTAATGAAGAACAANTAGATTTTCCAGTATTATATGCTAGTGGTAGATCAGGTTGGGCCAGCAAAGAAGTTGATGGTCCAAAAAAAAATCTTCATCCACTGCTAGATTCTATAATAGAGAATGTAAAACCAGCTGAATTAGATGANAGAAAGCCATTTTCAATGTTATCAACACTTTTATATGCTGATAGTTTTTTAGGAAGAAGTTTAGTTGGTAGAATATCTCAGGGTACTGCAAAAGCTAATCAACAAATAAAAGCAATTAATCTCAAAGGAGAAAAGGTTGATGAAGGAAGACTAACAAAAATTTTTAGATACGAGGGAACAAAAAAAGTTCCTATAGAAATTGGAAAAGCTGGGGACATAGTTGTAATTGCAGGATTAGAAAAAGCAAATGTTGCTGATACAATTTGTGATTTAGAGGTAAACGAGCCAATTCCAGCCACCCCTATAGATCCACCGACAATGTCTATAAAGATAACAGTAAACTCCTCACCTCTTGCTGGAACAGAGGGGAAAAAATTAACGAGTACTCAAATCAGGGAAAGATTACTTCTTGAGGCACAAAATAATGTAGGAATTACATTTTCAGAAAATTCAAACAATGATGCTTTTGAAATAAGTGGCAGAGGAGAGCTAATGCTTGAAATTTTGTTAACACAAATGAGAAGAGAAGGCTTTGAAATGACGGTAAGTCCTCCAAAAGTTTTATTTCAAAAAGATAAATCTGGAAATAAATTGGAACCAATAGAAGAAATAACTATGGACTTAGATGAAGAATATTCTTCAAAAGTAATTGATTCGATGAACAGAAGAAAAGGTAAATTAATCGACCTNAAAGATATGGGTAAAGATAAAAAAAGATTAATTTTTCATGCTCCTACAAGAGGGTTAATGGGTTATACAAGTAGATTTTTAACTTTAACAAAAGGTAATGGGGTAATTAACAGAATTTTCAACTCTTATGGAAAATTTGAAGGTGAAATGGAAGGAAGAAAAAATGGTGCTTTAATTGCAATGGAGCAGGGAAAGGCTGTTGCTTTTGCTATCTTTAACTTACAAGCAAGAGGTGAAATGTTTATAACTCATAATGATCCTGTTTATGCTGGAATGATAGTTGGGCTGNCNCCAAAACCGGGTGATATGATTATCAATGTAATGAAGGGTAAAAAATTAACAAATATGAGAACTCAAGGTACTGATGAAAATGTAGTACTCACCCCAATTCGTAAAATGTCGATTGCTGAACAATTAAGTATACTTAATACTGACGAGTCTCTAGAAATTACTCCTAAGTCTTGTAGATTAAGAAAAGCTATATTGGATCCCAATGAAAGAAAAAAAAATGAAAAATCTGGAGCAGCAGCCTAACTAACTAAAGATTTTTCTCGTTAAAAAAAGTCCTAAAGCAACAGATGGTCCTATACCAAAAGCAAATAACAAAGTTCCTAATCCAACTGTTCCCCCTAAATACCAACCTGCACTAACTACGGTAATTTCTAAGGTCGCTCTTACTGCAGCTATAGGTAAATTTGTTTTTTTTTGTAATCCCACCATTAGTCCATCTCTTGGCCCAGCACCTAAATTAGCAACTAGATAAATTCCTCCTCCAAATCCAACTGTAAGTACTGCTATAACAGCTAGTAATAACTGAACTTCGTAAGTTTTTGGTGTAGGCACAAATTTTATACAAAGATCTATCATCAGAGCTATAATTAACGCATTAAGAATAGTTCCAATTCCAGGCTTTTGATTTAAAGGTATCCATAATAATAAAACTGCAAAACTAATAAAAAGTGTAATCGTACCAATAGAAAAATTTATATGTAGTGATATACCTTGTGCCAAAACAGACCATGGGGATGCTCCAGTGTAAGATACTATTAGTAGACCTTCTCCTAGCCCAAAAAGCATTAAACCTAAACATAAAAAAAACACGGAAGAAATCTTCGGTTTTAGGTTTAAAGGTTTATCAGAGCTCCATGAAACTTTAGGAACATTTTTNATNGANAAAAACATNTNTTAATTAATTNTACNNTTTCNNATAACATTTTTAACACATAAGCAGTAGTAGTAAATAAATAATAAAAAAAACTTTCATGAAAGTAAAAACTAATTTAATCTAATTTAATTATCATGTTAAAAAAAATTAAAAATTACAATTTAGCTTTATATTTAAGTTTTTTGATTATTTTCATTGGTATTATTTTTAGATTCTACAACATTGATTTTGAAAATTTATGGTTTGATGAGATAGTTAGTTATTGGATCTCGGATCCAAAAATTTCAATATTTGAAAGCTACCAGAGAAATAATATCGGAGAAGGTACACCTTTTCTTTTTAATTTTTTAATAAAAATTTTACATAATATTTTTGGTTATACGCAAAATGTTGGTAGATATTTTTCTTTCGTAATTAGTTCTTTAAGTATTCTATCCATTATATATTTGGCCAAAATTATCAAAAATAATAATTCTTTTTTATTAATTATCTTTTTAGTAAGTATGAATATTTTTTTAATTAAATATGCTCAAGAATTAAGAGTCTATTCTCTTGTATTTTTTTTCTGCTCAATGACATTGATATTTTATTTTAAAATTTTGAAAGAAAATACAAATAATAAATATTTATCAAAAAACTCTTTTTACTTTATAATTTTTCAAATATTATCAATTTTATCACATCCTTTTACTTTAATATTATTTGGTTCAATAATTTTGTATGCTTTATTAATTAAATTATTCAAAAATAAGATCTACAAATCTTTAAATGCTTCAATTTTCATAATAATCACTTTTACAGTCTTTTATTTACCTTATTATCTATTAAATACAGATCCATATCCAACTTGGATTTCTCATCCAGATTTAAAATTTTATACAAACTTTTATTTTTCAAAATTTTTTGGATCGAGGCTATTAGGTATAGCTCATCTTCTAATCTTATTTTTTTTAATCTTTAAATTTAAAAAGAAACTTTTTATAGATTTAGAGCCATCAGTAACTTTAATATTTATTTTATTTTTTTCTTACTTTGTGCCAATAGCGTTTGGTTACTTATATGAACCAATTTTAGCTCCAAGATATATAATCTTTGTTTTAATACCAATTATAACTCTAATTTCTTATTTAACTTTTGAGCTTAATGAAAAAAAAATCAAAAATTTTTTTATTTTTTTAATAGTTTTTTTGACATTAGGTAATCTATTTACAGAAACTACAGTTCAACAATTTTTTAAACAAAGACTTCCTCATAAACCACAATATGTGATAGCATTAAAAGAGATCAATAAATCTAATTACAATACTTTTGCTATTAACTTAAGTTTTGCCAACAAAAATCATTACATTTGGGATATGGCAATGAATAATTATTTCAATCAAATTATTATAAAAGAAAAATTAAATATCAATCATGTTAAATTTGAAGATTTAAAAAATCAAAGTTATTTTTGGTATATTTGTTTAGCAGATCTTAACACATCTATATGCGATGTGATTAATAATTCAAAATTCAAAATTTTGGATGAAAAAAACTATAACAATACAAATCTAAAATTAATAAAATTATTAAATTAGTTTTTTAAAAGAAGTCTTATAAATTTTTTTACATCATTTCTTCTTAATGAGCTTTTTGAAGTAAGCATACAAGCCTGTGAAGCTAGAATTTTTCCATCAATTAAAACTCTTAAATTATTAGCTTTTAATGTTTCTCCTGTAGAGGATATGTCTGATATAATTTCTGATGATCCAGTAAAAGGATATGACTCAGTAGCACCCAAACTATCAACCAATCTAAATTGAGTAACACCTTTTGAAAATAAAAATTCTCTAGTCAAGTTTGGATATTTTGTAGCAACTCTTAATCTTTTATTTTTTTTTTCTTTTAATATAAAAGCAATTTCCTCTAAATCAGCTATCGTCTGTACATCTATCCATTGGTCTGGAACAGCTAGAACCAAATTAGCATTTCCAAACTTATATTTATTACTTACTATAATTTTTTTTTGGATATTCGTACTACTTTCTTTAAACAGATCATAACCAGAGAAACCAATATCTAAAGATCCATCTGATAATCTTTCTATAATTTCACGTGCATGTAAATAAATGATTTTAATATTTTTATATTTTTTGATGCAAGCAAATAGATCTCTCTCACCTCTTTCAGAAATTAAATTAAGATTATTGTCTTTAAATATTTTTAAAACACCTTTTTTTAATCTTCCTTTACTTGGTATTCCTATATTAATCATTGATACGATATCCCCAATTTTTTAGATCATTTTCAAAAAATTCATTCATTTCATCTTTAATATTATTAGGTAATAACTTTTTCCAATCATTATCCTTTCCTAAGTTAAAAAAAGTAATTTTTTTTCCTGTTTTTTGTCCTATTGGAGATTCTATAAATCCTTCTTGTTTTTCTTTTTGTTGTAAATTTGAAAATTTACAAGATTCAATAGATTTTTTTGCTTTAATCTTGTCAAAAGAAGTATTTAATTTTCCTACTTTTATTAAAAAATTTATTACATTTTCAAAAACTTCCATTGGCTTTTGTTCTAGGTCTTCATATTTGACGGTAAATACCGGAAATTCTTTAGTTTCTACCCATGATTTATAATGATTCCTCCATGAACTTAAAAATTGGAAATTAATAAATTGATTTTCCTCTTTTTGAAATAAATAACCCTTATCATCTAACATCCAATCTAGGGCTTCCCTATAGTTATGTTCATAATGGTTTATTATTGATGTAATAACATTTCTTGGATCTCTTACTATATAAACACATCCATTAGTATTTTCTTTATTAGTAAAATTATAATTATTAATTTTTAAAAAAGCATTGTGTGTTTTAAATAACTTAAAGCTGTTATCAGTATTAATTTTATTTTGAGCATCTATCCAAAATTCGGCTGTATCTGGTAGATTTGAAAAATTTTTTTTATAACCTTTAAAAAAGGTTTTTGCAGGGAATTGATAAATTTTTGACATCTTTTTAAAATCAAACTCTCCACTTGAGCTATAAAAATATGAAGTAAGTAAAGCCCTTAACCAAGTATTTCCACTTTTTGGATATGATGCTAACCAAGTAATCATTTTACATTTAAATTTATTGCAGCTCCAACCGCTGATACATTTTTATTTGATCCAAGATTAGAAATTAATCGATCGTACCTGCCGCCATTTATAATATTAAATCCTTTTAATCTATCTTTAATATCAATTTTGAAAACCATTCCTGAATAATATTCTAATTCTCTACCAAATGAAGCCGAAAACTTGACATTCAACTTTGCAACTTTATTTTTAGAAATTGGAAAATACTTTTGGTCAACAGCAAGATTAATTTTATTCTTTTTAAAAAAAATATTCAGTGTTTTGGCAGCTTCATTAATTGGACAGTTAATTTTTAAAAATTCTTTAATAATTCTGGATACATTTTTACCTTTGTTGGCTCTTCTAGGGTCTTGAATTTTATTGTCGAATCTTTTCAAAATCTCACCTATTGATCTACCTGCAATAATAATTTGTGGATTATCCTTCAACATTTTTAGATATTTCTTTTTATCAATTTCTACAATTGTTGGATCTACATCAGAGTTTGTTTCTAATCTTTTTAAAAGATCATTGAAATATTTTTCTCTCCAAAAATGTCTAGACAATCTTAGCTTCCATCTTTTTGGAATATCTAGCTTTGAAATTAGTAAATTAAATATTTCAACGTTTCCAATTTTTAAAATCCCCTTCGAATAGTTTAAATTAGACAATGATTTTAAAGCAGTATCAATAATTTCTTTATCATCCTTTTTTTCATCTTGAGAACCAATAATTTCAAAACCTATTTGATTTCTTATAATAGAATCTTTTTTGTTTTCAGACTTTCTATAAGCTTGCCCACTATAAAATATTTTTTCTTTACCTTTTAAATTATTTTCTAAGTATCTTAGACATGAAACTATAGTCAAGTCTGGTCTTAAACAAAGCTCACTACCTTTTTGATCAATAAATGAAAAAATAAATTTTCTAAAATTTTCTCCAGACCTTTGAACAATATGATTTGCCTCTATTACAGAGGGTAAATCAATGTGTTTAAATCCTTTAGACTTCACTGTTTTAAGGATTTTCTCAGATAAATTTTTTGACTTCATTTATTAAATTTTCTTTTGGAAACGTAATTTGATTATTTTCACCTTTTATACCTAAAAGGTTTTTTATTGTAATTGTGTTATCTCTAAATTCATTTTCGCCACATATAACTGCAACTGGACATTTTCTTTTGTTTGCATAAGTTAATTGTTTACCAAGATTTTTTTTACTATCTAAAAATATTTCTGAACTAATATTGTTATCTCTCAAAATTTGTAAAATTTTATAATATTCTTTTAAAAATATTTTATCCATCACACAAACTATAACGGGGTTTTTTTCTTTAATTTCAATTTCGCTTAATTGCGATAATGCAAATAATAAACGGTCAACTCCAATGCTTATACCTGTACCTGGAATATCGACCCCCTTAAATCTAGAAATTAATTTATTATATTGTCCTCCAGAACAGATGCTTCCAATATCAACCTCTTTGCCCTTTTTGTTTTTTGTTTTAAAATTTAAATTAGTCTCAACACAAAAGCCATCATAGTAAGCAAGACCTCTTACTATTGCAAAATTTGTTTTTATTTGATCTAGATAGCCACCATAGCTTGCAACTTTTAATAAGTTTTCTAATTCTTTAATTCCTTCTTGAGATAAAGGATTTTTTAATTCTTCTTTTAATTTTTTTAAATCTTTTATCTTTAAAAAGTTAATAATTTGAGATGCTTCATCCTCACTTAGATTCGCACCTTTAGTAATTGCTCCACTACTATCTACTCTTTCTTTTTTTAATAAGTCCTCAACTCCTTTTAAACCAAATCCTGGTTTATATAATTTGTCTATAGCTCTCATAACTTTTACTTCTTTACTTTTTGAAATTTTAAGACTTTCAATCAACCCTTGAACAATTTTTCTATTGCTAATATTGATTACAAACTGATCTTTTTTTAAGCCACAAGCCAGTAAAGTACTTGAAATTAAATTACAAAGTTCTGCATTCGCTTGAGCTGAATCGACATTTCCCACTATATCACAATCTGCTTGAGTAAATTCTCTATAACGAGCATTACCTGATTTTTCATTTCTAAATACATTTTGTATTGCGTACCTTTTATATGGCAAAGTTAATTGTTGATTATTTTGTGCCACAAATCTAGCAAGTGGACTGGACAAATCATATCTAAGTGTAATTTGTTTATCGTTATCCTTAAAAGTAAAAACATCAGACATAGGATTATTGTCATCATTTGCAAGAAATGATCCTATATTTTCACTAATTTCAAAAGATGGTGTCTCTAACGCATCGAAACCAAATTTTATAAAATTATCCTCAATTATATTAATCAACCTTTTTTTGAGAATTAATTCTTTATTCCATCTATCTTCAAAACCTGAAGGTAACCCAGGTATCAATTTATTTTCTTTATTCATTTTTTTTGGTACCCGGGCTGAGAATCGAACTCAAACTTAAAGTTCCACAAACTTTCGTGCTAACCGTTACACCACCCAGGCATACTTTGTTTTTATATTATTTTTATGAGAATTTAAATTTATATTATAAACAAATAGCCAACTGGCTATGAAAACAAGCTTTGTGAGTTTTTGTTTTTATAATATTTTTACTAATCATCGTTGTTCTTTTAGACAATAAATAATAATTTTCAACACATAAATGATAAAGGACGCTTGCCTCATATTCTAATGATAAAACGCCCTTTTGTTTTAAAATAGAAATTAATCTAGCTTCTTTAAATTGACAGCTGATGGACCTTTTGGGCCATCTTCAAGTTCGAATTCTAGCTTATCTCCTTCATTTAAAAAACGCATCCCTGCTGCTTTGACAGCAGAGGCATGAACAAATGCATCTTTTTCTTTGTCTTCCCTTTCGATAAAACCAAACCCTTTTTTACCATTAAACCATTTTACTGTGCCTTTTAGTGTACTCATTTTACTTTTCCTTTTATTATTTATATAAAAAAATTATTTTATTTTAAGTGTCTTTTCAATAATAAATTGAAATTTTCATGATTACGGGTGGTGCCTCGAGCATGATTCGCACATGCGACACAAGCCTTTTCAGGGCTCTGCTCTACTCCTGAGCTACCGAGGCATAAGTTTATCCCCTAAAAGTTATTCTACCTTTAGTTAGATCATAAGGTGTCATTTCTACTGTTACACTATCACCTTGTAATACACGAATACGGTTTTTTCTTAACTTGCCAGCTGCATGTGCGGTTACAATATGACTGTTCTCCAATTGGACTCTAAACATTGCATTTGGCAAGAGGTCTAAAACTTTTCCTTTAAATGACAACAAATCTTGTTTTGACAAATTTATTTTCTCCTAATCCTTTTTTCTACAGATTTAGCATGTCCTGCTAAGCCTTCATAGTTTGCAAATGTTATAACTGATGGGCCAAGGGTTTCAATCCCTTTTTTTGACAATTTTACGTAAGAAATTCTTTTATAAAATTCGTTAACACTAACACCGCTAGAATATCTTGCTGAAGAATTTGTTGGTAATATGTGATTAGAACCAACATTATAGTCGGTCATTGCCATGACTGTAAATTTACCTAAACAGATAGATCCAGCATTTTTAATTTTACCCACCATACTTTTATAATTTCGAATATTTAATTCTAAGTGTTCTGGTGCAATTAAATTTACAACATCAACAATTTTTTGTTCTGAAGAAATGTGAATTAAAATACCAAAGTTTAATAAACTCTTTCTTGCAACCGAGCTTCTAGGTAAATCTTTAAGTTGTTTGATAATTTCTTCCTTAACTTTTGTGAGTATAGATTTGTTTTTTGAAATTAAAATACATTGAGCAAGACTATCATGTTCTGCTTGACCCACAAGATCGCTTGCGATCCATTCTGGATTTGAGTATTTATCACAAACTATAGTTATTTCTGATGGCCCTGCTGTCATTCCTTCTGTTCCAACATCACCAAATACTTCTTTTTTTGCAGCCGCAACATAAAAATTTCCTGGTCCGACAATTTTATCAACTTTTTTAATTTTTTTTGTTCCGTAAGCAACAGCTGCTATAGCTGATGGTCCTCCTATAGAATAAATTTCTTTAATTTTACATTTTCTAGCAGCATATAATACTGCAGAATTTTGTTTTCCATTTTGACCTGGATTAATCATAACTATTCTCTTTACTCCTGCGATAAGTGCTGGAACAGCATTCATCAAAACACTTGATGGATAAGAAACATTGGAGCCTGGAACATAAATGGCAACTGACTCTATTGGAATATATCTATATTCTAATTTATTTTTTAATTTATCAGTATAAGAAATATTTTTAAATTTTTGTAAAGAGTGAAACTTATAAATACGATTAAATGAAAGATCGATAGCCTTTTTAACTTTTGGATCTAAAGACTTGATGGATCGATTTATTTTTGTGAGTTTCGGAATGATAATATTATTTTTATTAAATTTTTTTTCATATTTTAAAATTGCTTTATCACCATTTTTTTTAACATCTCTAATAATTTTAGTAACTGTAGCTGATTTAAATTGAATTTTACTTTTTCTTTTAAATAATAAGTTAATCAATTTATCATCAAAGTTCTTACTTTTACTTTCTAATATTTTAATCATTAATTAGCTTTATTTTGATCATCTAAAGTTACTTCAATTATTTCTGTCGATAAAGTTATATATGCATTGTTAGTAAAAATTAAACTTATCTCGTAATTTTGTTTATTTTTAAGATAATCTATTCCAATTAACTCGAGTTTTTGTTCTAAATTGGCCTGTCTAATATTCTTAGACTTTACTTGGTCTACAAACTCAAATTTGCAGACACTAATAACCTTTTTATCTTTATTTTCTGTTTCAATTTTAGATCTCTTTAAAGATAATAAAAAAACTTTATTATCTTTAAGATATTTAATATCTTCAATTTTTATCTCAGCTCCTGAACAACAAGCAGAAATCAACTGTAACCCTTCATTGTCAGTTGCTATAATTTTAGATAAATATTTTTTTTCCATTAGTCTATTCTTCTTATCTTAACTCCTATTTTTTTTAATTTCTTTTCAATATCTTCATAGCCTCTATCAAGATGATAAATTCTATTAATTGTGGACTTTCCTTTGGCTGAAAGAGCAGCAAGAATTAATGATACTGATGCTCTTAAATCTGTTGCCATCAATTCAGCTGCTTCAAATTTTATATTACCTTCTATTGATGAACAGTTTCCTTTAATAGTAATTTTTGCACCCATTCTATTTAACTCAGCAACGTGCATAAATCTATTTTCAAATATTTCTTCTCTAATATAAGATTTTTTATTACCCTTGCATAATAAGACCATCATTTGTGCCTGTAGATCAGTGGGAAAACCAGGATAGGGAGATGTTCTAATATTTATATTTTTTATTTTTTTTTTTTCCTCTTATTATTATTTCGTTTTTTTTAAGATTAATCTTTGCTCCAATTTTTTTAAGAATGTTAATTTCTGTATTGATAATTTTAGGATTTATTCCTATTACTTTAAGATTTCCTTCTGTTAAAGCCGCAGCAATTAAATAAGTGCCTGCCTCAATTCTATCTGGCATCACATTATAATTAACTTTATTTAATTTATTAACACCTTCAATTCTAACAGTTCTTTTTGAAGTCCATTTAATTTTGCACCCCATTTTAATCAAAAAATTAACTAAATCCTTTACTTCGGGCTCAATTGCACAATTAGCTAATCTTGTTGTTCCTTTTGCTAAACATGATGCAATAATTAAATTTTCTGTAGCTCCAACAGAAATCTTCGAAAATTTTATATTTGCTCCAATCAATCCGTTCGGAGCGAAAGCATGAACATATCCTTGTATTATTTTATATTTAACACCAAGTTTAGATAATGATTTTAAATGAATATCAACAGGTCTTGTTCCAATTGCACAGCCACCAGGAAGAGATACTTTTGCTTTACCAAATTTTGCTAAAAGTGGACCAAGGACTAATATTCCAGCCCTCATGGTTTTTACCAAATTATATGATGCGAATGTTTTTGTTTGATTTTTGTTATTTATTAAAAATTTTTTTTTTTTAAAATTAATATTTGATCCTAAAGATTTTAATAATAAGACCATTGTTTCAATATCTTTTACTTTAGGTATATTGGTTAAGATTATATTTTTTTTAGATAGTAAAGTTGAGGCTAAAATAGGTAAAGACGCATTTTTTGAACCTGATATTCTTACCTGGCCTTTGAGCTTAACTGCTCCAAAGACTTCTAATTTTTTCATAATTATACTTTAGGTAAAGTTACTCCTGTTTGACCCATATACTTTCCCTTACGATCTGCATAAGTCACCTCTGGAGTTTCATTGCCTTTTAAAAATATAAATTGAGCCACACCTTCATTCGCATAAATTTTGGCGGGTAGCGGTGTGGTGTTTGAAAATTCTAGTGTTACATGTCCTTCCCAACCTGGTTCCAAAGGAGTTACATTAACTATTATTCCACATCTTGCGTAAGTTGACTTTCCCAAACAAATAACCAAAATATCCTTTGGAATTTTAAAAAATTCTACTGTTCTAGCTAATACAAAAGAATTTGGAGGTATAATACATACAGGAAGATTTTTAGTAACAAAATTAGTAGGTTTAAAATCTTTTGGATCAACTATTTCTGAATTTACATTAGTAAAAATTTTAAATTCTTCTGAAACTCTAGCGTCATATCCAAATGAGCTAAGACCATAAGAGATTTTTCCATCTCTTACTTGCTTATCGACAAAAGGAGAAATCATACCTTGCTCAAGGGAAAGCTTTCTTATAGACTTGTCAGAAAGTACTGCCATTATCTAATTTTCTTTTTATATTTCTTTAGAAAAATTTTTCTTTTTTTTAGATTTTTTCTAAGTGCTAAGCTCAATTTATTATTTTTTTCTTTATTTTTCATTTTTTTCTGGATTAGTTAAAAAGTCTAAAGTGATGGGTTTTGAGACATCCAAAGCTTTTTCTGACTCTTCAACTTTTTTTACACCTGCTTTAGCCTCCCGTTTAGCTTTTTTTTCTGCAAGCTTTTTTTCTCTTTTGGCCTGCTTTTCCATAAGCTTGGTACCTTTAGTAGATTTATAATCGTAGTGAATTCCCATAAAATTTCTTTTCCTTATAAGATATAGATCATTATTTAAAAAAAATTAAGGCAATAATTTGAAAAGATGATTTGTTATGGAAATTAATCAAAAATTGAAAATTATCCCCTTTTTTTTAAAGAAAGAACTACTAGGTTTATCAAAGTTCGTACAATTTCAAATTTAGGTATTTTTGAATATCCCTTTTCTCGATCTTTAAAAATAATAGGAATTTCTTTTATTTGAAAATTCATTCTATTAATTTCAGCTATAGTTCCCATAAAAAAACTATATCCTTTAGTTTGAATTTTATTTAAATGAAAATTTTTTAGCTTTTTTAAATTAAAACCTCGATATGATGTGGTAAACTCATTGCAATCAATTCTAAGTAAAAATTTCATTAATAAATTTCCATACTTGCTCATAGCTAATCTTCTACCTCTCATTAAACACTTACCATTTTTTATGTACCTAGATCCAATTACAAAAGGATAATTTTTTAGATTAAACAAGATTTTTTCTATTTCAATTGGATCATGAGAAAAATCTGCGTCCATTGTAATTAAATAATCATACTGATTTTTTAATGCAAATTCATAAGCTTCTTTATGAGCAGTATCTAAACCCGATTTACCCTCTCTTGATATAAGAAAAATATTTTCAGATTTAGAAATTTTTTTTTTTATAATTTCTGAAGTACCATCTGGAGAATTATCATCAATAATTAATACGTGAGAATTGGGGGAATAAAGTTTAATCGAGTTAATTAAATTTTCAACATTTTCTGCTTCGTTATAAGTGGCTGTAAATATTAAAATTTTTTTATTATCTGACATATTTAAGATATACACATGAAAAAAGAACTTGCAATAATTCTTAAATAAATTTTAATTTTTTAAGTTATCAATACAAAAATTCTCAATAAAATTTAATCATTTTTTTTGTAAAAAAACTTCCTAACAATTATTGTAATAATTACCAATATAAAGAAAGCAATAAACGGTTTATAAATTTCTGGTGAGAATATTAGATCTTTAATATTAGGAGCTTGAAGATTTTTATTAATAATTTCTTCCAAACCACTCCCTATCAAAACAAGTAAAAAAATTTGGGGTATTATTCCTATAAATGTGGCCCAAAAAAAATTAGAAACTCTTACATTAAAAATACAAGGTATAACATTTGACAATGCAAAAGGAATTCCACCAACAAATCGATAAACTAATAAATATAAAAATTCAGACTTTTTAAATTTTGTCTCTAAATTTTTAAATCTAGATGAAAACTTTTCTCTAATTATATCTTTTAAAAAATAATTTCCAAAAATGTACAAAAAGCTTGCACCAGTACTAAGTCCTAAAATTACAATTATTAATCCTAACCATTTTCCAAAAATAAATCCAGCAAGCAATGCTACAGGTGAACCAAATCCTGCCATGAGTACCCAAAAAATTGTAGAGATAAAAAATATTAATAAAAGCAAAATCAAATTTTTATTTTTTAAATCAAAAAAGAATTCTCTATTATTTTTAATAAATTCATAACTTGTAAGCTCATCAAGTGAGAATTTAGAGAAAAAAAAGTATAAAAATAACAAAA
The DNA here is from genome assembly GCA_002170275.2 of Candidatus Pelagibacter sp. TMED106. Lineage (GTDB taxonomy): Bacteria > Pseudomonadota > Alphaproteobacteria > Pelagibacterales > Pelagibacteraceae > Pelagibacter. Next base: position 20,474 of record NHFH02000002.1, on the reverse strand, counting down.
CAAGAAAAAAATAAAATAAACCTACAATTATTTTAATTTTTTTTGCTTTTTCCATAACTTATAAACATTATTATAAAATCTTCTATTTGCTATTTATATATTTAATTACTATAAAGGGCGAAATTTAATAATTATTAAACTTAAATTATGAAAAGAACATACCAACCATCTAACATTAAAAGAGCAAGAAAGCATGGCTTTAGATCAAAAATGAAAACTAAAGGTGGTATTAAACTATTAGCAAGAAGAAGAGCTAAAGGAAGAAAATCTCTAACAGTATCAGTGTAATTCAATGAAAAGCAAAATTGTTGCTCTTTCTAAAAGTGAAGATTTTAAGATATTGTTAAAAAAAAAAAAAATTTCTAATAAATATTCGACTATTTTCTTTGGCAACTTAAAAGGGAAAAACAAAAAAAAACTTAATATAAGCTTTGTCACTAAAAAAAAGCAGATTGGTAATGCTGTTAAAAGAAATAAAATCAAGAGAAGATTAAGAAATATTTTAAATGAATTAATTAAAAAAATGTCAATAAACTTTAATTATTCATATCTTGTGATTGCTAAAATAACTATGCTAAACAATGAATATGCGATAATAAAAGAAACTTTATTTCAAGATTTTAAAAGGATTAATTAGTGAAAATAATTTCTAAAATATTAATTGGATTAATCAAAATATATAAAATATTTTTAAGTCCTTACTTAACTCCTTCATGTAGATATCTTCCTACTTGTTCAGAATATACTATTGAATGTTTAAAGACTTTTGGATTAATAAAAGGAATTACAAAAGGATTTAAAAGAATTTTATCTTGTCATCCTGTTAAAATTCTTGGTGGCGGTGAAGGATACGATCCGGTAACTAAAAATTTTAAGGTGAAGAAATAATGGACAGTAAAAATGTAATAGCAGCTTTATCTCTAAGTGCAGCTGTTATTATTTTATACTCTTTATTTTTTGCTCCAACTCAAGAGGAATTAAAAACAAAACAAATTTCACAAGAACAATCACAAAAAACNTCTGATACTCCTAGTTTAGATCAAAATGAAAATTATACAAAACTTACTAGAAAAGATGCTTTAAATGAAAATGANAGAATTAAATTTGAAAATCAAAGTATAATTGGATCAATATCTTTAAAAGGAGCAACCATAGATGATTTAACTTTTAAAGATTATAATATTGAGCTCAATAGTAATGAAAAAGTTACTTTATTAAGCCCGAGAAGTGTAGAGGATGGATATATAGTAGAAAGTGGATTTGTTACTTCTAATAAAAACATAGATATTCCTGATGCATCCNCTATATGGAAAATTTCTGGAAACACAAAATTAACTAATAAAGATCCTATAAAGTTAATTTGGAATAACTCACAGGGAATTACTTTTGAAAAGCATATTAGTTTAGATGATCAGTTTCTATTTACAGTTAAAGAAAAAGTAATTAATTTGTCTGATAAAACTTACAATTTTTATTCTTATGGGCAAATAATTAGAAATAAACTTCCTATAATATCTGGTTTTTATATTTTACATGAAGGGTTTCTGTCTGTGTTAGATGATCAATTGATAGAAGAAGATTATGATGATATTCAAGAAAAAAAATTTACTCAAATAGCAAATGAAGGATTTTTAGGTATTTCTGATAAATATTGGATAACTTCTATAGTGCCTCCAAAGAATAAAGAGTTTAAGACCACTTTTGATTATAAAAATAAATTTAGAGCTAATTATATTTCCACTAAAGGTATAGAGGTTGGACCAAAAAATTCAATTGAAGAAGAAATTCAGATTATAGTAGCCGCTAAAAGAGTGAATATTATTGATGGTTATGCTGAAGATTTAAAAATTAATAAATTTGATTTAGTTATTGATTGGGGNTTCATGTATTTCATAACCAAGCCACTATTCTTTGCGTTAGACTATTTTTTTAAAATGTTAGGTAATTATGGTTTAGCAATTATTGCGGTTACAATTTGTATTAGATTAGCTTTCTTTCCACTTGCAAATTTCAGTTTCAAAAGTATGGGAAAAATGAAGCTATTAGCTCCAGAAATGGCTAGACTCAAAGAGCTTCACAAAGATGACAAAATGAAATTACAACAAGAAATGATGGCTCTTTATAAGAAAGAGAAGGTTAACCCAATGAGTGGATGCTTGCCTATATTGGTGCAGATACCTGTTTTTTTTGCATTTTATAAAATTCTTTTTGTAACTCTTGAAATGCGTCACATGCCTTTTTATGGTTGGATTCACGATCTTAGTGACCGTGACCCAACTTCAATATTTAATCTTTTTGGTTTAATACCTTGGGATCCTCCTACATTTTTATTGATAGGCGCTTGGCCAGTTGCAATGGGAGTTTCAATGTTTATTCAACAAAAATTAAATCCAGCACCACCTGATCCTATTCAAGCAAAGATTTTTATGTTTTTNCCTCTTTTCTTGACTGTAATACTTGCACCTTTTGCAAGTGGTTTAGTTATCTATTGGACCTTTAATAATATTTTTACAATGATACAGCAAGTAATAGTCCAAAGAAAAATGACTGTTAAAACAACTTAGAATGCTTTCATTTAAAAAAGAAGATTTAGAGAATATACTACCTAAAAATGGGCCTCCAATAGAGGAAGTATATAAATATATCGAAAAATACAAAAATGATTTGATTGTTATAAAATATGGAGGAAATGTTTTTATTGATAGAAATATATTTAATAATTTTATAGTCGATATAAGCATATTAAATAAATTGGGACTTTCTATTGTAGTCGTTCATGGAGGTGGGCCAAGAATAAAAAGAGAATTAGAAAAGTCTAATATTCAATCAAAATTTATAAGAGGCTTAAGAGTAACTAATGAAAAAATTATAAATATAGTTGAAACTGTTCTTATTGATTTTAATGATGATATTGTTAATTCACTTAAAAAGATTGGCTCTGAGGCAATTTCTATTAATACAAAAAATAACAATATTATTGAAGTCATTCCTGAAGCAAAAGAGCTAGGTTTTGTCGGGATACCAAATAAGATTAATANTGATATTATAAAAAAAAATGTAAAAAAAAAAATAATTCCTATTATCTCACCTTTGGGTTTGGGAAAAAATAATTTAACATATAATATAAATGGAGATACTGCAGCTGGAGCAATAGCTAAATCTTTAAAATCTAGAAGATTACTCCTAATGACAAATGTAGAAGGTGTTTTANATAAAGAGAAAAAACTAATAGAGGAAGTTTCTTCATCAGAAATTTTAGAAATGATTAAAGATGAAACCATTACTGAAGGCATGATTCCTAAAATTAATACCTGTTTAGATGCTGTTAAAAATGGAGTTACCGCAGTAGGAATTATAGATGGTAGAAAACAACACTCAATTTTATTTGAAATATTTTCAGATAAAGGGTCAGGAACATTGATAAGAAAATGAAAGAATTGATAGAAATTAAATATTGGATTTTTGATCTTGATAACACTCTTTATAGNGGTCAAACNNAAGTNTTNTCNGAAGTNGATAAAAANATGTCNTCNTTNATNTCNGAAAAATTTAATGTTGANCTNGTANANGCAAAANNAATTCANAAANANTANTTTTATGANTANGGAACAACANTNTCNGGNNTNATGAANNANNANNATNTTGATCCNNAAGANTTTTTAGAATTTGTNCANGANATNGATATNNNTTGGNTNCCNAAAGA
>NHFH02000002.1:0-16766 GCA_002170275.2 Candidatus Pelagibacter sp. TMED106 | reverse complement strand
TTTTAAGAGAAGAGCTNATTAANNTAAAAGAAAAAAAGATATATNTTTNCNAATGGNTCTCATGCACANNTTNANAATGTNACAAANCAANTNGGTATTGANGGNNTATTTGANGGNGCTTTTGANATAACAGANGCAAATTNTGTTCCNAAACCCCACTTAGATCCNTANNAAAAATTNATAAAAAAATTNNATTTAGANCCNAANNAATCNATANTAATCGAAGATATAGCCCACAATCTTGAACAAGCTAAAAAATTAGGAATGAAAACTTGTTGGTTAAAAAATGATGAAGCTTTTGCAAAAAAAGATGCTAACAAACCATACATTGACTATAAGATTAATAATTTGCCTTCTTTTCTTCAAGAAATTAATATATTAAAAGCAGCGTAAATTATTAACTAAATAAAAATTATGGAAGAACTAAAAAAAATTATAGACTTAGCCTGGGAAAATAAAGATCAAGTTAATCAAAATTCAGATAAAAATTTAAAAAACGCAATTAACCAAATAATTGATCAATTAGACTCTGGTAAAGTGAGAGTAGCAGAAAAAATTAATGGGGATTGGATAACACATCAACATATTAAAAAAGCCATCATGTTGAGTTTTAGAATTCATGGAATGGAAACTTTAACTGGTCCTTATAGTGCTTGGCATGACAAAGCTCATTTATTAAAAGGAAAAACAGCAGGATGGAAAAAAGAGGATTTTGAAAAGGCTGGTTTTAGAATGGTTCCTAACTCTCCAGTTAGAAAAGGGTCCTTCGTAGGAAAAAATGCTGTTTTAATGCCTTGCTATGTAAATATTGGAGCATACATAGATGAAGGAACTATGATTGATACATTTGCAAGAGCGGGTAGTTGTTGTCAAATAGGAAAAAATTGTCATATCTCCGCTGGCTCAGGTGTTGGAGGAGTGCTGGAACCTGCTCAAGCTCTTCCTACAATAATAGAGGATAATGTTTTTTTAGGCGCAATGTCTGAAGTAGTTGAAGGAGTTATAGTTGGTGAAGGTTCAGTTTTAAGTATGGGAATGTATATTGGACAATCAACTAAAATTGTTAATAGAAAAACAGGTGAAATCCTTTATGGAAAAATACCACCTTATTCTGTTGTTGTGCCTGGATCTCTACCAGACAAAAATAATCCATCAGCACCATCTTTATATTGTGCTGTAATCATTAAGCAAGTAGATGAAAAAACTAGGTCAAAAACTTCTATTAATGATTTATTAAGAGATTAATAATGCAAATTTATAATGAAATTACATTAGCTAAAGAGCTGATAAGATTCCCAAGTATTACCCCTATTGATGCTGGAGTAATGAAATATTTAGAAAAAAAATTAATAGCTATTGGCTTTAAATGTAAAATTTTAGAATTTAAAGATAAAAATTCAAAACCAGTGAAGAACTTATATGCAAGACTTGGTAAATCTCAACCAAACTTTATGTTTGCAGGTCATTTAGATGTAGTACCTCCTGGAAACTTAAATGATTGGACAATTAAACCTTTTAGTCCAACTATTAAAAAAAACCACCTTATAGGAAGGGGTGCAAATGATATGAAAAGTGCAATTGCAAGTTGGGTTGTTGCTGTAAATAATTTTGTAAAAAATAACAAAAAAATTAAAGGCTCCATTAGCTTATTAATTACAGGTGATGAGGAAGGTGATGCAATTAATGGAACTAAAAAAGTAGTTGATTACCTAAAAAAGAAAAAAGAAAAAATAGATTTTTGTTTAGTTGGAGAACCAACAAACCCCAATAAGCTTGGTGAAATGATTAAAATTGGAAGAAGAGGAAGTATTACTGGAGAATTAACTATAATTGGATCTCAAGGTCATGTGGCCTACCCTAATCGTGCAAATAATCCTTCAAATACGATAATTAAAATATTGAAAGAAATCAAAGATATAAAATTTGATAAAGGAACAAAAGATTTTCAACCTACTAACTTGGAAATTACTAAAATAAATATTAATAACACTGCCGATAATATAATCCCAGGTTTAGCTCAAGCTACATTTAATATTAGATTTAATAATAATCACTCGTCCTCTAGTCTAAAAAACAGATTAAATAAAATTTTTAAAAAAATTGTCAAAAAAGATAAGTCTAAATTCAAAATAAAATATCGGGTTTCTGGTGAGGCTTTTTTAACTAAGCCAAATAAAACAACTTATATGATTCAAAGTATTATAAAAAAAATTACTAAGATTAAACCAAAGTTATCTACAACTGGTGGAACCTCTGATGCAAGATTTATTAGAAGAATTGCACCTTGCCTTGAGTTTGGATTAGTAGGTAAAACTATGCATAAAGTTGATGAAGCTGTCGCTATTTCAGATTTAAAAAAATTAACAAAAATATATTTTGAGATTCTTAAAAATTATTTTTAATGAAAACTGGTTTAATTACCTCAGATACTTATCAAAATCATAATACTGGATATGGACACCCAGAAAAGATAGATCGAGTTTCTATGGTCATAGACAATTTTAAAAAAATAAATAATAAAAACCTAATTTGGAAAAAACCAGCAATATTTGACAGCTCTCTTTTAAAAATTACTCACAACTCTGATTATATTAATTTTGTAGAAAAATCTTTTCCAAAAAAAGGATTGTCATTTTTAGATGGGGATACGATCATTTCTCCAGGAAGTAAAGATGCAACTAGAGATGCGGTTGGATCAATCATTGCTGCTATAGATGGTGTTCAAAATAAAGAATTTAAAAACGCATTTTGTGCTGTAAGACCTCCTGGTCATCATGCGGAAAAAAATAAAGCAATGGGCTTTTGTATATATAATAATGTTGCAGTAGGGGCTAATTATTTGATTAAAGAATATAAATTAAATAAAATAGCTATTATTGATTTTGATGTTCATCATGGAAACGGAACTCAGGATATTTTTTATAATAATGAAAAGGTTTTATATATTTCAACTCATCAATTTCCCTATTACCCAGGATCAGGTACTGAACAAGAAAAAGGTAAGTTTAATAATATATTTAATATTCCTTTGCCTGCTGGTACTAACTCTGAGGAGTATCTCAATGCATATGAATTTGTTTTAAATAAATTAAAAGAATTTAAACCTGAATTTATATTATTTTCTGCAGGATTTGATGCTCATAAAGACGATCCACTGGCCCAATTACAATTAAATTCTCAAGATTTTTATGAACTGACCAAAAGAACTTTAGAATTATCTAAATTATACTGTGATGGAAAAGTAGTTTCTATTTTAGAAGGTGGATATGATCTAAAAGCTCTTCAAGAAAGCACAGAGTTTCATGTTAACGCACTTTTAGAATTTAATTGAAAGTTAAAAAAAAATCCTTAAAGAACTACTCATGAAATTATATCGAATTAAAAAATCTAATATTGATAGAAAGGGACGTGGGCTTTACGCTACGAGTGACATAAAAGAAGGTACAAAAATTATAAATTATGTTGGTAAAATTATAACTAAGAAACAAACTGAAGAGTCCGAAAAATTTGATAATACAAAACCAATTTATTTATTTAATTTAAACAGCAGATATGATCTTGATGGCGATGTTTCTTGGAATACAGCAAGATTGATTAATCATTCTTGTTCTAATAATTGTGATTATAATGGAACAGGTTTAAAACTTTGGGTGGTAGCAATAAAAGATATTAAAAAGGGAGAAGAATTAACTTGTGACTATGGTTTTGGATATGATCAAGACTATAAACAATTTCCCTGTAAATGCAGATCAAAAAATTGTTGTGGCTATATTCTTCGTGCTGAGTCAAGATGGAGAATTAATAAAAAATTTAGATTAACCTCAAAAAGAAATAATAGAATCAGTAGATAACTTTTTCTAAATATAATCCATGTGCTGGTGCAGGTGGTGCACACATAGCTCTATTTTTAGATTTTACTGTTGTTTCAAACTTTTTTAAATTCCATTTTTTTTCACCCAGATATTTTAAGCAACCCACCATGGATCTAACTTGTTGTTGTAAAAAAGATTGAGATTTGAATTGTATTTCAATTCTATTTTTTACTACTTTAATCTTTATTGATTTTATCGTTTTAATTGGACTTTTAGCATTGCAGCTTGAAGCTCTAAAAGTTGAGAAATCTTTAGTACCTAACAATTTTTTGGAACCCTTTTTAATCAAATTAACATCTAATTTTCTAATAATATGCCAGCCCCTATTTTTTTCTATTGATGGTCTGCTAAATCTATTAAATATTATATACTTATAAACTCTAAGTTTTGCAGAAAATCTTGCATGAAAGTTTAATTTCTTTTTTTTAATACTTAAAATTGAAATATCACTTTTATTCAAAAAAAAATTAATTGATTTTAAAAATTTATCTAAATCTTTAATCTTTTTTTTACAATCAAAATGTGCAGATTGCTCAATAGCATGAACTCCAGAATCTGTTCTTCCTGAACCTATTATAGATATTTTTTGTTTTAATAATTTAGATAATTTAATTTGTATTATTTTTTGTATAGATTTTCCTTTGATCTGTATCTGCCAGCCAACAAAGTTAGTTCCAGAATATTCAACTAAAATTTGATATCTATGCATTATTTAAATTTGAACCCTTTTTGATTTGTGATCCAAGCATAAATTCATTAATATTCTGTGGTTTTTTTCCCTCTCTTTGTATTTCTAAAATTTTTACAGTTTTTTTATTACCACAACTTATCTCTAAATAATCATCTAAAACATCACCAGGTTTTCCACTTCCTGAAGCCACCTCTGCTCTTAAAATCTTATATCTTTCTCCTTTATAGTTAAAAAATGCTCCTGGGGTAGGATATAGTCCATTAATTTTACCAATTATATTTTCAGCATTTTCTTTCCAATCTATTTGACTTTCAGCTTTATCAATTTTTGAAGCGTATGTTGCTTCGATATGATTCTGTTCTTTAAATTTAATTTTGTCTTCTAATATATCATCAACGTTATCTAATATTTTTTCGGCAGCAATTGATGCTAACTTTTCAGAAATAGTCTGAAAATTATCATTATCTTTAATGGGTATTTTATAAAAATTACAAATGGGACCTGCATCTAATTTTTCAACTATCTTCATTATACTAACGCCGGTTTCTTTTTCTAAATTCATAATTGATCTTTGAATTGGTGCTGCCCCCCTCCACTTTGGGAGTAATGAAGCGTGAATATTTATAAACCCCTTTTTAACTAAACTTAAAAATTCTTTTGGAATAATTTGACCATAAGCAACTACAATAGCTAAATCTGCGTCTAATTTTTTTAAATACTCATATTCTTCTTTATTGTCTTTGAGAGATTGTGGTGACCTATAATCAATATTTAATGTTTCTGAAATTCCTTGAATAGGAGATTTATTTATCTTTTGGCCTCTTTTAGATTTTTGTGGAGGCTGAGTATAAACTACAGATATTGAATATCCATTCTGATATAATGATTTTAAAATAGGCACTGCAAAAAAAGGAGTGCCCATAAAGACAATTTTTTTTAACATCAACTATTATACAACTATCCTATTAGACTTATTTTTAGAAAGTTTTTTTATTATCATAGATTTTTTTAGTTTTGATAAGTAATCTATAAATAAAATTCCCTCTAAATGATCCATTTCATGCTGAATACAAGTTGCCAACAAACCACTGGCTTTTAGTAATTTTTTGTTCCCCTCATAGTCTAAATATTCTACTTCACAGGAATTTGGTCTTTCTATCTCAGCAAATTGGTCTGGTACAGACAAACATCCTTCCTCATAAGTTGCTTTTTTTGAATTTTTATTTTTTATAACTGGATTTACAAAATACATTGGTTCTTTCTTATTTTCTCCTTTACTAATATCCAAAACAATAATTCTTTTGGGAATTCCAATTTGAATTGCTGCCAAACCTATACCAGGGGCCGCATACATGGTTTCAAGCATGTCATCCATGAGTCTTCTCTCTTCTTCACCAACTTTTTTGACTGGCTCAGATACCTTTCTTAATATTTTATTAGGTTCTGTTAAAATAGTTCGTAATGACATAATTATTTATTACTTTATTATAAATTTTAAACTTTTAAAGGAAGAACTTTAAGTAAAATTTTATTTCTAAGTATGTCTATATTTAGTTGATTTAATGCATCAATAATAAAATATATCGTTTCAGGCTCAATATCTTTAATTTCATCTTGCCCTATGATTTCAACTATTCTCAACATTGCTGCTCCCATTTCTCTATTATCTATAAAACTTTGAATATCTGCTGGCATTCCAGCCACTTCTATTTCATAAAGATCATTATATTTTGATGAAACTCCAATTTTATCCGATTTAAGTGCTTCTACTAAGATTAAATCCTTTATTGAAAAAAAATATTTTTTATCTTTTTTTATCTTTTTTAAAGAGTCATTTATTTCTTTCTGAACTTTTTTAGGTGACATTTCACCTTTAAAGTAATTTATTAACTTTGACTGATGTAAAATTTTGTTATTAATCTTAATATTTTTTTTTATTACTTTTTCAGAATTAATATATTTTTCATAAAAAGTTGTATGTTTTAATGGTATTTCCGAAGCATCAATCTCCTCTAGAAAATTTATCAATTCTTGATCAAAAGCATTTTCAATATTCTCATCAATAAAATAATCTTTTAAATCTTTTAAAAGCTGTAATTTTTTATCTAATTCAGTGGTAATTAAAATTCCTTGATATGTTAAAGCTCTTTTTTCAATATTTGTAAGTAATTTTGAAGATTCTTTAATGTTTAATAGTTGATAAATATTAAACTGAAACCTTTTATAGAGATCGAATAATTCATCTTCAGTATAATTTTTTTCATGGGTAGCCTTTTCGATAGTTGCAATTTTATCTAAATCAGTAAGTTCAATATCCTGTATATTGGCTAACAAATTAGATGAAGACAAATATCTCCAAATTTGCTTTGAAGTTGTATCGTTTGGTTGGTAATTAAATTTAGGATTAGTTATGTGAGAAAGATGAAAGTCTAAAATTGATTTTATAGAAATTTCTTCATCAATTTTATCTTCATAGCCCAATAAATAGTTAATTTTCTTTTCATAAAATTTATCACTAAACCCTGACTCTTTTTTTAAATCAAGAATTAACTGAGCTTCTTGTTTTTTATTATCATTAATTAAGCAATAAATACTAAATTTAGATAAATAATCATCTTCTAATATATCTTTTATTTTAGAAAATATTTCACATGCTTTCTCTAGTTCTGACCTGGATAAATACTCGTCAACTAAATATTTTGTTAATTTTGGACTTTGATTAACAATTTGATTATTTATTAAATATTCTTGAATTAATTCAAGATTGGAATTTTTTATTAACCAATTAGACTTAATTTCAAAAAAAAAATTTTCTTCACTACTTTTATCAGGATAATGAGCATTCGTTAAAAGTAGAATTTCTAATATTTCATTAGCATCATTTGAAAGGTCAATTTTGTTTATATCTTGAAAAATATTTTGAAGTTGTATTATGTCTGAATTAGACCACATATTTATATCTAAACTATTTTCTGCAGGATCATACAGACCTACAATTTCAGCTTCTTTAGAAATTAAAGTTTGATCTTGCTCAATTTGCAATTCATCTTTTTTTTCAGATTGCATTTCATAAATCTTATTTGTTGAAGGAGTTTCCTCTTGTTTATTCTCAATTATTATATTTGTTTCAGAAGTTTCTTTTTTCTTTAAACTCCAAATATCTACCGGATCTTCTTCTGATTTAGCACTAAATGCTATAAATAAGAAAATTAGTATAATTGAAAAATATTTTCTATTTAACAATTTTAAGTTTCTCATTTGGGATAACTTTTTCTATTTCTTTATTGGGAGCTGGAAAATCAATTTTATTAAGAAATATAACAACTATGAATATTGCTAAAAAAAATAATATTACTTTAATTAAAAGCATCGTTTGCTTATTATTTTTGCCTATACTTGTATTTCTTGAAAATTGCATATATCTTCTATTAATTTCAAATTAAGACATATTTGTGTTTTTTCAATAAAGAAAGCTTATGAATTTAAAAAAAAACCTTGTTTTTTTAGGCATGATGGGGTCAGGCAAATCTTCTATTGGTTATTTAGTTTCAAAAAAACTTAATCTGAAATTCGTAGATATTGACAGCAAAATTGAAGAAGAAACAGGAATGAAAATATTAAATATTTTTTCAGAAAAAGGTGAAAAGTTTTTTAGAAATTTAGAGGAAAAAGTTACTCTTAAAATTTTAAAAACAAATAATACTGTAATTTCTCTTGGAGGAGGAGCTTTTATAAATGATAAAATCAGAAAGGAAATTTTAACAAATCATAATTCTTTTTGGCTAAATTGGGATTTGGAAATTTTATTAAAAAGAATTAAAAATAGCAAAAAAAGGCCTTTGGTCCTGAATTCTTCAGATCAAGAAATTAAGAATTTAATTAAAAAACGAGCAATTATTTATTCAAAAGCTAAATTTAAGATTAACTGTAACAAGCTTACAAAAAGTGAAATAGTAAAAAAAATTAAAAGAATTTATGAACATAATTAAATTACAAGTAAAGACAAATAATCAAAAATATCCAATTATCATTGGTCATAATATAATAAATAAATTAAAAAAAATTTTTAAAGAAAATAATATTAACTTTAATCAATGTTTGATTATAATTGATAACAAAATTCCAAAAAAATTTGTTAAATCAATACTTAGATCTTTACCTAAAAAAAATATAACAACTCACTATTTTAAATCCAGTGAAGTAAATAAAAACCAAAAAAGTGTTGATAAAATTATTTCAATTCTTCTTAAAAAAAATTTTAACCGAAACGATTGTTTGATATCAGTTGGAGGTGGAATAACTGGTGATGTTTCTAGTTTCGCATCTAGTATTTTTAAAAGAGGTTTAAATTTTATAAATATACCTACTACTTTACTTTCACAAGTAGACTCATCAATTGGAGGAAAAACAGGAATTAATACAAAATTTGGAAAAAATTTAGTTGGCTCGTTTTACCAACCAAGATTAGTTATTTCAGATATCAGTTTTTTAAAATCACTTGGTAAAAGAGAATTAATATGTGGATATGGAGAAATTTTAAAACATTCCTTAATTTCAAGTAAAAAATTTTTTTTATATTTAGATAAAAATGGTTCAAAATTATTTAATTTAAAAAGCCCCTTTATAGAAAAGTCAATCTATCAAAGTTGTATTATAAAAAAGAATATTGTTCAAAAGGATGAAAAAGAAACAGGTTTAAGAAAAGTTTTAAATTTTGGTCATACTTTTGCTCATGCGTTTGAAGCAACTTTGGGCTACTCAAAAAAATTAAATCATGGTGAGGCTGTAATTTTAGGTTTAAAAACTGCTTCAAGATTCAGCTATTTAAATAATTTAATTAAAATAAAAGATTTTCAACTAATTGAGAATCATCTTAAAAAATTTAATCTTCCAAAAAATATTAATAGGTATTTTACAAAAAAAGATATATCTAAACTTATTTCTTTCATGAAGAAAGATAAGAAAAATAATACTAGAAAAATAAATTTAGTATTATTAAAAAAAATTGGTTTACCAATATACAATTTCCAATTTAATGAAAAAAAAATTAGTTCATTTTTAAAAAGAGAATTAATTAATTGAAATTTGTATTGAATGAATTTCTTTTTTCATTTCTTCATCTAAAATATTATAAATCTTTTTAGTTGCTTCCAATTTAGTAAAATTTGATAATTCCTTAGATTTAATGAACAATTTTAAATGATATTTTCCATCTTGGTGGTTTTTGTGACTCTTATGTAAAAAACTTTTGTCTTGAATTATTATATTTTCAACTGAAATTTTACTTTCAAGTTTATTTTTAACAATTGCAATTAATTCATTTATATTCATATATATTGTTTTATTATACATATTATGAAAAATATTTGTGATTGGAACAACTGTTTTAAAATAGGTGAATTTAGAGCGCCAGTTGAAAAAGATAATAGCAAAAATTATAGATTACTTTGTTTAGAGCATGTAAAGGAATTCAATAGGAATTGGAACTATTTTTCTGGAATGAGTGATGAGCAAGTTTTCAACTTTTTAAAGTCAGACATGACATGGCATAAGCCAACCCAAAGCTTTAGTTCTGCAGATAATTTTTTTAAAGTATTATGGAATAATACCCTTAAAGACGAATTCGACAAAGCAAAATTAAAAAGTGAATATAATCATATGAGACAATTTAAATTTGATCACAATGATATTAGAGCTTTTGGAATTTTAGGTGTATCAGTGGGTTTAAAATGGGAGAAAATACAAGATAAATTCAAAACTCTTGTCAAAAAATTTCACCCTGATATTAATTTGGGAAATAAACAATATGAAGAAAAACTTAAATTAATTACATTAGCTTATACGCAGTTAAAAAATACTTATAAGGAAAAAATTGACACTTGATTTAAACTTACAGCCTGACATTAAGATATCTCTAAAACAAACTTTTGGAATAGATTCTGCTATGGAAGTTGATGCTTTTTCAAAAAGAAATGAATTCGTTCCAGAAATTGATAAAAATTATAAATTTGATAGAGACACAACACTAGCTATTATTTCGGGTTTTGCGTTTAATAAACGAGTTTTAGTTCAGGGATATCATGGAACTGGTAAATCTACACATATTGAACAAATAGCTGCCCGACTAAATTGGCCGTGCATCAGAGTTAATTTAGATAGCCACGTAAGTAGAATTGACCTAATTGGAAAAGATGCAATCGTTATAAAAGATGGAAAACAAGTGACAGAATTTAGAGAAGGAATATTGCCTTGGTCTATTCAAAATCCTGTGGCACTTGTATTCGATGAATATGATGCGGGACGTCCAGACGTTATGTTTGTAATACAAAGAGTTTTAGAAGCAGAAGGTAGTTTTACTCTTTTAGATAAAAATAAAATAATTAAACAAAATAAATTTTTTAGATTATTTGCAACATCTAATACTATCGGGTTAGGAGACACAACTGGTTTGTACCACGGTACTCAACAAATTAATCAAGGACAAATGGATAGATGGAACATAGTTACTTCTCTAAATTATTTAAGCTTAGATAAAGAATTAGAAATAATATTAGCTAAAAATAAAAATTTAAATAACACTAAAGGTAAAGAAAAAGTAGCTAACATGATTAAAGTTGCAACCTTGACAAGAAAAGGTTTTATAGGAGGAGACATATCTACTGTGATGAGTCCTCGTACTGTAATGCACTGGGCAGAAAATGCAGAAATATTTAAGGATACGGGTTACGCTTTTAGAGTAACTTTTTTAAACAAATGTGATGATATTGAAAAAAATATTATAGCTGAATATTATCAAAGATGCTTTGGAGAAGAACTGCCAGAATCACTTATAAATATTCAAGTTTAAATGAATAACAAAGATAATGATTTAAAAGAAAAATTTGAACAAGCCCTTATTTCAACAGCAAAAGTAATATCTGATGATTATATTTTAGATATTAAAAATTCTAATAAAAAATCAAATTCAAAAGAAATCAAGTCTTTTAAAATAGAAAATCTATTAAATAAAAATGATTTTACAAAATTTAGAGCAGAGTCAGATTCTATGGCACTAAAAAAAAAATTTTCAAATAAGGATATATTTAATAAGAATTTACCAATGAATTCTTCATGCAGATCACTTTACAGTATTGCAGAAAAAATAAGATGTGAGCTCTTGGGTGGTAAAATGCTTAAAGGAATTAAAAAAAACTTAAATGAAAATTATAATCAAAAGATAAATCTAAAACGTAAAGACCAATTAAAATCAAGAGAAGATGTTTCTGCAGAAGAAGCTTTTGAATTATATATGTTAAAAAATTTTTTTAATATAAAACTAAATACTTTATCATCAAATATGTTAAAATTTTGGGAGAAAGATTTTGAAACATCAATTAGTAAACATATTGAATTTTTGAATAATAATATTGAAAATCAAGAAGATTATAGTTTGAGATTTTCTAAAATTCTTCAAGAAATGAAAATTTTTAATTCTGAAAATAATGATGATAAAAATGAAAATGAAAATAATAAAAATGAAAATCAAGATAATTCAGAAAACGTAGATGAAAACCAATCGGATGAAAATCAAGAAAAAAACAGGCAAGATGAATCACAAACAAGTCTTAATGCTGGTTATGATATAGATAACTTTCAACTTGATGAGCAATTAACTGATGAAGAAGCTTCTGATCAGAATCCAGAAAATATTTTTCAAAAAAACAATCAAGCTAATAATGATTACGATTATAAAATTTTTACAACACAATTTGATGAAATAGCGAAAGCTGAAAACCTGGAGGACAATAATGAGACGAAAAAATTAAGAAAAAATTTAGATCAACAATTAATTGGTTTTCAGGACCTTGTAACGAAACTTGCTAATAAACTTCAAAGACAGCTTTTAGCTAAACAAAACAGAGCTTGGGAGTTTGATTTAGAGGAAGGATTATTAGATAGTTCTAAACTTACTAGAATTATAATGGATCCTTATAACTCATTATCGTTCAAAAAAGAAAAAGACTTAGACTTTAAAGACACTATTGTAACAATGCTAATCGATAATTCTGGATCAATGCGTGGAAGACCAATAACGATCGCAGCAATATGTGCTGACATTTTGTCAAGAACATTAGAAAGATGTTCAGTGAAAGTTGAAATTTTAGGTTTTACTACAAAAAATTGGAAAGGTGGAAAAAGTAGAGAGTTTTGGAATAAACTTGATAAACCTAAAAATCCGGGTCGGCTTAATGACTTAAGGCATATAATTTATAAAGGAGCAGATACGCCCTGGAGACAATCAAAAAATAATCTTGGACTAATGCTTAAAAGANGGNNTGTTAAAAGAAAATATNGATGGTGAAGCAATATCNTGGGCTTNNAANAGAATTAANAANNGAAAAGANGAAAGAAAAATTCTAATGGTTATATCAGATGGTGCACCAGTAGATGATTCCACACTTTCTGTAAACTCNGGAGATTTTTTAGAAAAACATTTAAAAAAAATGGTAGAATTTATAGAAAAAAAAACTGATGTAGAAATTTTAGCTATTGGAATAGGTCATGATGTTTCAAGATATTACAACAAAGCAATTAAAATAACTGATGTTAATGAGCTTGGAGATGTAATGATTGCTGAACTTGGAGATTTATTTAAAACAAAAAATAAACTTCATTAAAGATTCATTAAATCTTTATTTTTCCATTTAATATTTACCTCAGCGCCACTTCTAGTTTCAGAATTTCTACAAAGGATGTCGGCGTTATTTTTTTCTAATAATGTTTTACCAATGAATATTCCTAATCCTAATCCAGATTTTGATTTTTCTGAAGATTTAATTGAATTTATATATGGTTCACCAATTTTACCAAGTACATCTTTAGGAAATCCATCTCCATCATCCTCAATTTTTATTTCTGTAAAATTGCTATCACTTTTTATATTTATAAATACTGAAGTCTTTGCAAATTTATTTGCATTTCCAATGAAATTTCTTAAACCATAAACTATCTCTATTGACTTTAAAATGGCTATCGGATTTGAATTTTGATCTTGATTTACTATAAAATTTTTTGAACTGATTTCTTCAAATGATTTAACAATTTCATTAACGTATTCTAAAATTGATAAATTCTTATCTATAAAATCATCTTCTACTACTGGATTTAATGTTATCTTTTTCAATATTTCGCTACATCTTTTTATTTGACTATTTAGTAATTCAATATCCTTTCTAACCTCAATATCATTTTTGAATTGTTCATATAAATCATTAGAAATAATCTTCATTGTTGAGAANGGCGTCCCTAAAGAATGAGCGGCAGCAGCTGCTTGGCCACCAAGTGATAGTAGCTCATGCTCTTTAGCCATAATTTCTTCCATTTTATTTAAAGCTTCTTTTCTCAATCTTGACTCAATTCCAAAATTTATTGCAAAATAATTCATAAAAATTAAAGCTATAATTAAAGNTGTTGGTATTGCATAAATATAATAAGGATCAACGTGAAAGTGTTTATNCAGTGGAGACGGTAACTCTTGATAAAAGAATGTCAAAAAAATTATTGAAACAACTGTAATACTTACAAGTAAAATATTTGTTTTTAAACTTAGGTTAGATGAGGAAAAAACACTTGGAATTATCAAAAAAATTATAAATGGATTTGTAATACCGCCTGTTAAATACACTAATGAGCCAAGTTGAAATATATCAATAACTAAAAAAATAAAAGCTGACCTATCTGATAATTGAGTCTTTTTATATATATAAACTAGGTATAAATTGGTGAAAATACCAAAAAAAATTATTACATTTGNTAATAAAAAATTAAATTTAAAATCAANAATAAAATAAACCAAACTAAGAGTAGATAATTGTCCAAAAATCCCAATCCATCTTAAATTAATATAGGTTGATTTTTTAAGTGAAAAAAACTTTGAAGTTTCAAAAAACTTCATTATTAAATATCTAGATTTTGAACATTAATAGCATTTGAAACAATAAAATCTTTTCTTAAAGCAACATCATTGCCCATTAATGTATGAATAAGTTTTTGATCTTTTTCTAAATCCTTTGAATATTTAACTTGAAGTAGATTTCTTGTTTCTGGATCAAGTGTAGTACTCCATAATTCCTCTGGGTTCATTTCTCCTAAACCTTTAAATCTTTGTATGCTCATTTTTGATTTTTCTTCATCAATCTTTTTGATAAATTCCTTGCTACCTTTTTTAATTTTTTTTATATCTTTATTATTTTTAAGAATATAATCCTCTAATTCTTTTTCATCTTTTATATAAATACCCTTTGATCCTTTATTAATTTTAAATAAAGGGGGTTGAGCTAAATACACATGTCCGTTTTCAATCAATTTATTAAAAGGTTTGTTATTAAAAAAAGTTAATAATAAAGCTCTAATATGTGACCCATCAACATCTGCATCAGTCATTATAATGATCTTTCCATATCTTAAATCTTTTAAGTCTATATCTTGAACTTTTGGATCTAAACCCAAAGCATTAATTAAAGTAACTATTTCATTAGAAGATATCATTTTAGCTAAAGCTTTGGTTCTATGTTCATTGTTATCTTTATTACCATTTTTTTTAACAACAACATCCTCAACGTAAGTATTTAAAATTTTACCTCTTAAGGGCAAAACTGCCTGATTAGCTCTATTTCTACCTTGTTTTGCTGAACCTCCTGCAGAGTCTCCTTCAACTATAAATAATTCTGTACCCTCTTGTTTGCCGATTTGGCAATCAGCTAGTTTTCCTGGAAGACCACTTAATTCAAGCGCACCTTTTCTTCTTACATTTTCTCTTGCTTTTCTTGCAACATCTCTTGCTAAAGCAGCTTGCATAACTTTAGCTAAAATTATTTTCGCCGTAGATGGATTTTGATCAAACCATATAGACAATTTTTCGTTAATTATATTTTCAACAATCATTCTTACTTCAGATGAAACTAATTTATCTTTTGTTTGAGATGAAAATTTTGGATCAGGTATTTTTGTTGAAAGCACACATGTTAGACCTTCTTTAATATCATCACCTGAAATTGTAAGCTTATTCTTTTTTAATAAATTATGTTCATTGGCATATTTATTAATAACTCTTGTCAAGGCACTTCTAAAACCTAAAAGATGCGTACCCCCATCTTTTTGGTGAATATTATTCGTATAAGGATATATATCTTCAGAATAACTTGCGTTCCATTTCAATGAGCATTCAATTTCAATATTAGATTTTTTACCTTCAATATAAATAGGTTTTTTAAATAAATCATTTCCTGTTTTATTTAATAATTTTTCTCTTTTTTCATCTAAAAAATCGACAAATTCTAAAACACCACCTTCGAATTTAAATTCAATTATTTTTTCTTTTTTTTGATTTAAATCATTTATTGTTATTTTAATGCCTTTATTAAGAAATGCTAATTCACGCATCCTTTTTACAATTATACTTGGATTAAATTTTATTGATGAAAAAATTTCTTTTGAAGGTAAAAATGTTATCTGTGTCCCAGTTTCTTTAGATTTACCAACTACTTTTAAAGGAGCTTTTGAATCTCCATTTTTAAATTCAATAAAATATTTTTTTCCATCTCTATCAATCTCTAATTTTAATTTTTCTGACAATGCATTAACCACTGAAACTCCTACACCATGTAAACCCCCTGACACTTTATATGAGTCATGATCAAATTTCCCTCCAGCATGTAATTGCGTCATGATCACTTCTGCTGCTGATTTTTTTTCACCTTTGTGAATATCAACAGGTATTCCTCTTCCATCGTCTCTGACAGTAATTGTTCCATCAGAATTGATCTTTACATCTATATTTTTACAATGACCTGCTAATGCTTCATCTATTGAGTTATCGACTACTTCATAAACCATATGATGTAATCCAGTTCCATCGTCTGTATCACCAATATACATACCAGGTCTTTTTCTGACAGCCTCTAAACCCTTTAATACCTTGATGGAGTCTGCTTGATATGTTGTTTTATTTGTCATTTTTTTAGTTTTAGGAAAAATTAATTATAACATTTTTTATTGTAAATTGATCATAATTATTTATCGCAATAAATTTAAATACAATAAATAAGCCTNAAAAAACCTACCTTATTTGATGGCGGAGAGAGTGGGATTCGAACCCACGGTACCTTTGACAATACACACACTTTCCAAGCGTGCGCCTTAAACCACTCGGCCATCTCTCCTTT
>NHFH02000003.1 GCA_002170275.2 Candidatus Pelagibacter sp. TMED106 | reverse complement strand
TCAGCATTTACTACTACTTGGTGTAAACCTTGTAGGTAATAGTGTTTTAATACTTTTTGGAAACCAAATGTTAAATCTGGTTTAGGGCAACACCATTCTGCTGCATCAATAGTTCCTGCTTGTAATGCTGGTAAAATATCTCCACCACCCATAGCTACAGATGCTATACCGATATCCTTATATGTTTGACCAGGAATTCCTGGAGGAGTTCTGAATTTATACTTTCTAAAGTCAGCCATATCTTTAATTGGTTTTGGAAACCAGCCTAAAGCTTCTGGTCCAACCGGTTGCAGCATAAATCCTTTTATGTCTCTTCCCATTTCTTTCCATAATTGGTCGTACAATTCCTTTCCACCACCGTATTGAAACCATGATAAAAATGCTAAATTGTCAATACCTACTCCACCACCTGCTACTGGCGAACCAAATAACATAGCTGCTGGATGGTCACCTGACCAATAGTGTGTCCAGGCAAAACCACAATCGATTAATCCTTTATCAACTGCGTCTAAAGTTTCTTTTACTCCTACAACAGCACCTGCTGGTAAAATTTCAAATTTTAGTGAACCATCAGTAAGTGTTGTTACAGTGTCAGTAAAGTCCTTTAACATTTTAACTTCATCAGCTTTAGTGTTAAGAACGGTCTGACATTTTAAAGTTTTAGCGTTTGCAGTACTCATTGAAAAACCAACAAATACAGCTAAGCTTAAAACAATAGTTAATAATTTTCTCATTATTCCCCCGTTTTTGTTTTTTAATTAAAAAGATTATGTTTGATCCAGCAGATAGAGTCAAATTTTACTCTTTAAACCTATGGTTGTAATTGTAAGGTTGGAAAATATATTTTTCTACCATATAAAGTAAAATTATATGGAAGAATTTGACTACATAGTGATTGGCGCTGGTTCAGCTGGCTGTGTTCTGGCTAATAGATTAACGGCAAATAAAAATAATAAAGTTTTGCTTTTAGAAGCAGGTGGAAAAGATACTTATCCGTGGATACACATACCGGTTGGTTATTATAAAACAATGCATAATCCTAAAGTTGATTGGTGTTTCCACACTGAAAAAGATGAAAGTATGAATAATAGATCTATAAGATATCCTAGAGGAAAAACTTTAGGCGGGAGTTCTTCTATTAATGGGCTTCTTTGGATACGAGGTCAAAGCAATGATTACGACAACTGGAAACAACTAGGAAATAAAGATTGGGGTTGGGAAGATGTATTGCCTTATTTTTTAAAATCAGAAAATAATGAACTAGGTAAAAGTGAGTTTCATAATGATAATGGACCTATAATGGTCGCTAATAAAAAAATTAATTTAAAAATGTTAGAAGAATTTCTTAATGCCGCTGAAGAATGTGGTATTCCAAAAACAAAGGATTTTAATACAGGAGATAATTCTGGAGTTGGTTTTTTTCAATTCACTACCACTCATAGCAAACTTGGATTAAAATTAAGGTGTAGTGCTGCTTCAGGTTATTTAAATCCGATAAAAAAAAGACCAAATTTAAAAATAATAGTTAATGCTCATGTGCAAAAAATAAATTTTAATGGAAAAAAAGCAGAAGGTATTAATTATTATTATAAAGATAAGTTGATTTCTATAAAAGCAAAT
Organism: Candidatus Pelagibacter sp. TMED106; assembly: GCA_002170275.2. GTDB lineage: Bacteria > Pseudomonadota > Alphaproteobacteria > Pelagibacterales > Pelagibacteraceae > Pelagibacter. Next base: position 18,388 of record NHFH02000003.1, on the reverse strand, counting down.
AAAGAAATTATTTTATCTGCCGGTTCAATTGGTTCACCTCACCTTTTACAGGTATCAGGTATAGGTGATGGAAATAAATTAAAAAATTTTGGTATCAATATTGTTCAGAATTTAAATGGTGTCGGTAAAAACTTACAAGATCATTTAATGTTTAGACCTGTTTATAAGGTAAAAAATTTAAAATCATTAAATGGAAAGATAAACAGTTTGTTTGGAAATTTTTTAATTGGATTAGAATATATTTTTAATCAGAGCGGGCCAATGACTATGGGTGCAAGTCAAGTTTGTGGATTTGCAAAAAGTGACGCGTCTCGAGAGACGCCTAATTTACAGTTTCATGTTCAGCCTATAAGCACGGACATATTAGGAGCTTCAAAACTTCATGATTTTGATGGGATTACACCTACCGTAGCAAATATAAGGCCTACTAGTAGAGGAGAAATTGATATAATAAGTAATGACAGTAGAGACAATCCTAAAATAAAAATGAATTATTTATCTACTCAAGATGATAGATATGTCGCTGCCCAAGGATTGAGGCTAGTTAGAAAAATTATGTTAGAAACAGAAACTTTTAAAAAATACAAACCAGAAGAATATAGACCTGGCCTACACATAAAAAGCGATGAAGAACTTGTGAAAGCTGGAAGTGAATTTACTCAAACAATCTTTCATCCAGTTGGGACATGTAAAATGGGTAGAGATGAAAATTCAGTAGTAAATGATAAGCTAAATGTTCATGGAATAGAGAATCTAAGAGTAATAGATGCATCAATAATGCCAAATATAACTTCGGGAAATACGAACGCCCCTACTATTATGATAGCAGAAAAAGGTGCAGAATATATTTTAAACAATCAAAAAAAATGAACGAAGAAATATTTATTTTTACTCAAATTATTTTTATAGATTTAATCCTAGCTGGGGATAATGCGATTATTATTGGTATGGTCGCTTCGAAATTTGACCATAGTAAAAGAAAAAAAATAATTTTTTGGGGAATAAGTGCAGCTGTTATTTTAAGAATACTTTTTACACTTATAACGTCTTATTTATTATTGATAACGGGGTTAAGATTAATTGGTGGTATTCTCCTTCTGTATATTTGTTATAAGCTTTATGTTGACATCATAAAGGGAGAAGCAAACAAAAAAGATATTAAAGTTGACAACAGTTCTTTTAGTAAAGCTATTTTTACAATAATGATGGCTGATATTACTATGAGCTTAGACAATGTTTTAAGTGTAGCTGGTGCAGCAAAAGGGCACTTTATGTTATTAGTATTTGGACTTACTTTATCAATAGCTTTAATGGCTTTTGCAGCTAACATTATAGCAAAATGGATAGAAAAATATAAATGGATTGGTTGGTTAGGTTTATTTGCTATACTCTTAGTTGCTTTAGATTTAATATACACTGATCTTAAATTAATTTTATAAAATGTATTTAAAAAAATATAATTTAAAAAATAAGTTTTCTTTAATTACTGGTGCTGGGAAAGGCTTAGGCAAAGCATGTGCTCTTGCGTTAGCAGAAGCTGGTTCAAATTTAATTTTAATAAGCAGAACTGAAAAAGATCTAAATAATTTAGAAAAAATAGTGAAAAAAAAGAAAGTTAAGTGTAAAACTTATGTATGTGATTTAACAAATTATAACAGAATTAAAGAGATAATAAATCAACAAACAAAAATCGATATCTTAATTAATAATGCAGGCACAAATATTCCAGAGCATTTTTTAGAAGTTAAAAAAAATAATATGGACAAAATAGTAAATATTAATATTAAAGCTGCTTTTAATGTAGCAAATTTAGTGGCTAATAAAATGATAGTTGCTAAAAATAGAAAAAAAATAGGTGGTGCTATTATTAATATGTCCTCACAAATGGGTCATGTAGGCGGCTCTATTAGAAGTGTTTATAATATGACAAAATTTGGTATAGAAGGTCTTACAAAAGGTATGGCGATAGACTTGGCCAAATATAACATAAGAGTTAATACTATAGCTCCTACTTTTGTAATTACACCAATGACCAAAAAGTTTTTAAAAAACAAAAAATTTAAAAGAGAGGTTTTAAATAGTATTCCCCTTGGAAGATTTGCAGAAATGTCTGAAATCTCTTCAGCGGTTGTTTTTTTAGCATCGGATGCTGCCTCTATGATTACAGGGACTTCACTATTAGTTGATGGCGGATGGACTGCAAAATAATAAAATTAATAACATTTTTATTTTTAATACCTTTAAATTTAAATTCAGCTGAATTTCAAGGAGAATTTAAACAAGGGTCTTTCATTTTAGGCAAAACAAATCCTGGTTCAAAAGTTTTAATTGACAAAACTAAAGTTAAAGTAACCGAAGATGGTTATTTTGTGTTTGGAATAGGAAGAGACAGAAAAAACAATATTTTAATCAAAATAGTTGATCGAGAAGAAACAAGAATAATAGAAAAGAAAGTATTTAAAAAAAAATATAAAATACAGAGGATAGATGGATTGCCTCCAAAGCAGGTAACACCGCCGCCTGAAGTATATGATCGTATAAAAAAAGATAATAAATTAATTGGTAAGGCAAGAGCTATAAACAGTAATCTATCTTTTTTTAAAGAAGAATTTAGCCTTCCAATTGATGACTTTATAATTACAGGAGTTTATGGAAGCCAAAGAATTTTAAATGGAAAACCAAGAAGACCTCATTATGGTATAGATTTTCATGCTCCAGAAGGAACGCCAGTAAAAGCAATGTTGGATGGTACGGTCACTCTTGCGGAAAGAGACTTATACTTTACTGGAGGTACAATTATTTTTGATCATGGTCATGGAATTAGCACTCTGTTCATGCATATGAAAGATATAAATGTCAATAATGGGCAAAAAATTAAAAAAGGCCAAGTAGTTGGAACCGTTGGAAAAACTGGTAGATCAACTGGACCACATTTGGATATTAGACTAAATTGGTTTAATATTAAATTAGATCCAGCAACTGTTTTAGATTTAAAGAAATGAAAAAAAAAGAATTAGATAATTACTCAAATAAAATAGTAAAGGCATTTTTAAAAAACAAAATAATAAAACCATTGCCAATTTATTTAACTAAAAAAATATCAAATGCCCAAAAATTTAGAAAATTATGTGAAAGTAAAGTCAAAGAACCAATTATTGGATTTAAAGCTGCTGGTACTGCTATTGCGGTAATAAAAAAACTTGGTGAAAAAGAGCCGTTTTATGCAGCAGTTTACAAAAGAAATTTTTTAAAAAGTGGAAAAAAAGTAAAAACAAACAATTACACTCTTGGTATTGAATTAGAAGTTGTTTATAAAATAAAAAAAAATTTTTTTTCTTTAAACAAAATAGTTACAACAAATAATTTAAAAAAATACATCGTAAGTATAGCGCCTGCTATTGAAGTTGTTGGTTATAGACAAAGAAAAAAGGGTATAAAATCATTTGGTGATTTATGTAGTGATTTTGGAGCTAATGTAAAATTTATTATTGGTAAACAAATAAAAAATAAAAGAATAAATATTAAAAACTTGAAAACTACGATGCTTAACAAAAAATTAAATAAGATTGTCTATGGAAATACCAATACAGTATTCAAAAACCCTCTTAACTCTTTAAAGTTTGTTTTAACAAAATTGAAAAGAGACAAAGTATTTTTGAATAAAGATTTCTACGTTTTTACTGGATCTTCTATTGGTGTAGTTCCTCTGAATAATAAAGGTTTGTTTATTGGCAAAATTGAGAAAATCGGATCGGTTAAGACTTTAATTAGCTAGATTTTTTTGAGGTTTCATATCTGACTTACTTACCCCAGCTACCTTAACGGGTTTTTTCATCGCATCTCTTCTAAAAGGTTCTCCTAATTCTTGATTTAAAATAATTTCAATAAATGTTGTAATTCCCTTTTTTTGATCTTCACATGACTGTTTGATTGCTTTAGTACATTCTTCCATTGTTTTAACTGTAATGCCTTTCAATCCACATGCATCCGCAACTTTTGCATAACTTAGTTTTAAATCTAGTTCAGTTCCCACAAAATTGTCATTAAACCACAAAATAGAATTTCTTTTTTCAGCTCCCCATTGATAATTTCTAAAAATAACCATTGTAATCGCAGGCCATTCTTCCCTTGCACAAGAACTCATTTCATTCATGCTTATTCCGAAAGCTCCGTCTCCTGCAAATCCTATTACAGGTGTTTTTGGACAACCTATTTTTGCTCCAAGAATTGCAGGGAAACCATATCCACAAGGACCAAATAAACCAGGCGCCAAATATTTTCTTCCTTTTTCAAACGTTGGATAAGCATTTCCGATTGCACAATTGTTTCCGATATCACTTGAAATAATCACATCCTTAGGCATTCCCGCTTGTATAGCTCTCCATGCTTGTCTCGGAGACATTCTGTCTTTATCTCGTTCTCTGGCCTCTTTATTCCATACAGTGCCTTGGTCATCGTCTTCATGATCTAAGCTTGATAATTTTTGTAACCATGCTGATTTAGTTTGGTGAATTAAATCTTTCCTTTTTAGTCTTTCAGAGTCTCCGGCTTTTGATGAAAGTTTACTTATCAATTGTTGTGTAACAAGTTTTGCATCTCCACAAATACCTACGGTAACTTTTTTTGTTAAACCTATTCTGTCTGAATTCATATCAACTTGAATAATACTTGCACTTTTAGGCCAATAATCTATTCCGTAACCTGGTAAAGTTGAGAATGGATTTAATCTAGTCCCTAGTGCTAGAACTACATCTGCTTTAGATATAAGTTCCATTGCAGCTTTTGAACCATTGTAACCTAATGGTCCTACTGCTAATGGATGACTTCCTGGAAAACTATCGTTATGCTGATATCCAGAGCAAACTGGGGCATCTAATTTTTCTGCCAATTTTTTACAATCTTCAATAGCATCGCCTATAACTACTCCTGCTCCAGAAAGTATAACCGGAAATTTTGCTTCAGATAAAAGTTTTGCTGCTTTTACAATTGCTTCAGTTCCTCCTGCTTGCCTCTCTAATCTTACAATAGGTGGGATCTCTATGTCTACTACTTGAGTCCAATAATCTCTTGGGACATTTATTTGAGCTGGTGCTGAACCCCTTATTGCTTTTTCTATTACTCTATTGAGAACCTCAGCGATCCTGGTTGGGTCTCTCACCTCTTCTTGGTAGCAAACCATGTCTTTAAATAAATTCATTTGTTCTACTTCTTGAAAACCACCTTGGCCCATAGTTTTGTTAGCTGCTTGAGGAGTAACTAATAGTAAAGGNGTATGATTCCAATANGCNGTTTTNATNGGNGTNACNANTCCNGTNATACCNGGTCCNTTNTGAGCNATNACCATNGACATNTTNCCTGTNGCTCTNGTGTAGCCNTCAGCAATTAANCCNCCATTAGTTTCGTGAGCTACATCCCAAAATGTAATTCCTGCTTTCGGAAATAAATCGGATATTGGCATGAAAGCAGAGCCAATTATTCCAAAAGCGTGCTCAATGCCATGTCTTTGTAAAACTTTGATAAAAGCTTCTTCTGTAGTCATTTTGCTCATTATTAATCCTGAAGTTTGTTTTTTTTTAAAATCTCTCTTCCAATATATCAAAATTTAGTCTATATCCATTAAATATTTTATGTCACAGCCCGACCTGATCATTCATGACGAAAAAGACAACGTGGGAGTTGTAGTTATTGAAAAAACTAAAAAAGGGCAAGAATGTAGTGCCTGGATCATGGAAAATGATAAAACAGTAAAAATAAGCTCTATTAATGAAGTGCCTTTAGGCCATAAGATTGCCCTGAAAGATCTCAAAGAAGGCGATACAATATTAAAATATGGTCATGATATAGGAAAAGTAGTCAAGTCTATAAACAAAGGTGATCATGTTCACGTTCATAATGTCAAAACAAAAAAATGGTAATTTAATGGATATCCCTAAAACCTTTTTAGGTTACAAAAGAGAAAATGGTAGAGCTGGAACAAGAAATCACGTAATCATTCTTCCCGTCGACGATATTTCAAACGCTTGCGCAGAAGCAGTTGCAAACAACATCAAGGGAACTATAGCTTTACCACATTCATATGGAAGATTACAATTTGGAGCTGACCTTGAATTACATTTTAGAACTATGATTGGTACTGGTAAAAATCCAAATGTTGCTGCAGTNATTGTCATAGGTATTGAGCCTAAATGGACAAAAAGAATAGTTGACGCAATAGCAAAAACCGGAAAACCTGTTGAAGGCTTTCATATAGAAAGAACTGGAGACATTGGTACAATTATGAAAGCATCAAAAAAAGCTCAAGAATTTTCTCAATGGGCATCTGAAAAACAAAGAGAAGAGTGTCCTCTAAGTGATTTATGGATATCTGTAAAATGCGGGGAATCAGATACAACATCTGGCTTAGCATCTAATCCAACGGTAGGTAATTTAATGGAAAAGTTAGAGCCTTTTGGTGTTCATTTATGTTTCGGTGAAACTTCAGAATTGACTGGTGCAGAAAAAGTTTGCGCGGCTAGAGGCGCAACACCAGAAGCAAAAGAAAAATTTATGAAAACTTGGAATGCTTACAATGATTTTATTTTAAAAGAAGCAACAGATGATCTCTCTGAGAGTCAACCAACAGCAGGTAACATAGCGGGTGGACTAACCACTATAGAGGAAAAAGCTTTTGGAAATTTTCAAAAAATTGGAAATTTAAAATTTATTGATGTTTTGGAACCTGCTGAAGAACCACAAAAAGGAAAAGGGTTATATTTTATGGATACCTCGTCTGCTGCAGCTGAGTGTGTAACTTTACAAGCGGCAGGAGGATTCAATATTCATTTATTTCCAACAGGACAAGGAAATATTATAGGTAATCCTATAGAGCCAGTTGTTAAACTTACCGCTAATCCTTTGACAGCAAAATTAATGAAAGAGCATGTAGATTGTGATGTTTCAAAAATTTTATCTAGAGAAATGAACTTATCTCAAGCTGGAGATGAGCTTATTAAAACTATGCTTAGAGTGGCTAATGGTAGACTGACTTGCGCTGAAGCTTTAGGGCACAGAGAATTTGTAATGACAAAACTTTACAGAAGTGCATAAAATTATTATTTTTCTGGAAACTTAATATCACTTTCTTTCTTTTGGTCTTTTTTTCTAAAATCACTTAATAATCTTTTGGCAATAGGACTTAAAATTTTTCTTGCTAAAGCAGCTAAAGCTCCAAGTGAAATTGCTAAAATTATTGCTAAGGCACCATATAAAAAAGGAGCATCATTTGAAAATTTTAATATAAAGTCTGCTAATATATTTAAATCAGTGTTTACTATTTTTACATTTGAATCTTCAATTGTTTTATCTCTAAAGAATGAATCATAACCGATAGCAATAGCAACTGAAATTAATAGCATTGCAAATAAAGATTTTAATTCGGTGCTATCNAAGAACTGCCCAAGTTTTTGACCAAGCTGAACTCCTATTATAGATCCGGCTATTAATGGGATAACTAAAAATAGATCGATTGAACCATAGTTAAATGCATGAAGCACAGTTACAATTGCACTTATAAATATAGTAACGAATAATGAAGTTCCTGGTATTAATTTAATTGGCATTCCAACTATATAAATCATAGCAGGAACCATTAAAAACGCACCGCCGATACCCATCATTGCCGCAACAAAACCAACTACTAAACCTAATAAAATAGGAGTCAAAGCACTTTCATATAATTTAGATTTAGNGAACCTCATTCTAATGGGTAAACCCTGAAGCCAATTATGTTCATGTAGTTTTTGTTTAATAGAAATTTTTTTACTTTGAAGGGTTTTTTCTTTATAAGTTTGGATTAACATTAAAGTTCCAACTATTGCAAGTAGATACATATATAATAATGAAATTATTATACTTATTTTTCCAATATCAGAAAAAAATGTAAAAGTTGCTATTCCTAAAATTGTTCCTAGTACACCACCAGAAACAATCATTAATCCCATTTTATAATCTAATGTATCTTTATACCAGTGAGTAAGAGATCCAGATACAGATGTAGCTAATATATTATTTACCTCATTTGGAACTGCATAGATTGGAGGTATTCCCATAAATATTAAAAACGGCGTCATTAAAAAGCCTCCGCCAACTCCAAATAATCCCGATAATACTCCAACAGCTAAACTTAAGAATANTAATAAAAAGATNTCTANNTTGACTTGNGCNATNGGAAGATAAATTTCCAGCATACTTCTAAGTATGCNTGAAAANAGATCTTGTCAATATTAATAAATTGTTGCNCCGAATACTTTTACTGAATCGCCTTCAATTCCTAAAACCAATCTACCTAAAAATTCTCCCTTAACAGTATTGCTTTTTTGCTTATACAAAACCGTAATAAAGTTGTCCCTTCGTATACACCCCATAACCTCTTGTTTTTCTGAAAGACTTGTAAGTAGTTTATTGCTTGCCCACTGTTTTCCGAGCTCAACTTCATTTGCTCCGTAAAGCATTTGAGAAGAGAAGTCTTTCGTAAAGCCTCCGTAATCTTTTATATTAGAAGATTTAACAAGATTAGACCAAATGGGACTAGCGATCTTAATGATTTCATCATCACTTTTTTCTAACAAATTCATTAAAGTATCTTAGGAAGCTTTCTGTTTCTTTTCGTCTCCAACGATATGATAAACTGGCATTTTTTCTAGTGTGAATTTACCTGTTTTAGGATCTCTTCTAGACACTGTTAAACAATGCCAATTTTCATCATCAAGTTTTAATTTATCTCCCCTATAGTAATAACCTGGCCAACGTGTTTCTTCTCTAAATAATGTGTGCTCAGTTACACATTGTGACGTCAAAGTTCTGTGTTTTAATTCCCACGCTCTCATTAATTGGTGATAATCTTCTGCTCCAACATTTTCAAGATCTTCTTGAAGCCAATCTAATAATTCTAATCCTTTTTTTAATAAATTATCATTAGTCATGTAATTAGCTGTTATTCCACCTACGTATTCGTCCATTATTTTCTGAAGTCTTTGTAGACCTTGGATCGGAGAAATGTAACTTGGTGAAACTGTCCCTCCAGTAATTTCATTTCTTCCAATTGTATAATTATCTAATGGTTTATAAATAACTTCTTTTAAATCATTGTATTGTTTATCACTTACTTTAATTTCCTCGGCTTTTTTATCTTGTATGTATTTAATAGCCGCTTTTGCTGCAAGTCTTCCTTCGGTAAATGACCCTGAAGAAAATTTGTGTGCACTCCCACCGACTGTATCGCCAGCTCCAAATAAACCATCTACTGTTGTCATTCTATTATAACCCCAAAAATATTCTGGTGGAGATATATCTTCAGGTCCACTTACCCAAGCACCAGAGCAAGTAGCGTGGGAACCCATAACATAAGGTTCAGAAGTAGTTAATTCTGGATTTGTATACTTTGGATCAATATTTTGAGAAGCCCAAACAACTGCTTGACCAACAGTCATGCCTAAAAAATTTTCCCAGCCTACTGTTTCTAAATGAGGATCTTGAAATGCCTCTTTTGTAACCATGTGAATTGGTCCGCCGCCAGCCATAACTTCTTGGATAAAAGCATGATTTCTTAAACAAGTAGGTGTTGGATGATGATCAATATACTCCCCTACAAGCTCTTTGGTCTTGTCGTACCATTTTTTTTCATAATTTTCTCCATTAGCATTTTGAGTGTAAGTTTTTAAATGTAGAAAATAAGCTCCTACTGGACCGTATCCATCTTTAAATCTACATAACACAATTCTATTTTCCATTTGTGTCATTTTAGCTCCCACAGCTATTGGAAGAGCGTAAGCTGATCCGTTACTCCAAGGGGCATACCAAGTTCTCCCCATGCCTTCTCCAACTGCTCTAGGTTTAAAAATATGAGATGCTCCGCCTGCAGCTACTATTACAGTTTTTGCTTTAAAAACATGGTAATCACCTGTTCTCATATTAAAGCCAACTGCTCCGCCAACACGATTTTTTTTATTTTCGTCCATTAATAAATGAGTAACCATTATTCTGTTATAAATTTTATCAGCAGATTTTTTTGCTGCCTCAGCGACAATAGGTTTATAGCTTTCACCGTGTATCATAATTTGCCACTTACCTTCTCTTTGATATCTGCCAGTTTTTTTATCTTTCATCATTGGCAAACCCCATTCGTCAAACATATGTACTGTAGAGTCAACGTGTCGAGCCATATCATAACCTAAATCTTCTCTTACTAATCCCATCAAATCATTTCTAGCATATCTTACATGATCTTCTGGTTGATTTTCATTCCATCGCATTCCCATATAGCAGTTTATCGCGTATAATCCTTGTGCTACCGCTCCACTTCTATCTATGTTAGCTTTTTCTACGCAGATAATTTTTAAATCTCTCCCCCAATGTCTAGCTTCAAAAGTTGCACCGGTTCCAGCCATACCGCCGCCTACAACAAGCACGTCACAATTTTCGTGAACTATTTTATTTTTCGGCATTAATAATAAACACCTTTTTTAAATGAATCTTTGTTTATGGTTGGTAAATCTTGTTTTGTATTTAATCCTTCTGGCTCTGAGTAAAGAATTTGAGAATTCATTTCCCCTTGCCTCGGTTTATCTGCTTCAGCTAATTTTGGAATAAATTTACCCCATGGTTTTGTAGTTATAGGGGAAACAAAGTCTTTTTCCGTTCCATTTCTAAATTTGATTTTCCATGAAATTGTTCCTTTTTCTTCTTCTCTTCTTACTCTAACGCTATGTCCCATTGGAGCAAAGTCTGCGTATCCCCTTACATCAATTGCATGGTTTGGACATGCTTTAACACATGAATAACATTCCCAACAAAAATTTGGCTCTATGTTTTTAGCTCTCCTAATAGTTTCATCAATATGCATAATGTCAGATGGACAAATATCTACACAGTGTCCACATCCATCGCACCTAGTCATATATACAAAAGTTGACATATTTTTTATTTTTTCCCTTTAAAGTTTCTTATCATAATTTTTTTAATAATGCTTCGGTTCTTCTCTTTTTATCCCTAATCCAAATTGTTCTGGTGCATCAGCTGGTGGTGGCAAATTGTCTCTAGATCCATCAGCTTCAGCAAGATTTTTCTGAATTGCAGCACCTGGCTTATAAAACATATGAGCAAACTTTGACCAATAAACACCTCCAAATAAAACTAAATTTGAAGTTATATATAAAATTAAAAATAAATAACTTAACCCAATCATATTTGAAAATTGAGTATATGACCATGCTAGACCAAATGTTGAACAAGCAAGTAATGCTAAAACAAATAAATCTGCCTTAATTATCCTATACCAAGGATAAGCTTCCGCGGAAACGTCTACTCTTAAAAAAAACCAAAACCAATATCCGCCTACACAAGTCATCATAGCTCCTAAGTGCCACATTGTTGTTAAACTTGAGGGAGTGTCTAAACCTGATGAGGGATAAGAAAAAATCATGAATACTGATGTAACCCAGAAAATAATTGTACCATACATACCTAGAACATGAGCCACTCTTCTTTTACCTCTTCCTAGTTCAGATGTTGTCGCAATATCTTGTGCAACTGTTTTGAGAATTACAGCCGTTCGTTGAGCAGATGTTAAGTCGACTTTTGCATTTTTTTTAGCTTTTTTTGCATTGTTAAAAAAATATTTTACGTTTTTCTTATGGATCATATCCATAATAGTTCCTAGCACCACCAATCCAATCATAGCAATAACAAATACTTGCATGGCTATAGGTGACACCAAAACTGATAATCCTGAAAATGGGTTGTTATAGATCATTTGAGTAGTTTTCCCTTCGAATTTATATTGTATATATTTGACTTACTACTAGGTCAAGTGAGAACAGCTCTCATCTATTTGAGTTTTCCGTCTTTTCTCATCTGTTCTCTAATTTTAGTTGCAGAAATTTGTTGTGTTTTTTCGTCTAATACTATTTCTTCAATTTTATAGCCTACTCCTCTACCATAACAAATATTAGTAATGTTGGGAACTAAAGTAATTTTGAATCTATTTTTATAATCCTGTAAAGCATCAGATATGTTTTTTTTAACAGTTTCGAAATCAAAAGGATTATCATCGACGCCCTGAACATCTCTAACCATTATATTCACTTGACCAGTTTTTTTTAATATTTCTTCAAATAGTTTCTGATGACCAGCATGCCATGGCTGCCACCTTCCTAACATTTGAGCGGTAGGTTTTTTATCATCCCATAGGTATTCATTATTTTTATTCATAAGAGCAATTAATCAAAAAAAATTACAAATTACAATTACTTTAAAAGTTAAATAGTGATTTCATTTTTGAAGATCCATAAAAACTTAAATGATTTGTATCTGAAAAGTAAGATCCATTTTTATCTGCAAAATAACACTTTTTGTTATCACATAATATCTCATGAGGTAATAAGAAATTTTTTTTCATTTTTTTTGAAAAATAATTCAAAGGAACTTTATATTTTGAATAAAAATTTTCCTTTTTTACTGATAAGTCATAATTTTTAACTTTTTTAAAAGCTATTTCTCTGCTTAAAACTGAAGCTAATTCTTGTTGAGGTGTTTCTATAGGGCCTAAAAGATAAACTTTTTTTCCTTTATTATTGAGTTTTAAAATCAATTTATCAATTGATTTTATTCTTTCCGAATAATCGGCGTCATTAATTGTTTTCCCATTTAAATCTATTAAATCATCTACATACCAAGTAAATCCTATTATCACAGTATTAATATTTTGATCCTTTATAATTGTATTGAGGTAAGTCTCAGCTTTAAATAAACATTTTTTAGAAATATTTAAATCTGCAAAAGGTAAACATGAGTTAAGAGGAACTGTAAGGCCTTGCAGTTGCTTTTTAATCAAAATTTCTTTTAAACCCCAGCCATACATATGTGCATGAGAATTTCCAAATAAAATAATTTCCGGTTTTTTTCTAATTTTTTTATTAATTATACAAGAGTAAGAATAACCATACTTTCTATAATCAAAGATAGAGCAATGATAGGTAGATCCTATGGCTTTTGCTAAATTATTTGAAAATTTATCATATCTAGAAGGAAAGTCCTTGCTAGTTAAGACTATTAAACTCAATAAAGTTAAAACAAAATACGATAAAAAAACATAAATTAAAACTTGTTTAGTGGGCAGGGATTTTATGAACGGCTGTTCAACATACCTCCAACTTAATATGGCAAACGAGAAAGTTAGAAATAGTGCTAAAAAGATATTAGTAAGTGAAATTTTTCCTATACTTATATATTTCAAAAAAGAAATTATTGGCCAGTGCCACAAATATAAAGAATAAGAAATTAACCCTACGTAGATCAAAATTTTAATATTAAAAAAATTAGAGAAAACATTTTTTTGATTATGCAATTTAAAAAGCACCATAACTGTTCCTAGTGATAGTAAAGTTCCAGCTGGTAAGCCTTTTAAGGTGATATTAAAATTTAATATTATCAGTCCTAAAGCTATAATTAAATACAAGCTATCATAGAAAATATTTTTAATTTTTAAATTAGGGAGAAATGCAAAAAATGCACCTAGACCAAATTGCCAGGCTCTAGCTGGAAAAAGAAAAAATATTGGATCATTATGACCTTTTGAAATAAAAATAATATTTATCCAATAAGACGCTGCTATTGTGATAAGAATACAAAGCAATCTAACTTTTAAACTTTTAAAAATTTTAAATACTAATATTAAAAATAAAGGAAAAAATAAGTAAAATTGTTCTTCTACGCTTAATGACCAAAGATGCAGTAAGGGCTTTAATTCATCACTTGATGAAAAATAACCACCGGTAATCCAAAAATAAAAATTAGATATAAATAATAAAGTTGTTAATATACTTTCTGAAAATTTCTGAGAATCTGCTACCAGTAAAATAAAAATAGCTGATAAAAAAGTCGTAAGAAGAACTACTAATAACGCAGGAAGAATTCTTCTAATTCTTTTTAAATAAAATTGTTTAAAAGAAAAACTTTTGTTTTGATAACTCTTTATTATATTTCTAGTTATCAAATATCCAGAAATAACAAAAAATAGATCTACTCCTAAATAACCGAGTGGGAAAATTTCTTTATCAATATGAAATGTAATAACGGATAGTACAGATATTGCTCTAAGAAAGTCAATTTCGTTTCTTCTACTACCATCCATTAAGATAGTTATAGTCGATATTATAAAATCTTAAAGGAATTATCTTTTAATTTTTAATCTAAAATTATGCAGCAGCCATCAAATTGTGTTTTTCTGACATACCAGAAAGAAAATTCCACAAATATTTAGCTGTAGATAGAGCGGCTTTCTCAGCCTTTTCTTGTTCGCTTTTAGACATGCTATCTAATAACTTTTCACATTCTTTTCTGTGGTGAATATCAGCAGCCTTATGAACTTCGAAAAACTCTAAACCTTTTTTAGTGCTTACTCCATAATATTTTTTTAAACCTTGAATTTTTGTTTCAGCAATTTCAGGGACTTGTCGCTCATAAGTATATAAAGAGCCTAATCCTTCAGCATAAGATAATCTTGCTTGTTTAAAAAAATTATCAATTAAATCTTTTGTAAATTGATATTTCTTTACTTTTTCGATTTCCCTTTCGTTGGCACCAACTGATAGAGCAAAATTTTTCCAAAGTTTTGGGTGATCACCCTCTGGATGCTCTTCATCTTGTAAGTTTTCTAAAAGAATTTTTCTTTTTTCTATATCTTCACATAAAGAGTGAGTTGCACTAATGTATCTCGGAAATGCTTTTACATGTTGGTAGTATTGTTCCGCATAGTCTTTGATTATTTCTCTATTTAATTTTCCCTCATTCCATGACTTGTAGAAAGGGTGATTTAGCAAATGGTATTGATCTAATTTTTTATTTAATTCTTTTGAAAACATTTTATCTCCTTTGTTACGATACTATTAAAATTAATGATAAAAATTACAATGAAATAAATAATTATCCACAAATCAAATTCAATAATTATGGATGTTCTTGTTTTGATTCCTTTTTGATTCTAGTTCAGACTCTAAGTACAACTTTAAGTTGTTGCCGCTTGTCTTTTAATCGGCTGTTCATTTATAGGATAATGAACAATCGTAGCAAATATAGAAAGGGCTATAGCCATGTAAAATGCGTAATCATAAGAACCAAATTGATCATAAAAATAGCCTCCTAGATAGGCCCCTATAAACGCTCCAACTTGATGGCTTAAAAATACAATCCCAAAAAGTGAACTCAAATATTTAGTTCCAAAAATTTGAGCCACTATTCCATTCGTAGGTGGCACGGTAGATAGCCAAAGTAAGCCAAATGTAATTCCAAAAACAATAGACATTGTATTTGAAGGAGGTGAAAAAATGAAAATTGCTATAGCTAAAGCTCTTAATGCATAAAGAAGACAGAGTAAATTTTTTTTTCTATACTTAGTTCCTAAATAACCCATACCTAATGTTCCAATAATGTTAAATAATCCTATAAGTGCCAAAATTATTGTTGCTGACCAGCCCCCCATTCCTCTTTCCTGCATATATCCTGGGATATGTGTAGCTACTAGTGTTATTTGAAAGCCACAAACGAAAAAACCAGCATTAAGTAAAACATATCCCCTGTGAGAGCAAGCTTCTCTAAGAGCTTCAAAAAATGTTTGATTTTTTACAATTGATTGATTTTGATCAGTTAGTTTTTTTGGAGCAAATATGAAAAGAGAAACTAAGGAACCCACAAGAATAAAATAAAGAAAAAATCTTAAAGTCTCTTCCCAGCCAAATTCTCCTAAAGAATATTTTGTAAAAAGAGGAGCAATAAAATAGCCAACTGAAGCTGCTGCGGTTACCATTCCTGCTGCGATTGTTCTCTTTTCATTTGGGAAATGTTTACTTACCTCTGATACTGGAACGCTTATTGCTGTAGCTCCTAGGGCAATTCCAATTAAAACTCCTAAACTTATTTGAAAAAAAATACCTGTATTAGGCCCTGAATAAAGCATGTATATGCCGGCTCCAAAAATTAAAAATCCAATAAATACTGCTTTGTTTCCTCCAAATCGATCAGCTACTAATCCAAACAAAGGTGAAAACATTCCCCAAAAGATCATTTGAATTCCGATTGCTAAACCAAATTCTGTCCGAGTGCAGCCTAACCCTTCTTCAAAAGCCTGAAAAAATAAACCAAAAGTCTGTCTAAGACCCATAGAAATCATTATCACAATACAGGCAGAGATAAGAACTATGAGGGTTAATCTGTTATTAATAAATCTTTCTGACATGTTATTTAATATGCTTCATAGCATTTTTTAGATCACTAATAAGATCTTTAGCGTCTTCTAAGCCAATATGAAGTCTAACAATATGTTCATCTTTTTTAAGATTAAGGTAACTTCTGTAACCTCTTTCTACTATTTCTTGATGCAATGCCAGACTTTCAAAACCTCCCCAACTATAACCATATCCAAATAATTTTAAAGAATTAATAAATTTTTTAATTGAATTTTTATTTTTTACTTTAATTCTTAATCCCATCAGCCCAGATGCTCCTTTATAATACTTTTTCCACATTCTAAAATTGAAAGAATCTTTTTTATAAGGATAAAGCAATGTAATTTTTTTGTTTTTAGATAGAAATGCAGCTACTTTTTTTGCATTAGATTGATGTTTTTCTAATCTAATATCTAGAGTTCTTAAACCTCTTAAAATTAAATATGCATCGTCTGGACTTAATCTTAAACCAGTAATCTTATTAGTCTGTTCGACATATTTAAAAGCTTTTTTATTTACTGCTAAACTTCCACCCATTACATCTGAATGTCCAGAATAGTATTTTGTCGCAGAAACTATTGACATATCAAAGCCTATTTTGATTGGTTTAAAAAAATATGGTGTTGCCCAAGTGTTGTCTATAGCTGTAAAAATTTTTTTATTTTTTGCAATTTTCACAATATTTGATAGGTCTTGAAATTCAAAAGTGTTACTACCGGGGCTTTCAACAAAAATAAGTTTTGTTTTACTTGTTATATTTTGTGAAATTGTCTTTAAATCATGAGGATTATAAAATTTAGTTTTAATTTTGAAATCTTTTAAAAAAGTTTCTGTAAAAAGACGAGTCGGTAAATAAACAGGATCAGCAACTAAAATTTCGTCTCCGGGACGCACTACGCTAAAAATCGCTAAAAAAACTGATCCAAATCCAGTTGGAGTTAAAAATGTATGATAGCTTTCCTCTAATTCTGATAGTATTTTTTGCAAGATATGAGTAGTGGAGGTTCCTTGTCTTCCGTAATCAAAGTGGCCTCCTCTAGGGTCTTTCTTGTATTTTTTTTGCATCTTACGTATATCCTGTAAAGATTTAAAAATTATTGTAGATGCTCTTACTACTGGCGGATTAACCGATTGGTTATGAAAATCCTTTGCTGTATGTTTTAAAAACGTGTTTATAGACTTTTTCATAAAAAGAGTATAATTGAACTTTATATAAGTTTATTTAATTAAGATATAAAAAAGGAGGCCAAAATATGGGATACCCAAAAAAACATAGGGGCAGAAGAAAAATAGGATCGAAAAAAAGAAGAGCTAGAAAAAGAAATAAACGTAAATAAATTTCAAGTACAATGAAAGAAATAGCTCAAATTCGTAAATTGAGTTTATGGATATTTATTTTGCCTTTGTTTGCGATAAATTTTTGTTTGTATATTTCCATAAACTATCACATCTTTGAAAATACAATTTTCGTAGTAGACCAAATTGGCAGGTCTGGTTTTACCATCCCTTATTTGGACGGTAGCATTTCAATAAGTAGAGCTTCAAGAACATATCCTCAATTTTTAATTTTTAAACCGTCAATGATATTAACTGGTATTCTATTAATTTTTTATTGGAATTATAATAATCATTTAATGTGTCATTTGAAAAAAACAGAAAATTTAAAATACAAATTTAGAATTTTTGGGATTTTATCAGCTGTATTTTTAATTATTCATTCAATTTTTTTAGGGATAAAATTTGACATTCAAATTTACAAACTTTTTAGAAGAGTTGTTTTATTGTTATTTATTATTTTTGAAATTGTAGCACAAGGTATGCTAGTTTATCATTTATACAAAATTAAAAATATTCTATTAGGAATAACAAATAAAAAAATTCTTTATTTAAAAATATTTTTAGTTTCAGTGTTAGGACTTGTTGCTGTTTTAAGTTTGCCTATTTTAATAGCTAAAGGCAATACTCACTTCAAACATGGTTTAGAATGGAACTATTTTGTTGGAGTAATTGCTTTTTATTTATTGACTTTTTTTTTCTGGAGGAGAACCACATAAATTTCTAGGCTTTCGCCCAGAAATTTAGTAGTTTTGGCTCGTCGTTTTAGGCGCTACCGCCAAGCCATCCCGGTGAAC
>NHFH02000004.1 GCA_002170275.2 Candidatus Pelagibacter sp. TMED106 | reverse complement strand
TGGTGCGCCTGCTAGGAGTCGAACCCAGAACCTCCTGATCCGAAGTCAGGCGCTCTATCCAGTTGAGCTACAAGCGCATTTAGTATTAATATTACATTTTATGGAAAAAAACATTAATTTAATTGTTGAAACAAAAGAAAACAATCTTCGAGTTGATATTTTTATTAACAAAAGAGAGCAACTTATCAGTCGAACTAGAATTAAAAATTTAATTTTAAATCAAAAATTAAAACTAAATGGAAAAATAGTTAAAAGTCCATCTAAAAAAGTATCTGAAGGTGATAAGCTTGTTCTTCAAATTCCAAAACCTAAAAAAGTCTCTCTTAAACCTTTTAATTTCAAATTAGATATAATTTATGAAGATAAAGATTTAATAGTCATCAATAAACCTGCGGGTATTGTTATGCATCCAGGGGCCGGTAACTATGAAAATACTTTGGTTAATGCTTTAATCCATTATAATAAAAGTGCTCTTTCTAATATTAATGATGAACTTAGACCTGGGATAGTTCATAGAATAGATAAAGATACTTCAGGATTAATTGTTATAGCAAAAAATAATGAGACACATGAAAATCTATCTTCTCAGTTTAATAAACATTCAATTACAAGAATTTATCAATTATTAATATGGGGAAAACTTAGACCTTCTTCAGGAAAAATTGATACCTTTATAACTAGAAGTTCAAAAAATAGACAAATGATGGAAGTTAGTCATTCTAAAGGTAAAAGAGCGATCACTAACTTTAAAACTTTAGAGGTCTTTGAAAATGACAAAACCCCTACACTAAGTTTAGTAGAATGTAGATTAGAAACAGGTAGAACTCATCAAATAAGAGTTCACATGAACCATAAGGGCAATAGTATAGTTGGTGATGAAAAATATAAAAAAAAATACAAAAAACTGAAGAATATTGATAATAATTTAAAAGATAAAATTTATAAATTAAATAGACAATTTCTTCACGCAAAAACATTAGGCTTTATTCACCCCAAAACTAATGAAGAAATGAATTTTTCCTCAATTTTGCCACATGAACTTGAAAATATTCTAAAATTACTAAGAAATACTAACAAATAAAATATTGAAATATAATTATAGTTAATTAAATAAACATATTATAAATATGACAATAAATAATAATCTCCCTGTACTATCTAACGAAGGTGGTTTGACTGCCTACCTGGAGCAAATTAAAAAATTTCCTATGTTGGCTGCAGAGGAAGAATATATGCTGGCAAAAAATTGGAAAACTACAGGAAATATCAAATCTGCTGAAAAACTAGTTACAAGTCATCTAAGACTAGTGGCAAAGATTGCGATGGGCTATAAAGGATATGGTCTTCCAATAAATGAAATGATTTCTGAGGGAAATATTGGTTTAATGCAAGCAGTAAAAAAATTTGAACCTGAAAAAGGTTTTAGGTTAGCTACATATGCTATGTGGTGGATTAAAGCTTCTATTCAAGAATATATTCTAAGATCTTGGAGTTTAGTTAAAATTGGCACAACAACTGCGCAAAAAAAATTATTTTTCAATTTAAAAAAAATAAAAAATCAAATTTCGCCTCAATCAGAAGGTGATATGAAACCTGAGCACGTTAATGAAATTGCAAATAAATTGGATGTTAGTGAAGATGAAGTGGTTTCAATGAATAGAAGATTATCTGGAAAAGAATACTCTTTAAATGCACAAATTGGTGAAGATGGTGATGAATGGCAAGATTGGTTAGTTGATAAAGAATTAGATCATGAACTTAAATTTGCACACAAAGAAGAAATGAAACAAAGAAAAGATTTACTTAAAGAGTCAATAAAGATACTCAATGATAGAGAAAGAGAAATTTTGTACTCTAGAAGATTGAATGATAATCCAACAACTCTTGAGGACTTAAGTAAACAATATAAAATTAGCCGAGAAAGAGTTAGACAAATAGAAAATAAAGCTTTCGAAAAACTTCAAAAGCATATGCTGCTTTCTGCTAAGTCAAAAAACTTATTACCACTTAATTAATCGTTAAAAGGATCTTCTAAAAGAATTGTATCATCTCTCTCAGGACTCGTTGAAATACTAGAAATTTTTGCTCCTATAAAATCTTCAACTGCATAGATATACTTTTTTGCATTTTCTGGGAGAGCTTCAATATTTTTTGAACCGCTGGTAGATTGTTTCCATCCTGGAAATGTTTTATAAATAGGTTTAATTTTTAATTGATCTTCTACAGCTGCAGGAAGATATTTTATTTTTTTTCCATCTAATTCATATTCAACACACATTTTTATTTCATCTAATTCATCTAAAACATCCAGTTTGGTAAGTGCAATCCCATTAATTCCTGAAATTTTTATTGTTTGTCTTACTAATACCGCATCAAACCATCCGCACCTTCTCTTTCTGCTTGTAACTGTTCCAAATTCCTTTCCTCTTGAACCGAGCAATTCTCCAACATCATCTTTTAACTCTGTTGGAAAAGGTCCTTCTCCAACTCTAGTCGTATAAGCCTTAGTAATGCCTAGCACATAATTTATAGAATCCGGTCCACAGCCTGTGCCTGTCGCGGCACTAGAAGCTACAGTATTTGATGAGGTGACAAAAGGATAGGTTCCATGATCAACATCTAATAAAACTCCTTGAGCACCTTCGAATAAAATTTTTTTTTTTTGTTTTTTAAACTCATCAATTTTTAACCACACTGGTTGAGAAAATTTTAGTATTTTTGGAGCTATTTTTAAAAGTTCTTTTTTTAGATGTTCTTTTTTATATATTGTTTTTCCTAATCCTTTTCTTATTGCATTATGGTGCAACAATACATTCTCTAATCTATGATCAAGGTTACTCTCAGACCTTAAATCCATTACTCTTATAGATCTTCTTCCTACTTTATCTTCGTAAGCAGGTCCTATTCCTCGTCTGGTAGTTCCAATTTTACCTTTGCCAGCAGCATCTTCTCTAATTTCATCCATTTCCTTATGAAATGGTAAAATCAAATTTGCTGATTCGGAAATCATAAAATTATTGGTATCAACTTCTATTTTCTTTTTTTTAATTTCCTCAATTTCTTCTAGAAGTGACCAAGGATCAATTACAACCCCATTTCCAATTATAGAGATTTTATCTTTTCTAACTATTCCAGAAGGAAGTAGTCTTAATTTGTAGGTTACTCCCTCAATCACCAAAGTATGTCCAGCGTTATGACCACCCTGAAATCGAATAACTACATCAGCTTGTTCTGAAAGCCAATCAACAATTTTACCTTTCCCTTCATCTCCCCATTGAGAACCAACAACAACAACATTTTTCATTATTTAAATCTTTTATTAATCAAAATTGAACTTAAGTGGTTTATTGGACCATTTCCTTTACCATATTTTATATTTGATTTAATTGAAGTGTGTACATACTTAGTTGCAAGCTCACAAGATTTCTTTAGCGTTTTTCCACATGAAAAAAAATTTATAATTGCTGCTGATAAAGTACATCCAGTTCCATGTGTATTCTTGGTTGTAATTCTCCTATTTTTAATAATCTTTATCTCTTTTTTATTAACAAAAATATCATTAACAAATTTAGAATCTAAATGACCACCTTTTATTAAAACATTTTTAGCTCCCATTTCAATCAGTTTACTAGCAGCATAAATCATATCTTCTTTTGTCTTTATTTTGGTTGTAGTCAATATTTCTGCCTCAGGAATGTTAGGAGTAATCAAACTAACTTTTTTTATCAATTCATTCTTTAGTAGTTTTATCGCCTTATCATCAATTAATTTTGTTCCTCCCTTAGCAACCATAACAGGGTCTAAAACTATTTTTTTTACTTTTATAATATCAATTGAACGAATTACTGATTTTATAACTTTAGAAGAGTGAAGCATTCCAATCTTTATTCCATCAGGTTTAATATCTTCAGAGGTAAATTTTATTTGATTAAAAATTTCCTTAGGTTCAATAGGAATAATAGATTTAACACCAGTTGTATTCTGAACTGTTACAGCGGTGATCGCTGTCATTGCATAGGATCCAAGAGCGGTAATAGTTTTTATATCAGCCTGTATACCAGCGCCACCAGATGAATCAGACCCAGCAATTATTAATATTTTAGATTTTGGTCTCAACTTAATTAATTCTTTTTTTTATTATTTTTATACATCTTATAAGTAATTTTTTATTATCACTCTCTCCCATTATTCTTATTTTTGGTTCAGTGCCTGATTTTCTAACTAACATTCTTCCATTACCTTTCATTAAGTTATTCGCTTCTTTGATTGCTTTTTTAACTTTAGTGGCATTAATTATACTTTTATCTTTAACGATTATGTTTTCTAAAATTTGAGGAGTTCGCCTAAAAACATTAAAAAATTGACTCGCTTTCTTCCCTTTTTTAAGTGCAAATAGAACTTCAAGAGCAACCAATAATCCGTCTCCAGTGGTTGCAAATTTTCCTAAAATTATATGACCAGACTGTTCACCTCCTAAGTTAAAATTATATTTCTGCATTTTTTCTTTAACATACCTGTCACCAACATTTGCTCTTAAAAATTTAATCTTTTTTAATCTAAAATACTTTTCTAATCCATAGTTTGACATCTGGGTACCAACTACACCACCTCTCAACATTTTCTTAATTTTCCACCTTGAAGCTAATGCTGCAATAATCTGATCACCATCAACTATATTGCCTTTTTCATCACACATTATGACTCTATCAGCGTCACCATCTAAAGAAATACCAACGTCTGCTCTAATTTTCTTTACAGCGAATTGAATTTTTTTTGGAAATGTTGAGCCACATTTCTTATTAATATTTAATCCATTTGGTTTAGTACCAATTGAAGTAACTTTTGCCCCTAGGGATTTGAGTAATTTCGGACCTGATTTGTAACCAGCTCCATTAGCACAGTCTATTACTATTTTTAAACCTTTTAGACTAAAATTTTTAGGAAAGTTCTTTTTAAGTATTTTAATGTATAGTTCATTACCATCTTCTAATCTTTTGACTCTTCCCAATACTCTTGGGGTTGAAAGTTGCTTATCAATTTTTTTATCAATTAAGCCCTCTATTTTTTTTTCGATTTTGTCTGAAAGTTTTAATCCATCTGGTCCAAATAACTTCAAACCATTATCATAATGTGGATTATGAGAAGCAGTAATCATTATGCCCATGTTTGCTTTCATAGTTTTTGTCAACATAGCTAATCCATTAGTAGGTAATGGTCCAAGTGTAAAAACATGCATGCCAGCAGATGTAAGACCTGAAACTAGTGCTGGCTCCAGAGTATAACCAGATAATCTAGTGTCTTTAGCAATTATTGCAATTTGTTTATCCTTTTTTTGGTTTTTAAAAAAAGTTCCAGCAGCCAAACCAAACTTAAAAAACATATCTCCATTTATATTTTTACTATTTACAAGACCTCTTATTCCATCTGTGCCAAAATATTTTTTTGTCATTAATTCTTTGTTAAATTTTTAAAAACTTTTATACCTTGTATTAACTCGTTAACATCATGAGTTCTTAAAATTTGAACACCTTGCATTAAAGCAAATATTGATGAGCTAAGAGTTCCTCCTAATCTTTCTTTCGTATCATTTTTTCCAGATAAATCTTTTATAAATCTTTTTCTAGAAAGACCGAGCATTACAGGAAAACCAAGACTATGGAAAATAGAAATATTACTAATCAAGTTCATATTATGTTTCAAATTTTTTCCAAAACCTATACCTGGATCTAATATTATATTATTATGTTTGATGCCATTTGCTCTGATATACTTAATTTTTTTCTCAAAAAAATCATAAACGTCTAATAACACATTTTTATATTTTGGATTTCTTTGCATAATTTCAGGATTTCCCTGTGAATGTTGAATTACAAATGGAATATTAAATTTTTTTAAAATTTCAATTGTTTGATGGTCATAATCTAATCCCGATACATCGTTAATGAGCTTAACTCCAAATTTAACACTCTTATTCATAATATCAGATTTTCTTGTATCCANNGAAATTGGAAATTTTTTATTAGAATCTTTTAATATATNTTTAATTCTATTCCATTCTTTTTCTTTACTTATACTTTTAGATCCAGGCCGAGTAGACTCTCCTCCTATATCAATTATATCTGCTCCAGATTTTAATAAATGNAATGCNTGATTTAATCCTTGTTTTTTATTATTAAACTTTCCACCATCAGAAAAACTATCTGGAGTTAAATTTAATATACCCATAATATTCGGTAACTTTTTAAAATTAAAATTTGAAAAATTAGTATTTTTTTTTGCAATTATTTTTAAATCATTTTCAATTTTTTTTCTTAAAAGATTTGGTAATTTTTTAACATTTTTAATATTTATACTCTTTATTGAATCTCTAGAAATAATCTCTACTCTATCAAATGAAATTTCTTTATTACCCTTTAGAGGTAATGTTTTTTTTTGATTTAATAATTTGATTGATTTTTTGCCATAATAAAAATTACACACTCTTGTGTAATATTTTTTCATTAGTAATTAATGAACTATTTTTGGCTTGAGTCCCATTGACCCTAGGGCAGAGCCTTTATCATCGTCTTCTACCTTTAAATCCTCTTTATCCTTTGGATAAATATTTTTGTTTATCAGGTTTTCTATTTCTTCTCCTGAAAGTGTTTCATAGGTTAAAAGAGCTTTTGCAAGTTTATGTAAATCCTCAATTTTTTCAGTTAAAACTTTTTTTGCTCTCTCGTATCCTTTATCAACAATTTTTCTTATTTCAGAGTCTACTTTTCTAGCAGTTTCCTCTGACATATTTTGTTGTCTTGCGACTGATCTGCCTAGAAATACTTCTTCTTCATTTTCTCCATATGCAACGGGTCCTAATTCTTTACTCAATCCCGCTCTCATTACCATGGCTCTTGCTCTTTTTGTTGCTTGTTCTATATCACTAGAAGCTCCAGTGGTTACTTTATCTTCTCCAAAAATAATTTCTTCAGCAACTCTTCCTCCCATAGCAATCGCTAATTGAGCATGGAGCTGTTCTCTAGTTTGAGATATTTCATCTTTTTCTGGTAGTTGCATAACCATTCCTAGTGCTCTACCTCTAGGTATTATGGTTGCCTTATGAATAGGATAAGCAGCATTTTCATTAATTGTCACTATGGCATGTCCAGCTTCATGATAAGCAGTTAGAGTTTTTTCTTCTTCTGTCATGACCATTGATCTTCTTTCTGCACCCATCATAACTTTATCTTTTGCTTCCTCAAATTCATTTAAAGTTACTATTCTCTTATTTTTTCTTGCTGCTAATAATGCTGCTTCATTTACTAAATTTGCAAGATCNGCTCCTGAAAAACCTGGAGTTCCTCTTGCTACAGTTCTTAAATTTACATCCGGCGCCATTTTTATTTTTTTTACATGGACTTTTAAAATTTTTTCTCTTCCTATAATATCTGGGTTTGAAACAACTACTTGTCTATCAAATCTTCCAGGTCTTAATAAAGCTGGATCNANAACATCAGGTCTNTTNGTTGCNGCAATNATNATAACNCCNTCGTTNGTATCNAANCCATCCATNTCNACTAANAANTGATTNANAGTTTGTTCTCTTTCNTCATTTCCNCCNCCTAANCCNGCNCCTCTACTTCTTCCNACAGCNTCNATNTCATCNATAAAAATTATNCATGGNGNATGTTTTTTTCCTTGNTCNAACATATCTCTNACTCTTGATGCNCCNACNCCNACAAACATTTCNACAAAATCNGANCCNGATATTGTAAANAANGGNACACCNGCNTCNCCNGCNATTGCTCTAGCNANNAAAGTTTTACCNGTTCCTGGAGGNCCNACTAANANACANCCTCTNGGTATNTTTCCNCCNAGTCTACTAAANTTTNTNGGNTCTTTTAAAAATTCNACNACNTCTTCNACTTCTTCTTTNGCTTCNTCNACTCCNGCAACATCATNAAANGTNACTTTACCTTTTANNTCATTCATCATTTTTGCTTTNGATTTNCCAAANCCCATNGCNCCACCTTTNCCACCTTGCATTTGTCTCATAAAAAATATCCAAACTGCAATCAATAATAACATTGGGAACCAAGATAATAAGACTCCAAACAATGATGGCATTTTATCTTCAAGGGGAGCGGCTGAAATACTTACACCTTTAGATGAAAGTTTTTCAATTAAATTTGGATCACTTGGAGAATACGTTGAAAAATTATTTCCATTTGAAAGAACTCCTCTAATATTGTTTCCTTGAATTTCAACTTTTACTACCTCACCATTATCTACTGCTTTTAAAAACTCAGAAAATATTAAGGTATTATTATTCTTAACATTAGCTTGAGGGTTTTTGAACATGTTGTAAAGACCAATAGTCAAAAAAACAATTATGGCCCACATAGCTAAATTTTTTATATTCATGTCTATAAGATAAGAATTATTATAAATTAAACAAGTGTCAAAATGTTACAATATATAACTTTAATTATTACTTTCTTTGGATAATACTACACTTTCATTTATTTTTTCAATAAAACAACCTCCTAAGGTCAATTTTAAGATTGGACTAGATTTAATTTTTTTCATCAACAAAGTAATGCTTTTTCCTCGAACAGGATAATACTTTTGGCCGATGGTTTGAATAACTTTTGTTAATGACCTAAAAATTACTTCATTAGATTGATCAAAAAAGGATTTACTTAAAATTAAAGTATTTTTTTTTAAAAAGTTTGAGTTTATTTCAATATTTCTATTAACATAAAATTTTATTGAATTATCAGAATCTTTTAAGTTATTAATAGTTAATAAAAATTTTTTTTTATCTAGACCTTCATCCCCAAGATTATCAAGCAAATTTCTAATTCTTACTCTTTTAAAATCTTCATTTTTATTTGAAGGATCTTTTACAAAAAAATTAAAAACTTCTTTAGATAAATAAATTAAATCCTTTTTTTCCAAATCTAATAGTGGTCTTAAGATTGATATGTTTTGATTTCTATTTAAATTTTTTTTATCTAAAGAGATTATTCCATTTAAACCACTTCCTCTTAAAATTCTTAAGAAAAAATTTTCAAATAAATCATCTAAATGATGCCCCAATAAAATGTTTTGAATTCTATTTTTTTTACATTCGTTAATTAATAAAGAATATCTTTTTTGCCTTGCCATAGATTGAATATTTGAAGATGGTTTTTTTCCATTCCATTTCAAAATTTTACAAGAAATATTAACCTTTTTTAAAACTCTAACTACAGTTTCAGCTTCCTTTTTAGAATTTTTTCTTAATCCATGATCAACTATAAAATATTTTACCGTTAATTTATTTTTTAGCGCAAAACATTTTGCTAAAAATGCTAATGACAAGCTATCAGGGCCTCCTGAGACAGCTACAGCAAATTTACTATTATTATTTAATGATTTTTCAAATTTTTTAAATATTTGAAGTATCTTTTTGTTTTTTAAATGACTTAAAATTTGCCTATGAACTCTGTTTTTGACACTCAAACTTTTTTGATTCATACTTTGCTTTTTGAAGAACTGATTGATTTGCTTTTGGATACTGTTTTTCTACAGCATCAATCATTTTACAGCCTTGATTTTTTTCTCCTATCTGAACCATTGATACACCAAGTTTTAATAAATTTATAGGCGCCTTCTCACCTTTTGGATATTTTTGATATCCTTCTAAATATGCTGATGCTGCATCTGTATAAAGTTGTCTTATTCTAAAAGTTTCTGCATACCAATATTGAGCATTACCAGCTAAATCATGATCAGAATTAGAAATAACAAATTCTCTAAAAGCTCTTTCAGCAGTCGTATAATCACCTACTTTTAAAAAACTTGTGGCAAACTCATACTGTTTTGTTGGAGAAACATCAGGGAGTATTTTTTCCTCAGCTTGGAAATTTTCTGTAACTATTGAACTAGTTGTTTCTATAGATTGTGTTTGTTGAGATGTTTCATTAGTTTCTGTACTCTTATAAGAAATTGAACCTAAGTCCTGAGGTTGAGAAGATCCAGGTAAATTTTCTTTTAGCTCTTCTTCAGATTTATTCAAAGTTTTAAGGGTCAATCTTTTTTCGCCATCTTCTGAGGACAAAACTTCCTCTATATCTTTAAACCTTACTTGATTGTCTGCTTGAACCTTTGAAAGTCTATTAGAAAGTTTGTCTAATTTAAAATTTATTTCTTCAAATTTATTTGTTAATGTTTCAAATTGGTTTTCAATTTCTGATAATTTTAATAGATGTCTTGTAAGTACTTCTTCTGAATTTTGATTGAGAGTATTGGTGTTACTAAAGTTCTCAGAACTATTATTAACCAGAATACCCTCAGAATAAACTGCTTTTTCAAGCGTCTTTAAATCTTTCTGAATTAGTTCTAAAATTTCTTTAAAATTATGACTATCTGCAAAGCTAGAAGTACAAAATAAGGTAAATATTAACGCAATTTTAATTTTTAGTATTTTTTTAAAACTAAACATATAGCTAAGTAATAATTATAATGATGGCAAAAAAAAGACCCAAGACAATAGATAGTATGCTTGGGTCTTTTTAAATTTTATTAATTAGCTTTAACTGTAACCGATCTTCTATTTTTAGACCAAGCTAACGGGCTAGATCCAGAATCAACTGGTCTTTCTTTTCCATAACTTAATACAGAAATCCTGCTAGATGAAATTCCATAAGTCATTAAATAATCTTTAGCAGAATTAGCTCTTCTCTCACCTAATGCCAAGTTATATTCTCTAGTACCTCTTTCGTCAGCATGTCCCTCTAATACAACATTTACGTCAGCATTTTTTCTAAGCCAAGCTGCTTGCTTTCTTAAAGTTTCTCTTGAAGCTGTTGTTAAAACTGTTTCATTCGTTGCAAAGAAAACTCTATCTGGAACTCCAGAAGCTAAATATTCAACTGTATCAGTTCCAGTATAAACATCTCCTTGCATCTGAGTTGTAACTTTTTTAGTAGCACAAGCTGATAATACTAAACTTGCAACTAAAATTAAAAATCCGTTTTTTAAAATTTTTCTTAGGTCCATTTTTGCTCCTTAAATTGCTCCTTAATACTTATAGTTTTTTCAATTTTCTTAACTTTTTCACAACTAAATAGATGTTTCAAGTTAAAAAATCAAGTTAATTAGAGGTTAATTTAAGGTTAATTGCTTAATAATGATGACCATGATGGGTCAGAGGCATCAGTTTCGGTTTCTACTAGTTTTTCATTATAGCCTGTCAAATCGATAGACCATAATTTTGCTGAAAAACCCTCTCCTTTAGAGTTTGTTTTTGTTTCCCTATAAAATATTAATACTCGTCCATTTGGTGACCAGGATGGAGCCTCTTGATAAAAATTTTCTGTTAAAAGTCTCTCTCCTGTTCCATCAACTCTCATTACACCAATATAAAACTTACCCTTATGCAATTTAGTAAAAGCAATTAGATCTCCTCTTGGAGACCAGACCGGTGTTCCATATAAACCTTTTCCAAATGAAATTCTTTTTACATTTTTACCATTACTTTTCATTACATAAATTTGCTGAAATCCACTTCTATCAGAATTAAAACAAATATACTTTCCATCAGGAGAAAAAGAGGGCGATGTATCAATTGATGGATGATTTGTAATTCTTTCTACAATTCTATTTTCAAGATCCATAGTATAAATATCAGAATTTCCATCTTTGGCAAAACTCATAATAATTTTTTTACCATCAGGAGAAAATCTTGGAGCAAAAGTCATACCTGGAAAATCTCCTACTACTTCTTGCATTCCTGTTTCTATATCGAGTAAATAAACCCTTGGTAAATTTCTAAAATAAGAAAGGTAAGTAACCATTTGGTTTGTAGGACTAAATCTTGGTGTTAAAACAAGTTCATTTCCTAATGTTAAAAACTTATTATTAAAACCGTCTTGATCCATAATTGCTAATTTTTTTACTCTTTTAGTTTTTGGACCTTCTTCAGCAACATAAATTATTCTAGTGTCAAAATAACCCCTTTCGCCTGTCAAACGTTCATAAACTTTATCAGTTATTATGTGACCTACTCTTCTCCAATTACTAGGTACCGTTGTAAACGCTAAAGCCATCATTTCTTTACCAGCTAGTACATCCCATAATCTAAACTCCACTCTCAATTTTTCATCTTTGAAAGAAACTTTTCCAGTAATCAATGCTTGTGCTTTAATTAAGCTCCAATCTTCAAACCTAGGTTTTAAGTTTGCAATATCAGCTTTTTGAAGAAAGGCATCTTTATTAAGAGGATTAAACAAACCAGATTGTTTCAAATTATTTTCTACAACTATTGATATTTCAGAACCAATATCATTTTTTTTTAAAATTTTTTTAAAACTATCTTTAGACTCTTTATCAATAGACAAAGGAGATACTGCAATTGGAAGAGGGCTCAAATTTCCCCTGGTAATATCTACCTCTATTAATGCAAAAGATTTAAATGGTATAAGTATTAAAAATATCAATAAATATCTGTTAAACATTTTATCCTTCCAACATTTCTCTAGCATCAAAGTTTAATTGTAAATCTTTCCATCTCTCATATCCAGTGGTTGGAACTCTAAGAGGTTGACAAAGTTTTATAGCCCTCAATGCACTTTCAGCTAAAACCTTGTAAAATCCTTGACCTGGCCTATTCATTCTTGCGTGATCAAGAATTTCGGAACTTATAATAGTTCCATCTGGATTCAATTGTAACTTAATTCTTACTAATAAATCCTCATTATAAGGTAATCCGAGTGGAATGCTCCAACATCCAAAAATTTGAGCTTTAAGAGCATCTTCTTCACTCAAAGATAAACTAGAAAATTCAACATTTCTCTCTTGATCTTGGGTTAATTTGTCTAGTTTCTTTTTTGTTTCTGCGCTTTCAACTTTTGATTTATCAATTAAGGCTGCAATTGTATTTGGGTCAAATAATTCATCTTTTTCAAACTCTGAAACTTGCTTTACTTCATTATCTATTTTTTCAGGATTTTGTTTTTCATCTTTAATTTCCTCGATTTTTTCTATTTTTTCATCTGGTAATGGTACTGCGTCAGGTTTTTCTTTCTTTACAATTTTTGGAGGTGCTTGCTCAGAAACCAATTTTTTTTCTTCTTCTTTAACTTTTTCAATAATTTTTTTTGCCTTAGGTGCAAAAGGAATAATTGTTTCATCTGATATCTGAATAAGCTCAACAGAAACTATAGGTGGAAGATCAATCGGTTTTTTAGATAAGAAAGGTAAACTCATAGCAGTAATTATAACTAATAAAATATGTATACCGAAGGAAATAGCAATATTTCGATACATTAAAGTATATTACCTTTCTTTATAAGGCTCAGAAATTAATGCAACTTTTGTAAATCCAGAACCAGATAACATTCCCATTATTTCTAAAACTCTACCATAATTTATTGACTTGTCTCCTCTAACATAAATCCTAGTATCAGTTCTATTTTTAGATACAGCTAAAATTTTAGCTATAATCTTATCATACTCAACTTTTGACTCTTGAATAAAAATTTCTCCCTTTGAATTAATTGATAGTGTTAACGGCTCTTGTTCTTCTGGTAATGAGTCAGCGGCACTCTCAGGTAAATCAACTTGAACACCAACAGTTAATAATGGTGCAGTTACCATAAAAATTATTAATAAAACAAGCATCACATCTACGAAAGGTGTAACATTTATTTCGCTCATAGGAGATTTTGATGAACGATTTAATTTAAAAGCCATTTTAAATTATTGATAAAAATCTTTTTGAAAAATTTTCTAATCTTTGTGAATATTTATTAGAATCATTATTAAATTTATTATAAGCAACAACAGCTGGGATAGCTGCTAACAAACCTAGTGCAGTCGCAAATAAAGCTTCAGCGATACCTGGAGCAACAATTGCCAAACTTGTATTACGGGAAATTGCTATTGATTGAAATGAATTCATTATTCCCCAAACAGTTCCAAATAATCCAATGAAAGGTGCAGTGGAACCCACTGTAGCCAAAAAAATAAAACCTTTATCGAGTTTTGTCATCTGTTTTTCGATGTTAATTTCAAGCATTCGACTCAATCTCTCATTCAAATTTGATTTAGATTTAGCTTTTAATAAAGTTTGCATTGAATCTCTAAATAATAAAGCCATAGGATTTTCAAGGTTAGATGGTAAATTATTATAAAAAGTTTCAGCAGACTTTGATTTCCAAAATTTTTCTTCAAAAACTTCTGTCTCTAAGTT
Organism: Candidatus Pelagibacter sp. TMED106; assembly: GCA_002170275.2. GTDB lineage: Bacteria > Pseudomonadota > Alphaproteobacteria > Pelagibacterales > Pelagibacteraceae > Pelagibacter. The sequence goes on along the minus strand of NHFH02000004.1, from coordinate 11,986 downwards.
TATTTTTTTAAATAATCTGAATTTTTCAATTATTATTGCCCAAGAATAAATTGAGCAAGCAATTAGCATAAGAATTACAGTTTTTACTACAATGTCAGCTCTCAAAAAAAGACTTAGTAATGAAAAATCAGTATTTGATGCTAATCCAACTGCTTGTGAAGTTATATCTGCTTCCATGTTAAAGATTTCACACTAAAATGTGTCATCAATTTGTCTTTGTGAGGTTTAATTCACTCTTCTAGTTTGTAAGTCTCATAATAAAAACTAGCTATTAGTATTGCATCAGCCTTGTTAGAATCCTTTTTTTTCGATAATTGTGATGAAAAATATGGAAATATTTCAATAGCTTTAGTTCTACTAGCATCTTTTTGAGAATTAATAAGATTGAAATATTTTTTCCATTTAGCAGGTCTTACAAAATACATTGATAATTGCATTGCTGAACATATTCCTTTTAATACTCCAAAAGATTGTCCAAAATTAAACATGCTAGTCACTCCCTGGCCTGGCATAGCAGCTACTTGTTCAATAATTACTTTAATGTTTTCTTTGTCAATATCTTTAATTCTTGAAGAAATTTCATAAAAAATTTGAGCACCATTAACTTGTCTTTTATTTTTTTTTCCCTCAGGCATGCTTGGCATTTGAATAACATCAATTATTTTCCCATCCTCAAAAAAACAAATGGAACCTGATATACCAGGATCAATACCAATTATTAACATCAATTTTCTCCAAAACTTACATTAGAATAAACGCTTTGAACATCATCATCATCTTCAAGAGCTTCCAGAAATTCAATTGTGCTTTCTTGCTTTTCTTTTTTAATATTTATATTGTTTAGCGGCATCCATTCAATCTCGGTTGAAATAAAATTTGCAATTACAGCTTCCAATTTTTTTTTAACATTATAAATTTCATTCATTGAGCATTGTATTTCATGAAAATCATTTTTAGTTATACATTCATTAGCTCCAGACTCAATTGCTAACTCCAAAATATTCTCCTCAGATATTTCATTTTTATCAATCTTAATAATTCCTAACTGACTAAAATTATGTGATGCAGACCCTAGAGTTCCNANGNTNCCACCANNTTTTTGAAAAATAGTNCTNATATTTGANGCNGTTCTATTTTTATTATCTGTCANAGNTTCAACNATAACTGCNANCTTNTCAGGNCCAAAACCNTCNTANCTNAAGTTTTCAAANNTNNNNTCNNTNTTAANNGATGATTTATCAATTGCTCTATCAATATTGTCTTTTGGCATATTAGCTGATCTTGCAGCTTGTATTGCAGATCTCAATCTTGGATTCATGTCTGGGTCCTTATCTCCAAGTTTAGCTGCCACACTAATTTCTTTTGATAGTTTCGAAAATATTTTAGATCTTTTTTTATCAGCTTTTCCTTTTGAATGTTTTATACTTGCCCACTTTGAATGACCCGACATAAATTTAATAAGAATCTTTTAATTCTCCCCCATAAATAAAATTTTCTATATTTTTTGCTAGTCCAGTTTGCTTACAACAATCAACTATTACTCCGCATAAAGTAGCTTCTCCAGTAGCCGGAAAATGTTTGCTCGACTTTTTTTTAAAAAAACGATTAATCGAATTATCTTTATCCATTCCAATTACTGAATTATAATCTCCACACATACCTGCATCAGTTTGATATGCNGTTCCACCTTTTAATATTCTCGAATCATTTGTTGGTACATGAGTATGAGTTCCAACAAACAAAGAGGCATTTCCATCAAAAAAATGTCCCATGGCCATTTTTTCACTAGTTATCTCACCATGAAAATCTACTACAAGGAAATCATAATGTTCTTTGAGTTTGTGTCTTTTTAAAAACCTTTCNGCTGTCTCAAAAACATCGTCACACTTTTTCATAAAAACATTGCCCATTAAGTTAAGTACACCAACTCTCATTCCATTTTTTGCCTCAAAAATTCTAAATCCTTTTCCAGGAGATGGTTCAAATAAATTTTCAGGTCTTAAAAGTCTTTTTTCTTTTTCTATATGAATCATAGTTTCTTTTTGATCCCATACATGATTTCCTGTAGTGATTACATCCACACCACAATTAAAAAAGTCTCTGCATATCTCTTCAGTTATCCCAACCCCTGAGTCTGCAGCATTTTCACCATTTACAACAACAAAATCTATCTTCTTATTTTTAATTTCTAAAAGAAGAGTTTTTAAAATTACTGATCGACCTGAGGCTCCAACTACATCTCCTAAAAAAAGAATTTTCATTTATAAATGTATTTATTAGTTACAATATAATCTAATTTTTTATCATTTTTGTTAATTGGAACTTTCTTAATTTCTTGATACGATAAAGCAAGTCCTATTTTAATTATTTTTTTCTTTTTACATAATCTTTCTATTAATCTGTCATAATATCCTCCACCATAACCAAGTCTATTTAATTTATTATCGAAAGCTACAAGAGGTATAAATAAAATATCTGGATAAACTTTAATTTTTGAATCTGGTTCAGGAATTCCATATTTATTTANCTTTAATGGATCTTTTGAAGACCATTTATAAAAGTCCATTTGAAAATTTTTTTTAATTATTGGTAAAGATAAAATAAATTTTTTTTTTTCTAATTCTTTCAATATATCTAAATCATTAAATTCAAAGTTTACTGGATAATAACCACCAACACTTTTTTTGGTTATTTTTTCATTTTTAAATAGTTTTAAAATCTTTTTAATATCAATCTTTAAATTTTTTAAAATATTTTTTTCTCTTACTTTAAGAATTTTTTTTCTTAATTTAGATTTTAACACGAATTGACTAAATTGAATTTTCTGAATTAGCTTTTTCTACAAAGTTTTCTATTTCCTCTGTAGCTGTTTCTATTATTTTTTCATAATCTTCTTTATTTTTCTCTATTTCCTTTTGAAAGCTTTCATGATTTTTTGTCAACTGAGAGATTTCTCCTTCTTTCTTATTTCTATATTCAAAAACTAAAGTTTTAAGTTCTTTGAATTTATCTGATAAATTTTTTAATTCTATCTTTTGTTGATCAACTTTTTTTTTTGTTTCAAAATATTCATCCATTATTTTAACAGAAGTAATTAACAAAAGTTTATTTTCCCCTATATTTCCAAGATCATCTTTTAATTTGTCAAACTTTTGGTTTATATGTATTAACAATTCCTCTAGATGTTCTTCTTGTCCATCTTCACAAGACAAAAGAAAATTTTTATTATTAAATTTTACGTTTACATTTGCCATTTATCTATTTCTTCCAGTAAAGTATCTGTTTCTTGATTTAATTCATCAATTTTTTCAGAAAACTCTGATTCTTTTTTTTGCTCTTTTATTTTTTGATTGTTGAATTCCTCTAATTTTAGACTTAAAGCCTCGTGTTCACGTATTAAATTTTGATATTTTTCTTCTATTTCTTTTTTTTCAATTTGTAATTGATTTTTTTGAGCATTTAAATTTTCTAAATTGCTTTTTAAAGTTGGATTTTCAAGATTTAAGTTTTTTAACTTATCAAGCGCTGAATTCAGTTTTTTTTCTTTTTCAATATCAGTTTTCATATATATATAATTATAATATTAAATTGAGTCTTCTTAGTCTAGATAGGATAATTTTGAGTAAACTACATAAAGATTTATCAAATGCTATAAGGTTTTTGTCAATAGATGCTGTCCAAAAGGCAAATTCAGGACATCCTGGAATGCCAATGGGTATGGCAGATGTTGTTACAGTATTATTTAAAAACTTTTTAAAGTTTAACCCAAAAAATCCAAGTTGGCTAAATAGAGATAGATTCGTTTTATCAGCTGGTCATGGTTCTATGCTTCTTTATTCTTTACTTTATTTGACTGGCTATAAAAGTATTAAATTAGATGATATTAAAAATTTCAGACAATTAGAATCTATTTGTGCTGGACATCCTGAATACCATTTTGGAACTGGAATTGAAACAACTACTGGTCCATTAGGTCAGGGTATTGCAAATGCTGTTGGCTTTGCCATTGCAGAAGAAATACTAAAAAAAAAATTTGGTAAAGAAATATTTAACCACAAAACATATGTAGTTGCCGGGGATGGATGTTTAATGGAAGGTATAAGTCATGAGGCGATGAGTTTAGCGGGTCATCTAAAATTAAAAAATTTAATTATGCTATTTGATAATAACTCTGTATCAATTGATGGGCCAACTAATTTAGCAGTTTCTGATAATTTTAAAAAAAGGTTTGAAAGTTATGGTTGGGATTACTTAGAAATTGATGGGCATAATGAGAATGAAATATTTAAATCTTTAAAAAAAACTCAAAAAAGTAAAAAACCAATAGTAGTTTCTTGTAAAACAAAAATAGGATATGGATCGCCAAATAAATCCGGCAAAGCATCAGCACATGGGAGTCCTTTGGGAGTTGATGAAATAAAACTTGTGAGAAAAAAACTCAACTGGACAAATCAACCTTTTGAAATTCCTAAAAATATCTTAAATGCTTGGGAGAAGATAGGTAGTAAGGGTAATAAAGAAGAAATTAAATGGAATAAAAGATTTAATAAAAAAAAGAATAAGATTGAAAATTTTTATTCAGTTAATTTTGAATCTATTTTCGAAAAAGAAAAAATAAATGCAATTAAAAACTTACAACCTATTGCTTCAAGAAAAGCTTCAGAAAAAATTTTAACAGCTTTAACCGAATTTGATACTCCTTTGATTGGAGGATCTGCTGATCTTGCTGGATCAAATAATACAAAAACAAAAAACCAAAAAATTATAGAACCAAAAAATTTTAAAGGTAATTATATTCATTATGGGGTTAGGGAGCATGCGATGTGTGGAGTCATGAATGGAATAGCTTTGCATAGTAAATTAATTCCATATGGCGGAACTTTTTTAATTTTTAGTGATTACTGTAGACCATCCATACGTTTATCTTCTCTTATGAAGCAAAGAGTAATTTATGTTATGACACATGACTCAATAGGACTGGGAGAAGATGGTCCCACTCACCAACCTATAGAACAACTTTCGGGATTAAGATCAATTCCAAACTTAAACGTTTTCAGACCAGCTGATACTACAGAAACTTACGAATGTTGGCAGCTTGCTTTAAAAAATTTTAAAACACCAAGTGTATTAGCACTTACTAGACAAAACCTTGAACCTATTAGAAAAGAATTTATTAAAGATAACAAATGTTCTTATGGAGCTTACGAAATATTTAGATCAAACAAAGAAATTAAACTAGTAATTTTTGCTAGTGGGTCTGAAGTCAATACAGCTTTAGAAGTTAGTCATAAATTAGCCATAGAAAATATTTATTCTAAAGTTATATCAGTTCCATGTCAGGAGTTATTTGAACAACAATCAAGTTCATATAAAGATAAAATTTTGAATGAATCTGATTTTGCTATTACAATTGAAGCAGGATCTATAGAAAGTTGGCATAAATTTATTAAAAAAAGAGGTTTAAATTTTGGAATTAACGAATTTGGAAAAAGTGCACCTTATAAAGAAATTTATGAACATTTTGGATTAACAGCTGAAAATATTTTCAACAAAACTAAAACTTTAATAAACAATTAAATATGACAATAAAAATTGGAATTAATGGAATGGGAAGAATTGGTAGAATGGTAATTCGTGCCATTATTGAAAGTAAAAATAAACATATAAAAATCAATCATATTAATAATCGATCAAATTCTGAAACAAGTTCCTCTCTAATAAAACATGATTCAGTTCATGGAAAATTTAATGCTAATATAGATTTTAATCAAAATCATTTGATTATTAACAAAAACAAAATTACTTATTCCCGAGAGACCGATATTAAAAATATTAATTGGAAAAAATTTGATGTTGATTATGTTTTTGAATGCACTGGTAAATTTAACTCAAAAGAAAAACTATTGTCTCATATTAAAAATGGAGCAAAAAAAGTTATAGTTTCAGCTCCATGTAAAAATGCAGATAAAACTATTGTATTCGGTGTAAATCAAAATATTTTATCAAAGAAAGATCAAATAATTTCAGCAGCTTCTTGTACCACAAATTGTCTAGCACCTGTTGCTAATATTTTACATGAAAATTTCAAAATCGAAAAAGGTTTTATGACAACAATACATGCTTTTACAAGTGATCAGAGAATTTTAGATAACTCTCATAAAGATCCAAGAAGAGCAAGATCTGCTAGCCAGTCAATTGTTCCAACTTCTACAGGAGCTTCAAAAGCAATAGGTGAAATTATTCCTTCTCTAAAAGGAAAACTTGAAGGCGTGGCAATGAGAGTTCCAACCCCAAATGTTTCTTTAATTGAATTAGTTTTTTGTACTAAGCAGAAATTATCAAAAGAAAAAATTAATGANGTTTTTTTTAAAGCTTCTAAGAAGCAATCTAAAAAAATTTTGGAGATAACATCTGAAAAACTAGTTTCAGTTGATTTCAATCATAATTCAGCATCAGCTATAATTGATAGCTCTTTAACTAGTGTAGTTGGTGATAATATGGGAAAAATTTCTGCTTGGTATGATAATGAGTGGGGTTTTTCAAATAGAATGTGTGATATTGTAGAACATCTTCATAAAATCTCTTAATGAGAAGCATAAAAGACGAACTAGATATAAATCAAAAAAAAATTCTTCTTAGACTTGATCTCAATGTTCCATTGAATAATTTAAAGATTACAGACTTTACAAGGATTGAAAAGATCCTTCCTACAATAAATTTCTTATTAAAAAAAAATGCTAAGATAATAATACTTTCACATATCGGACGACCTAAAGGAAAAGTTGTGAATGATCTTTCNCTAAAACCTGTATGCGAAGTATTAAAAGATAGATTAAAAGTAGACATAAAACTTATAAAAAAAAATCTTAAAGAAATAAAATCTAAAGATTTATTTACCGATAGAAACGAAAAAATTATTATTCTCGAAAATTTAAGATTTTATAAAGAAGAAGAAGAAAATGATGTTCAATTTGCAAAAACTTTAGCGAGTTTAGCTGATATATATGTTAATGATGCTTTCTCATGTTCTCATAGGGCTCACGCTTCTATCTCTGAAATAACAAAATATTTACCCTCGTTTTCTGGTCTACAATTAAACATAGAAGTAAATGCTTTAACTCAAATTACAACAGCAATTAAAAGGCCCATTACCTGTATCATTGGAGGTTCTAAAATATCAACTAAAATCAATGTAATTAAAAATTTAATAACCAAATTTGATAATATTGTAATTGTTGGGGGTATGGCCAACAATATACTTAAATATAAAGGACATAATATAGGAAAATCTATTCAAGAAAATAATTGTGATCAAATAATTAAGGAAATATTTTCTCTATCAAAAAATAACAATTGTAAAATAATTTATCCACAAGATGTTGCAGTGAGTAATGATTTAAATGGTTCTTCAAAAATAAAGGAGATAAATGCGGTTAGTGATGATGAACTGATTTTAGATATAGGTCCTAAAACAATAAATAATATTAATGAAATAATTGGTGGAAGTAAAACTATCTTATGGAATGGGCCTGCTGGATATTTTGAAAACCCCAATTTTTCAAAAGGAAGTATAGAAATTGCAAAAAAAATTATTGAAAAAAATAAAGAAAAATCTATTTTTTCAGTTGCTGGTGGAGGTGATACNGTCGCCTTTTTAAATAAGATAACTTCAATTCAAAATTTTGATTTTGTTTCAACTGCCGGTGGAGCTTTTTTAGAATATCTTGAAGGTAAAGATCTTCCTGGTATAAAGGCTTTAAATTAATATGACTGAATTAAATAATATTGCTCTCAAAATTTTATCAAATGGAAAAGGTATACTTGCTGCGGATGAAAGCACAGGAACAATGACAAAAAGACTACAGAGTGTTAATGTTGAGTCAACTCCAGAAAGCAGACTTTTATTTAGAGAAACTCTTTTTTCTTCTGAAAGTATGAAAAATTGTATAGGGGGAGTAATTCTTTATGATGAAACAATTAAACAAATATCAAAATCAAAAAAAACTATTCCTGAGTTAATCTCTTCTTCGGAGACAATTCCAGGAATAAAAGTTGATACTGGTGCAAAAATCCTTGCAGGTTCACCAGAGGAGAAAATTACAGAGGGACTTGATGGTTTAAGAGTTAGGCTTAAAGAATATTATAAACTTGGAGCAAGATTTACAAAATGGAGAGGTGTTTATAATATTTCAAATATATATCCAAGTAAACTATCAATTAGTTCAAATGCACACGCTTTAGCAAGGTATTCAGCACTTGTACAAGAGTGTAAAATGGTACCAATAGTTGAACCAGAAGTATTAATGGAAGGCAATCATTCAGCAGAGGATTGTTTTCAAAAAACTTCAGAAGTGATTAAGAAATGCTTTGATGAATTAATAATTCATAATATTGACTTAACTGGAATAATTTTAAAACCAAACATGATTTTAGCTGGAACCAATGCAAATAAAAAAATATCTGGAGAAGATGTTGCTAAACTTACAATAAAATGTCTCAAAGAGAGCGTGCCCTCTGAAGTTCCTGGTATTGCTTTTCTATCTGGAGGACAGTCAGAAATAGAAGCAACTGAAAACTTAAATCTTATTAATAAAATTAACGATACAAATTTTATTATGTCCTATTCTTATGGAAGAGCACTGCAGCAAAGTGCGCTGAAATTTTGGTCTAAAGACACTAATAATACTAATGGTACTCAAGCAGTTTTCAATCATAGAGCAAATATGTGTACACTTGCGGCTCAAGGAAAATGGTCATCAAAACTTGAAACAAATTAAACTTTATAGAAAATTTGTTTATTTAATTTCTCCTGAAAAGATTAAAAGTAATAATTTTTATACCGAACTAGATCAAGTATTTAGCTCTCAAAAAGTCAGTTTTTTTCAATTAAGACTAAAAGGAGAAACAAATATTAAAAAAATTTNNATNGGNAGAAAGAGTAAAAAAAATTTGTAAAAAATATAAAGTTAAATTTTTANTTAANGATGANCCANTAGCTTNCNAAAANANTNNATGCAGANGGTTGTCATCTNGGGCAAAAAGATATGAATATNNTAAANGCAAGAAANATATTNNNAAATAAAATNATNGGTNTTACNTGTCANAATTCAATAAANTTNGCNAANAAAGCNATNNNNAATNNNGCNNACTATTTNGCATTTGGNGCTTTTTATTNNTCNNAAACAAAAAAAANTAAATATAAGGCAAATNTAAANATANTNAGATNNTGCNAAAAANNTAACNAATATNCCTNTNGTNGCNATNGGAGGAATAAAANNTAGTAATTANAAAAAACTTTTATTGAATAAAGCTAACTTTTTAGCTATTTCAAGCTACATTTGGAATAATAAAAAATATAAACCATTAGAAGCTATTAAAAAATTAAAATGAAAATATATGCAAGTGAAATAAGAGTTGGAATGTTAGTTGAATATAAGGATGATTTGTGGCAGGNGCTCAAAACTCAACATGTGAAACCTGGTAAAGGTGGNGCATTTGCACAAGTGGAAATGAAAAGTGTAAATAAAAATACGAAATTAAATGAAAGATTCAGATCTAATGAGTCNATAGAAAAAGCTTCACTGGATGAAATTAAGTTTAATTATTTGTATGAGGATGAAAATAATTATTATTTTATGGATCCAAAATCTTTTGATCAAATTAATATTAAAAAAGACTCTGTAGGAGAAAAAGGTAAAATGTTAACAGAAAATTTAGAAGTAAATATAAGTTTCTATAATGATAAACCCTTATCAGTAGAATTACCAAATCAAGTTACTTGTAAGGTCAAATCAACAGATGTTGCTCTTAAAGGACAAACTGTTTCTTCATCATATAAACCAGCAACTTTAGAAAATGGAATTAATATTCAAGTACCTCCTTTTATTGAAAGTGATGATAAAATCATAGTTGATACAAGAACTATGGAGTATGTTAAAAAAATATAATTTTTATGAAATCAATATCAGCAAATCTTAATGTTATGATAAAGGCTGCTGAAAAAGCGTCTATAGCTCTTATAAGAGATTTTGGAGAAATTGAAAGTCTTCAAGTATCTACAAAAGGTCCAAAAGATTTTGTTACAAATGCAGACTTGAAGGCAGAAAAAATAATTATTAAAGAGCTTAAAAAGGCAAAGCCTAATTATTCAATTATAAGTGAGGAAGATGGATCTGAAAAAAATAAAGATAAAAAAAATACTTGGATAATAGATCCTATAGATGGAACAACAAATTTTTTACATGGAGTTCCTCATTTTGCTATATCGATTGCATTAAAATCTGAAAATGAAATAATCTCTGGGTTGATTTATGACCCCATAAAGGATGAAATGTTCTATGCAGAAAAAAATAATGGTGCTTTTTTTAATAATCAAAGAATTAGAGTTTCAAAAAAGAAAGAATTAAATGCTTGTTTGTTTGCAACTGGTGGAAAATATAAAAATGGAATTGATTTACTAACCAGAGCTTCCGGTTGCGCAGCGCTCGATATGGCTTATGTTGCTGCGGGTAGATATGACGGATATTTTCAAAATAGTTTAAATTTATGGGATATTGCTGCAGGGGTCATATTAGTACAAGAAGCTGGGGGTATAATTAATAAAATTGACCTATCTCAAAATAAAAATATTCAAATAAAAGCATCGAGCATTGCTATTAATGAAAAAATGCTTGAAAAATTGAAGAACTTTTAATTGTTTTATAAAATTCTTTTGCTATAAGTCTCGTTATGAAAAAAGNCATACACCCNNACTATCANACNATNAAAGTCGAAATGACNGATGGAACNCAATTTGAAACAANATCNACTTGGGGTGNTGAAGGNGATNTACTTAAAATTAGAAATTGANCCNAAATCTCANTCNGCNTGGNCNGGTGGNAAACAAAAANTNNTNGATAANGGNCGNGTAAGTAAATTTAATAANAAATTNCAAAANTTTAGANCAGAAAANAAANNNTAAATGNCAAANGTACCGTTAATGCCAATGGCTACAGCTGTCTGGCTAGTAGAAAATACAACACTTACTTTTAAGCAAATTGCTACTTTCTGTAATTTGCATGAAGTAGAAATTCAAGGAATTGCTGATGGTGAAGTTGCTAAAGGTATTATGGCTTACAATCCAATCATATCAGGTCAATTGACTCGAGAAGAAATAGAATTATCATCTAAAGATGAAAATCGAGACTTACAAATTAAAAATGTAGATATCGAAATATCTGGGTCAGATAAAAAAATAAAAAAATATATCCCTTTATCAAAAAGACAAGATAAACCAGACTCAGCATTATGGTTAATTAAGCATCATTCTTTATTAAAAGATTCTCAAATAGCAAAATTAGTTGGAATAACTAAAAATTCTGTGTCATCTATAAGAAATAAAAGTTACTGGAACTACAATAATTTAAATCCTAAGGATCCTGTTGCAATGAGCTTATTCTCTCAAAAAGATTTGGTACAAGCCATAGAAAAAGCAGAAAGAAGAATAAAAAGGGAGAAAAAAGAAAAAGAAAAAGCAAAACAAGCAAGTTAATAAAAAATTATGAGTAAATTTAATAGACATCAAAAATTTAAAATGTTAATTACACTGCTTTTTGGAGGTAAATACGAAAATAGAAGTTAAAGATAATAATATTGAACAAGCGCTTAGAGTTCTAAAAAGAAAGCTTCAGCGTGACGGATTCTTTAAAGTTGTAAAATTAAAGAGTGTTTATGAAAAACCCTCAGAAAAAAAAAAGAGAATTCTTCAAGAAAATATTAAAAGAGTAAAGAAACTTAATAAACTTAAGAATAGAATATAAAATACCGCGGGGTGGAGCAGTCTGGTAGCTCGTCAGGCTCATAACCTGAAGGTCGGCGGTTCAAATCCGTCCCCCGCAACCAATTTATGGAATCTGCTGTATATAAAAGACATATAGAAAATTTTTCAAAACATTGGTGGTTCCAAGCAAGAAAAAAAATAATAGAATTTATAATTAAAAATGAATTC
>NHFH02000009.1 GCA_002170275.2 Candidatus Pelagibacter sp. TMED106 | reverse complement strand
GAGCGTGATCAGAACCAATTGTATCATTAAAATTATTTTTAACTGCATACCACAATCTATCATAATGAGATTTATCTCTTATTGGAGGATTCATTTGAGCATAAGTTCCAAGTTTGTCATAGCAATCTGGAGCATAAAGAGTTAAATGCTGAGGAGTAATCTCAAAAGTAATGTTGCCCTTATGTTGAGATAAAAAATCAATTTCTTCTTTTGTTGTAATATGAAGAACATGAGCTTTTTTGTTATACTTTTCTGCAATTCTAACGATTCTCCTAGTAGATGACATTGCACACTCTACACTTCTCCAAACTGGGTGCGTTTGAACATCTCCCTCTTTGATTAATTTTGTATTTAATTTTAAAATTGCCTCATCTTCTGAGTGAACCGCAACAACTTTTGAGCTGTTTTGAAAAACCTTATCGATATCATCTTCTTCAGCAACTAATAAATTACCAGTCGAAGAGCCTGCAAAAAGTTTGATACCACAACATCCTTCTAAACCTTTTAAGTTTGCCAAATCATCTGTATTATCTGCTGTTGCGCCAAAATAAAAAGCATAATTGCAAAACATTCTATTTTGAGCGAGATCTAATTTTCTTTGAAACTCTTTCATATTAGATGTTGGTGGATTAGTATTTGGCATTTCAAAGACGCTTGTTATTCCCCCTGCTATTGCTGCTCTACTACCTGAATGAAGGTCCTCAGTGTCAGTTGAACCAGGTTCTCTAAAATGAGTCTGAGTATCTATACACCCTGGCAAAACTGTTAAACCTTTAGCGTCAAATAATTCTTTTGATTCACTGTCAATTTTTCCGATTTGAATAATTTTACCGTCTTTAATTGCTATATCTTGATCTTTTAGATCTTTATTTATGTAACATGAGCCATTTTTTATTATTAAATCTAACATTTATAAAAAAAGTAAATATATTATATTATTACATCAATCAAATATGAATTTTCAAAGTGTATATATTCTAGAAGATAGGGGAATTCTTTACGTAAATGGGAATGATGCTAAAGATTTCTTACAAAATCTGATAAGTAACGATATAGAAAAAGTCAATGATAGTAATAGTTGTTTTGCATCACTATTAAGTCCTCAGGGTAAATTCCTTTTTGCATTTATAATAATTAAACATAAATCAGGTTATTTTTTAGATTGTGACAAATCTCAAGTTGAGGGTCTTTTTAAACAACTTAGTGCTTACAAACTTAGATCAAAAATTGAAATTTTGAATCTTAGTAATGAATTTGTTGTTGCTGCTATTAACCATGAAAAATTTTTATCTTTTAAAGATACTAAAGATATTCTTGGTTATACAATTAAATATAGAGAAGATCCACTTTTACTAGACCCAAGAAATAAAAACCTTGGAGGAAGACTTATTATTAATTTAGAAAAACTATATTTATCTTTAAAAAAATTAGAATTAAAAAATGATAATATTGATAATTATTACAAGTATAGTCATAAACTAGGAATTCCTCAAAAAAATTTAAATAAATTACAAAATAAATTATTTGGAATAGAGTGTAATTTTGAAGAATTAAATGGAATAGATTTTAAAAAAGGCTGTTATGTAGGTCAAGAAAATACAGCTAGAATTAAATTAAAAAACAAACTTTCAAAAAGACTATTGCCAATAGAGTTAGTTGAAGGAAAATTAAATGAGAATGACACAATTCATATTAACAAAATAGACGTAGGGAAAGTGCTAATTAATGATGAATACCCATATGCTTTAATTAAATATTTGGATGATAATTTTAATCAAGAAGATGAATTTAAAAGTGAAAATGCTACATTAAAAATTAAGATACCGAAATGGATTAATTAGTGCGTCAGAATAATGAATGACAAGGTTCTTCCAAATTGATAAGTTTTAATATGGAATTTACTCAAGAAGTTAAAAAAGCTACCGACTCTATATACAAAAAAATCTCTAAAGTATTACCTGAGATTGAGTGGTCAATTCATGCACCTTATATTCATAAAATTAATGAATTAAAGAAAAAAAAGAATGCAGTTATACTTGCACATAATTACCAAACTCCTGAAATTTATCATGGGGTTGCAGATTTTTCTGCGGACTCTTTAGCTTTAGCTGTTGAGGCTTCAAAAACTTCTGCTGACATTATTGTAATGGCTGGAGTACATTTCATGGCAGAAACTGCCAAATTAATGAGTCCACAAAAAAAAGTTTTGTTGCCTGATATGAATGCTGGATGCTCTTTATCCTCTTCAATTACAGGAAAAGATGTTCGATTATTAAAAGAAAAATATCCAGGAGTCCCTGTTGTTTCCCATGTAAATACATCTGCAGAAGTAAAAGCTGAAACTGATGTATGTTGTACTTCTGCCAATGCAGTTAAAATTGTAAAATCATTAGGTACAAAAAAAGTTATATTTTTACCAGATGATTATTTAGCAAAATATGTCGCCTCTCAAACAGATATAGAAATAATTTCTTGGAAAGGAATTTGCATAGTGCATGATCAATTTAACGAAAAACAAATTAATGATATAAGAAAAAACAACCCAGGTATTAAAATAATAGCTCATCCTGAATGTCCACCAGAAGTCATCGAAGCAAGTGATTTTGCCGGCTCAACCTCAGGTATGATCAAATATGTTGAAGATAATCAACCAAAAAAAGTCATGATGGTTACAGAATGTTCTATGAGTGATAATATACAAATAGAGAATCCCAACGTAGAATTTATTAAACCCTGTAATCTTTGTCCTCATATGAAAAAAATTACACTACCTAAAATTCTAGAATGTTTAGAAAATGAATCAGGTGAAATAGTTATGGATACAGATACTATAAATAAAGCAAGAATATCTGTTGAAAGAATGACTGCAATTGGCAGATAATACAAGTGTCTAAAATCAAATTAAGTAATTACTATATTAAGAATACAGTAAAGTTGGCCTTAAATGAGGACCTTTACCCTTCTGGAGACATAACATCAGGTTTAGTTAAAGAAAATAAAATCATTAAATTAAAATTAATTTCTAATCAAAATGCTGTAATAGGTGGTTTATAGTTTGCTAAACAAACTTTTAAACTAATAGACAAAAAAATTAGATTTGAAATAAAAAAAAAAGAAGGTTCATCAGTAAAAAAAAATGAATTAATTGCAATAATTAAGGGTAAAGCAACAAATATTCTTATTGGAGAAAGAGTTGCTTTAAATTTCATAAGTCACATTTCTGGTATTGCAACTAAAACAAACGAATTTGTTAAATCTGTTAACAAAAAATGCAAAATTTGTTGTACTAGAAAAACAATTCCAAC
Source organism: Candidatus Pelagibacter sp. TMED106 (assembly GCA_002170275.2). Taxonomy (GTDB): domain Bacteria; phylum Pseudomonadota; class Alphaproteobacteria; order Pelagibacterales; family Pelagibacteraceae; genus Pelagibacter. Next base: position 16,103 of record NHFH02000009.1, on the reverse strand, counting down.
CCTAAGAGTAATACAAAAATATGCAGTAAAATTAGGTGGAGGTACTAACCACAGGTTTAATCTGAGTGACGAATTTTTGATTAAAGATAATCATATTGTAAGCTCAGATATTAAAACTTTAGTATCTCTTGCAATTAAAAATAAAAAAGGGAAAAAAATTACTGTAGAAGTTGATAATTTAAATCAACTAAAACAAATAATGGGTTTAAAATTCAACACAGTCTTATTTGACAATATGAAGCCTAAAATATTAAAAACTGGAGTTAAAATAGCCAAAAAATATTATGAAACTGAAGCTTCAGGAAACATAAGTCTAAAAACAATTAAAAAGATTGCTGCTACAGGTGTAGATAGAATTTCAATTGGGAGTATTACACATAGTTCATCTGCAGTTGACTTAAAACTAGAAGTATAAATTATCTAAATTATTAGTTTTTTTTAGATAGTTCGGCCTGAGCTGCGGCTAGTCTAGCAACTGGAACTCTATAAGGTGAACAAGAAACGTAATTTAAACCTGCGTTTGCACAAAAATGAATACTTTTTGGATCTCCTCCGTGTTCCCCACAAATTCCTAGCTTTATTTTTTTATTTTGTCTTTTACCTTTTTCGACTGCAATTTCTATCAAATCTCCAACACCTTCATCGATTGAAATAAATGGATCTATAGAAAATACTTTATTTTCAATATAATCATTTAAAAACTTTCCACTATCATCTCTACTGATTCCAAAAACTGTTTGGGTTAAATCATTAGTTCCAAAACTAAAGAAGTCAGCATGTTTTGCTATATCTTTTGCTTTTAATGCTGCTCTTGGTAATTCAATCATAGTTCCTACTATATAATCAATTTTTGTATCTTTATTTTTTTGAACTTTATCCGCCACTCTTACAACAAGATCTTTCATAATTTTTATCTCTGCTTCTGTAGAAACCAAGGGAATCATGATTTCAGGAAAAGCTGATTTTATTTTTTTCTTTTTCAATTCTGATAATGCCTCAAAAATAGCTCTACATTGCATTTCATAAATTTCTGGAAAAGAAATTCCCAACCTACATCCTCTATGCCCTAGCATTGGGTTTTGTTCGTGTAATTCATTAATTCTTGAATTAATCTCTTTTATAGGAAGACTCAGAGCTTCAGCAACATCGTTAATCTCTTTTTCTGTTTTCGGAAGAAACTCATGAAGAGGGGGATCCAGCAATCTTACAGTAACTGGTAAGCCGCTCATAATCTTAAATATTTCAACAAAATCATCTTTTTGATGAGGCAAAAGTTTTGCTAAGGCTTTATTCCTATCTTCAAGAGTTTTTGATAAAATCATTTCTCTTACTGATAAAATTCTTTCTTCATCAAAAAACATATGCTCAGTCCTACAAAGACCTATACCTTCGGCGCCGAATTCTCTTGCTATTTTTGTGTCAAGAGGAGTTTCAGAATTGGTTCTTACTTTTAATTTTCTAAAATTATCAGCCCAACTCATTAATTTTGAAAAATCTCCTGAAATCTCTGGTTTAATTGTTGGGACCTCGCCAAGAATAATTCTACCCGTTGACCCATCTATTGTTATTAAATCACCTTCTTTAACTTCTACTGAAGCAGTTTTGAATATTTTTGAATCATAATTAATATCAATTTCGCTTGAGCCAGATACACAAGGTCGTCCCATTCCTCTAGCAACAACTGCGGCATGACTAGTCATTCCACCTCTAGATGTTAAAATTCCTTTTGCTGCATGCATCCCATGAATATCCTCTGGAGAAGTTTCAACTCTAACTAAAATTGTATCTTGCATCATACCATTAAGTCTTTCAGCCTCATCTGATGAAAATACTACTTTGCCACAAGCAGCTCCTGGAGATGCGGGCAATCCACTAGCAATCACATTGATTGTACTTTTTTCATCTAGAGTTGGGTGTAATAATGTGTCTAAAGAGCTTGGGTTAATTCTTAACACACCTTGTTTTTTTGAAATAAGTTTTTCTTTAACCATATCAACGGCAATTTTTACAGCAGATTTTGATGTTCTTTTTCCTGACCGTGTTTGTAACATCCACAACTTCTTATTCTCCACTGTAAATTCAACATCTTGCATATCTTTGTAATGCTTTTCTAAAATTGTTAAAATTTTATCTAATTGTTTAAATACTTTTGGCATTGTTTCTTCCATTGATAACTCTTTGACTTTTGCACTTAATCTTGCTTTCTTTGTAATATGTTGTGGAGTCCTCGTACCAGCAACTACATCCTCTCCTTGAGCATTAATCAAATACTCACCATATATTTCATTGGTTCCATCAGATGGATTTCTTGTAAACACAACTCCAGTTGCACAATCATTACCCATATTTCCAAAAACCATTGACTGAACATTTACCGCTGTTCCCCACTCAGCAGGTATTTGATTTAATTTCCTATAAACCTTAGCTCTATTGCTTTCCCATGACAAAAATACTGCGCTTATTGCGCCAAATAATTGATCAAATACGTTTTGAGGAAATTCTTTATTTGATTTGTCTTTAACAACCTTTTTAAAATCTTTGATTAAAATGTCCCAATCATTTTCATCTAATTCTGTATCTAGCAGTACGCCCTTGGTTAATTTGTAATTTTCAATCAATTCCTCAAAATGATAACTCTCTACCCCCATAACTACATTTCCGTACATTTGTATAAATCTTCTATAACTATCTTTGGCAAATCTAGTATTAAAAGTTTTTTGTGCCAAAGCATCAACTGTTTTATCGTTTAAACCAAGATTTAAAATTGTATCCATCATTCCAGGCATTGATACTCTGGCTCCGGATCTAACAGATAATAAGAGCGGATTTTTCAAATCACCAAATTTTTTTTTTACATCTTTTTCAATATTTTTAAGTTCTTTTTTTATATCGTTAACTATTTTTAAATTTAATCTTTTTTTATCTTTATAAAATATTTCACATACCTTAGTTGATATTGTAAAACCTGGAGGTACGGGAAGGCCCATTCTGCCCATTTCTGACAGATTGGCTCCTTTTCCACCTAAAAAATTTTTGGGATTTTTAATTTTTTTTGAATCTTTTGATTTAAAATTTAATATTAATCTTTTCACTAAATACTCTCGATACTTGAAAAATTTATGTAATTATCAAAGGTTTTACATAACATTTGCAAAAGTTCCAATCTGTTTTTTTTTATATTTTGGTCTTCATCATTGACCTTCACATTATCAAAAAATTCAAAAATCACATTTTTAGCATTAGCTAGATTTTTAAGAGAGAGCTTATAATCCTCGTCTTTATTAATATTTACAAAATATTTTTTCAAATCATTAATCTCCTTATACAAATTTTTTTCAAAATTATTATTGAAAATACTAGGATCAGTTGTATTTGATAGTTCAAAATTTTTATTTTTTAATTCACTATTTAAAATATTGGAGGCTCTCTTATAGCTTGCTATTATATCTTGACCTGTTTGTTTCTGAATCAAATCATTTAATATAATAGCTTTTTTATAAATTTTATTAATATTGTCTGTATTATTTGATTTGATACTTGCTTCAATGATATCATGTCGAATTTGCTTTTCTTTCATATAATATTTTAATCTATCAGATAAAAATTCAATTAAATCTTTTTGCAAAGACTCATTCAATATTTCAAAGCCTTGTTCTTTGTATAGATTAATTGAATAGTTTATTAAATCTTTTATTTTAAAGTCTTTATTATTATCTATCATTAACCTTATAATCCCTAGAGCTGACCTTCTTAAAGCGTAGGGATCTTTTGAACTAGTAGGTTTTTGGTTAATTCCAAAAAATCCAACTAAAGTATCAAGTTTGTCTGTTAAAGCCAAAGCTATACTAAATAATTTTTTTGGTATTCTATTATCTAATCCGGTAGGAAGATAATGTTCTCTTATTGCTAAAGATATATCTTTATCAAATCCTTGTGTCTCAGAAAAATAGCCACCCATTATTCCTTGAAGTTCTGGAAATTCACTTACTAAATCTGAAGTCAAATCAACTTTACAAATAGAAGCTGATAACTCTACTTTTTCTTTACTTATCAGTAACACATCAGAAATCTCTCCGCCTAATTTTCTCATTCTTTGTATTTTATCAAAATAAGAACCTAGCCCTTTAAAATAATTCATTGTTTTTAGTTTTGAAACTTGTTTTACTAAATTTTGAGATTTATTTTTTTCCCAGAAAAATTGAGCATCTCTTAATCTTGCTTCTACAACATTTTCATTTCCTAGCTTTATAAAGCCTTTTGGATCTTTATTGTTTGCAACTACTAAAAATTCATTAGTGATATTATTTTTCTGATCAAAAGTTGGAAAATATTTTTGATGATATTGCATGGTGATAATCAAAATTTCTTTTGGAATATTTAAAAATTTTTCATCAAATTTGCAAAATAGGACTTTTGGTTGTTCTACAATAGCTGTGACTTCATCTAAAAGTTTATTATCGAGATCTATAAATATATTTTTCCTTTCAGAGATTTTATGAAGTTCTTTTTTAATTAAATTTTTTCTTAAATCTTGATCTATTATTATTCCTTTTTGGTGAAAAAATTTTTTATAGGTTTTAAAATTGATAAATTTTTTTTTCTTATCTTCGAATTCCTTATCAATAAAAGTTTCATTTGAAGAATTTAAATGGTAAAATTTAAAATCTAAACTTTTACCATTAAAAATAGACAATATAGACTTTAATGGTCTACCCCAGTGAAGACTAAAATTTCCCCATCTCATTGATTTTTTCCATTGAATCTTGTCTAAAATTAATGGAATTTGTTCTTCTAGTAAGTCTAAAGTGCTTAATTTCTTAGGTGCTTTTTTAAAAAAATAAAACTCGCCTTTTTCTATTTTCTTCTTGAACAAATTTTCCTTACTTATCTCATTTGATCTTAAAAATCCTTCTATTGCTTTTTCTGGAGCATTCACATTTGGCCCTTTTACCTCCTGTGGCTTATGAATTACTTCTTTAAGTAATCCATCAAATACAATTATTATTCTATTTGGAGTTGAATAAGCGGAGCTTTTTTTAAATAACACACTTTTTTCTTCAAACAATCTTTTTAAATTATCTAGTAAAAATTGACGTGAATTATTTTGTAAATTGGAAGGAATTTCTTCACTAAAAAGTTCTAAAAAAAACTCAGACATTATTTAATTTGAGTATTAAGCCAAACTTCAGCTACACCTTTAGTAATATCTCTTATTCGACCAATGTACTCTGCTCTTTGAGCTACACTTATAACTCCTCTAGCGTCTAGAATATTAAATAAATGACTTGCTTTTAAACATTGATCATAAGCAGGAAGAGATAATTTTTTTTCTATTAAAGCTTTAGCTTCTAGTTCCAACATATCAAATATCTTAAACAAATTATCCGTATTAGCATATTCGAAATTATAAGCTGAGAATTCTTTTTCAGATTGATGGAATACTTCTCTATATAGTATTCCGTCATCATTCCATTGAAGATCGTAAACATTTTTTTTTTGTTGAGTAAACATACAAATTCTTTCAAGACCATAAGTTAATTCTACTGAAACTGGTTTACATTCAATACCTGCCATTTGTTGAAAATAGGTGAATTGTGTTATTTCCATTCCATCACACCAAACTTCCCAACCAAGTCCGGCTGCTCCTAGGGTTGGGCTCTCCCAATCATCTTCTACAAATCTAATATCATGTTCTTTATAATTTATACCTATTACATTTAAACTATTTAAATAAAGCTTTTTAATATTTTTTGGAGAAGGTTTTATTAAAACTTGAAATTGATAATAATGTTGTAATCTATTAGGATTATCTCCATACCTTCCGTCTGAAGGTCTTCTTGAAGGTTGAACGTATGCAGCTTTCCAAGATTTTGGTCCCAATGATCTCAAAGTAGTTGCTGGATGAAAAGTTCCTGCTCCAACTTCCATATCATAAGGTTGTAAGACAACACAACCTTGTTTGCTCCAATATTTTTGTAAATTCAATATTGTATCTTGAAATGACTGGTATTTAGGTTTTATCTTTTTTTTTTTAGAAACCATATCTTTGCCAGATAGATTTTTCATCTAGAATGTTTACTAGTTGATCTACTTGATTGCTTGAAGATAACTTTTTGGCTAGCCACCCTTTTGATTTTTCAAATTTTTTAATAATTAAATCTTCTCCAAATCTTTCTTTTAAAATCTCATTTGCATTGCCTATTCCATCAATTAAACCTAACTCTTTTGCTTTGCTTCCTGACCAAAACTCTCCTGAAAATAATTCTATGTCATTTTTTTTTAGCTTGATACCTCTGCTTTNTTCNACAACATNTATAAANTCTTTATGNAGATCTAATTGNATNTTTTTTAATCTNTCNATNTCNTCATTTTTNTCTTCAAGNAAAGGATCNANTGTNCTTTTATTTTTNCCAGCNGTATGAACTCTTCTNTCAACNCCNATCTTTTTTANTAANCTCAGTAAANCCAAANGAAGAATAAATNACTCCAATNGANCCAATNATNGAACTNGANTTNGCNTATATTTCATCTCCAGCACATGCAATTAAATANCCNCCTGANGCCGCAACNTCTTCAGCAAANACNATGACTTTTTTTTTATTTTTTTTAGCTTGGTATCTAATAAACTTATAGATTAAATGCGATTGAACGGGTGAGCCCCCAGGTGAATTAATTGTAATTGCTACTACTTTTGCTTTTTTTAAGGAAAAAGCTTTACTAATAATCTCTTCTTGACCAGCAAAGTCTATACCTTGTTTGAATTTTCCTACGTTACCAATTATGCCATTTAACTTGATATGCGCTATTAATTTTTTCTTTTTAAAAAAAGNGAACATGAGTAATCCTTATAGAATTTTTGATTTAATATAAAGTCTCCTTATAGTTGAAGTTTCGGGTGCGTCAATTGATAAGTAATAAATATCTGTTAATTATACTACCTTAATTTTTATGGGAACTGTTATTCAACTAAAAAATCAAATAAATAATTCTTATTTCGACCTCAAAAATTCGGTGGAAGAGAAGTTAGTTTTAGTAGAAGAGAAAATAAAGTCGAAACTTAGTAGTGATGTGGGCCTTGTTCAAAAAATGACCGATTACCATATTCAAACAGGTGGGAAAAAATTAAGAGCACTTTTAACATTAGGTTCTTCTAAATTATGTGGCTATTCAAAAGGTGGTAGAGATATTAATCTAGCTGCATGTGTTGAGTTAATACATAGTGCAACACTTATGCATGATGATGTTATAGACGTGGGTGATTTAAGAAGAGGAAAAAAAACATTAAACTCTATATGGGGTAATCAATCTTCAATCTTAGTTGGTGACTATTTATTAAGTCGATGTTTTGAAATGATGGTAGAAGATGGAAATTTAGAAATATTAAAACTTCTTTCATCAACATCATCAAAAATAGCTCAAGGAGAAGTATTACAACTTCAACATAAAGGTGAGATAGACATGTTGGAAGAAACATATTTAAAAATAATTTCTTCTAAAACAGCAGCATTATTTGCAGCAGCCACAAAAGTTGGGGCAATTTTATCGAATAAAGAAAATAAAGAAAAAGATGCCTTAGAATTTTATGGAAAAAACCTTGGTCTAACATTTCAAATAGCAGATGATACATTAGATTACAATTCAGAATTAAAATTATTNGGAAAGAAAATTGGTAAAGATTTTTTTGAAGGTAAAATAACTTTACCTATAATACTTTTGTTTCAAAGATTAACTAATAAAGAAAAAGATGAAATACAAAATTTTTTCAAAAAAGAAACAAGATCTGAGTCTGATTTGTCAATTACACTTGCCTTAATAAAAAAATATAACATTATAAACGAGTGTTATAATAAAGCAGGGTATTTTATAAATCTTGCCTCTAACTCTTTAAGTATATTTAAAGATTCACATGAAAAAAAAGTTTTAGAAAATTTAACTTCTTTTAGTTTAGAAAGAGACTTTTAAGGACTTAATAAAATTTTATCCCAAGACCCTTTTTCATTTTTTATATATTTTAACCTTTCATGAATTCTATTATCTCCATCCAACCAAAACTCAATACTTGAAGGTAAGAGATTCCATCCAGACCAATTTTGAGGTCTTGGTACTTTATTTTTATCTGTGTATTTTTTTTTATAATCTGCTATTTTTTGTAATAAATGCTCTCTGCTTTTTAAAATTTCACTTTGCTTTGATGCCCAAGCACCAATTCTACTTTCATATCCTCTTGAATTATAATAATCATCTGCAGTCTTGTCTGACACTTTTGACAATTTACCACTTATTCTTACTTGTCTTAATAAACTTTTCCAATGAAAACAAATTGAAGCATTAGGATTCTCGTTTAATTCATTCCCTTTTTGACTTTCTAAATTTGTATAAAAAACAAAGCCATTTTTGCTAAAATCTTTCAATAAAACCATCCTAACCGATGGCATTGCTTTTTTATTAGCTGTAGCTAAAGCTAGAGCGTTAGGATCATTTGGCTCACTATTTTTTGCTTCATTCATCCACACTTCAAACAATTCNATCGGATCATTTAGATCTAAAAAGCAACTATTCAGTCCTAAAGAGTTTTTTTGATTCATAATTTTAACAAAATAATCTATATAATATAAATAATGTCATTTAATACATTTGGAAAGATATTTCGTTTTACAACTTGGGGTGAATCTCATGGTCCCGCAATAGGCTGCGTTATTGATGGGTGTCCTCCCAATATAAAGGTAAAAGAGCAAGATATTCAAATAGAACTTGATAAAAGAAAGCCTGGTCAGTCTAAATTTACCACTCAACGAAAAGAGGATGATAAAGTTCAAATACTCTCAGGAATATTTGAAGGTAAAACTACAGGAACTCCGATTTCGTTAATTATCTACAACAAAGATATGAGATCAAGAGATTATGAAACAATAAAAAATAAATTTAGGCCTGGACATGCGGATTTTACTTATTTTAAAAAATATGGAATTAGAGACTACAAAGGTGGTGGAAGATCTTCAGCTAGAGAAACGGCTGCAAGAGTCGCTGCTGGAGCGATTGCAAAAAAAGTTTTAGAAAATAAGATCGGAAAAAAATTTAAAGTTATTGGTGCGGTTACTCAGCTAGGCATTTTAGGGTGTGATTTAAAAAAATGGGATGATGGAACAATTAGAAAAAATGCATTTTTTTGTCCTGATAAATCTATTGTTAAACTATGGGAAAAATATTTATTAGATATTAGAAAATCCGGATCTTCATGTGGTGCAATTATTGAAATAAGAGCTAGAGGAGTGCCAGTCGGTTTGGGTGCTCCCATATATTCAAAATTAGACATGGATATTGCTTCAGCAATGATGAGTATTAATGCTGTTAAAGGAGTTAATATTGGATCAGGAATGAGTTCAGCACAATATACTGGAGAACAAAATTCAGACGAAATTTTTCAAAAAGGAAAAAAATTAAGATTTAACTCAAATAATGCTGGGGGTATTCTGGGTGGAATTTCTAGTGGTCAGGATATAGTGGTTTCTTTTGCAGTAAAACCAACTTCGTCTATTCTTAAAACAAGAAAAACAATAGATAAATTTGGAAAAAATACAACCATCTCAGTTAAGGGAAGACACGATCCTTGTGTAGGTATACGAGCAGTTCCAATCGGAGAAGCTATGTTAAGTTGTGTAATTTTAGATCATTATTTAATGAATAAGGCTCAGTGCGGATAAAAAATTTACTTTTGTTTTTGAAGAACTATATTTGAATTTAATAAATCTATAATCTTTTCCTCAATCGATAACGCATCCAAACCTGCAATTTTATACATCAATTCAGGTTTGTCTTGATCAATAAATCTATCTGGCAAAGTCATAGATCTAAATTTTAAACCTTTATCTAATAAATTTTTTTCTGATAAAAAATTAGATACGTGTGAGCCAAAGCCTCCAATAGAACCCTCCTCTATAGTAATTAAAGCTTCATGATTTGTTGCAATTTCCCAAATTAAATTTTCATCTAAAGGTTTTGCAAACCTTGCATCTACAATTGTAATATTAATTCCCTTCTTTTTGAGATTTTCAGCTGCAATTAAACATTCATTTAGTCTTGCTCCAAAATTTAAAATTGCTAATTTTTTTCCCTCTAAAATTATTTTTCCTTTTCCGATTTGAATTTTTTCATCTATAGATGGCAATTCAACACCTAGGCCAAATCCTCTTGGGTATCTAAAAGCACATGGTTTATCATTAATATCAACTGAAGTATTGATCATCTTAACTAACTCTGCCTCATTACTAGCAGCCATAACCACAAAGTTTGGTAGAGTTGATAAATATGTAATATCAAAAGAACCTGCGTGTGTTGGTCCGTCTGCTCCTACTAATCCAGCTCTATCAATTGCAAACCTCACTGGCAAGCTTTGAATAGCAACATCATGAACTACTTGATCATAGGCTCTTTGTAAAAAAGTTGAGTAAATAGCTGCGTAAGGTTTATAACCCTCAGTTGCTAAGCCTGCAGCAAAAGTAACCGCATGTTGTTCAGCAATACCTACGTCAAACATTCTTTTGGGAAATTGTTTTCCAAAAATATCTAATCCTGTACCACCTGGCATCGCTGCAGTAACTCCTACAATTTTACTGTCTCTTTGGGCATGTTTAACAAGAGTATTAGCAAAAATTTTTGTGTATGCAGGTAGATTAGAGACACTTTTAATTTGCTCACCCGTTTTAACATTAAATTTTGAAACTCCATGATAGTTGTCACTTGCTTTTTCTGCATAAGAGTACCCCTTGCCTTTTTGTGTTTTGATATGAATCATGATGGGACCTTCATGTTTTGAGTCTCTAGCATTTTTTAAAATTGGTAAAAGAGAATCTAAATCATGACCATCTATCGGACCAATATAATAAAATCCTAAAGAATTAAACATAGTTCCACCCGTTACTGCTGAACGTAGAAAATCTTCTGCCTTACCAGCTTTTGCACTAAACCTTTTTGAAAAAGCAGAGGTTATCAATTTAAAAGTTTCTCTTAAGCTAAAATATATTTTGCCAGATAATAATCTAGCTAAATAAGTTCTCATTGCACCTACGGGTTTTGCAATTGACATATCGTTATCATTTAAAATAACAATCATCTTTGTTTTTGATGCACCAGCATTATTCATTGCTTCATAAGCCATACCTGCACTAATCGCACCATCTCCGATAACAGCTACAACATTATTTGATTTATTCGATAATTTATTAGCTTCAGCAATACCTAGTGCTGATGAAATTGATGTAGAACTATGGGCGGCACCGAAGGGATCATACTCACTTTCTGATCTTTTAGTAAATCCTGATAATCCATCACCTTGTCTTAAGGTTTTAATCTTATTTTTTCTTCCAGTTAAAATTTTATGAGGATATGTTTGATGTCCTACATCCCATATTAGTTTATCATTTGGAGTATCAAAAATATAATGTAAAGCTACAGTTAATTCTACCACACCTAAACCTGCACCTAAATGTCCTCCAGTTACAGAAACGGCATTAATCATTTCTTCTCTTACTTCATCTGAAAGTTTTTGCAAATCGTTCGGAGAAAGTTTTTTTATATCTGAAGGAAAATTTATATCTTTTAAATATTTATAATCTTGTTTCATTTTTTTCTTGTCAAAATAAAATTTATAGTTTTATTAATATTGTTTGATTTGGAACCATATTTTTTAAGGTCTCTAATAATTTTTAATTTTATTTTTTCAGTATATTTAATAGCATTTTTATAGCCTAGTAAACTTATAAGAGTAGCTTTTCCTTTTTTTATATCTTTCCCTGTTTTTTTTCCAGCTATCTTGGAAGATCCTTTAAAATCAATTAAATCATCAGCAATTTGGAATAATAATCCAATATTTGATCCTAGATTTTCAAAAAATTTAATTTCTTTTTTAGATTTATTCTTAACAATCGCAGGAGCCATACAACAAAAACTAAAAAGTTTTCCAGTTTTTTTAATTTCCATATCAATTATCTTTGATTTAGAAATTTTTTTTCTTTCAAAATTTAAATCTAAAAACTGCCCACCAGCTATTCCTAAATGACCTGAACACTCGGATAATTTTTTAATCAAATTAACTTTTTTTTTCTCATTTATCTTTAGATTTGAACTTGTTAAAATTTCGAACGCCATAGTTAAAAGAGAGTTTCCTGCTAACACAGCAGTAGACTCACCAAACTTTATATGGGTTGAAGGTTTTCCTCTTCTTAAACTATCGTTATCCATGCAGGGTAGATCGTCATGAATTAAAGAATAAGCATGGATGCATTCGACTGCAGATCCAATAGCAATCAATGTTTTATATTCTACTTCAAATAAAGAACCAATATCTAATAAAATTTTTGATCTAATTTTTTTACCTCCAGAAAATAATCCGTAATTCATTGCTGGGATTAATTCTGTTTTATTTTGTTTTTTAATGTAATTTTTCAAAAATTTATTTGTATCTTGAATTACTTTAAAAAGTTCATTTTTCATTTTTATTACTTATTATTTTTTGGATTTTTTGTTTTGTTTTTTCGTTGATTTTTTTTGAATTAATTTGAAATTTTCTTTCTATTATATTGTTTAATTTTAACAATTCTTGATATTTATTTATAGAATTTTGAAGATCTTTCTCTTTCTCTAATGACTCCAAAATACTATTTATATCATTAGTAAGCTCTTCTAATGATTGCGTATTATTATCATTTGGAAAATTTTTATCTTTCATATATTAGTAGTTATTAATACATGAAATTTAATCAATCAAATATCAAAAAAGCCAAAAAATACCTTGATAAAAATTACTGTATTGGTGTACCTACTGAGACAGTTTATGGTTTGGCAGCAAATGCATATTCAAATCAAGCAGTACAAAAAATATATAAACTTAAAAAAAGACCAAAATCGAATCCTTTAATTGTTCATTATTATGGGATTAATGATTTAAAAAAAGATTGTTTATTTAATAAAAATTTTCTTAAGTTATATAAAAAATTTTCTCCTGGGCCAATTACATATATTTTAAATTTAACAAAAAATTCTAAAATATCAAAAATTGTAACTAATAAAAAAAATAATTTAGCTGTTAGATTCCCTAAACACAAAATCTTTAGAAAATTATTACGAAAATTAGATTATCCTTTGGCTGCTCCTAGTGCAAATATTTCATCTAAATTAAGTGCCGTACAATCTTCAGATATAAAAGAAGACTTTGGTAATAAGATTAAATACATTCTAGATGGAGGCAAAAGTAATATAGGCCTTGAGTCAACTATAATTGATTTAAGAAAAAAACCAAAAATACTTAGATTGGGTGGCTTAGAAACTTCAAAAATAAAAAAAATTTTATCTACAAAAATTAGAATTAGTATAAATCCTAAAAAACAAATAGCACCAGGACAATCAAAACTCCATTATTCTCCAGGTATTCCATTAAAAATGAATTTCAAAAAAATTTTGAGAAAAAATATAAAAAAATCAATTATAAATGAAGCGTATGTCTTTATTAAAAGAAAAAAAAATAATCATTCTAATTTTTTTTATTTAAGTAAAAAGGGGGATTTGAGAGAAGCAGCCAAAAATTTATATACATGTTTAAGAAAAATTAAAAATAGAGGATATAAACAAATTTATGTAGAAAAAATTCCAAATTTTGGTTTAGGAAAAGCAATTAATGATAGATTAATCAAGGCTTCTAAATACTAATGAACAATTCAATTGAATTAATAAATCTATCAAAATCTTACAACGATAAAGTTGCAGTTAAAAATATAAGTTTTCAAGTAAAAGAAAATGAAATTATTGGACTTCTTGGTCCCAATGGATGTGGAAAAACTACTACAATTGCTATGATACTTGGATTGCTAAAACCAACTAATGGTAAAATACTAATAAATAATAAAGATATTGAGTTACATAAAATATCTTTATTACATAAAATGAATTTTATTTCTCCATATATTGAATTACCAAAAAAATTAACTGTTAAAGAAAATTTAATTGTTTATGGAAAGCTTTATGATGTAAAGAACTTATCAGATAGAATTGATCATCTTTGTAATGAATTAAGATTAAAAAACTTTTTAAACAAAATAACTGGGGAGCTTTCCTCAGGACAAAAAAATAGAGTTAGTTTAGCTAAAGCTTTTATTAATGATCCCAATATTTTATTATTAGACGAACCTACTGCTTCTTTAGACCCAGAAACAGGAGATTATGTAAGAACTTTTCTAGAAAATTATAAAAAAGAGAAAAAAATATCTATATTACTAGCTTCACACAATATGGATGAGGTTAAAAGATTATGTTCCTTTGTTTTAATGATGAAAAATGGAAAAATTATAGATAAAGGAAATCCCAATGAACTTATAAAAAAACATGGAAGAAAAAATTTAGAGGAAGTTTTTTTAAAGCTTACTAGGAGTAAAAATGAATTTTAATAGAATGTATGGTCTATTCTTAAGACATTTCTTCTTAATTAAAAGTTCTTTTCCAAGAATACTAGATCTTATTTATTGGCCATCAATACAAATAATTTTATGGGGTTTTATATCAAAATTTTTTTCTACATATAGTGATTATTATAATAATACTGTTGGGGTAATTCTTACCTGTGCAATCCTTTATGATTTTCTATTTAGATCGAGCATAAGTTTTAATATGTTATTTTTAGAAGAAATATGGAGTAGAAATTTTACAAATTTATTTATTGCTCCTGTAAAAATTGGTGAAATAATAATTGCTTTAATTTTTACTGCACTTGTAAGAACTTTAATTGGCTTGGTTCCAGCAATACTATTAACATCACCACTATTTGGAATTTCAATTTTAAATTTAGGAGTACCACTATTCTTTTTATTTTTAAGTCTTTATGTTTTTGGAATTACCTTGGGTTTATTTGTGTCGTCTGGACTACTAAGATTTGGACCTTCTTTTGAAAATATTGCTTGGTCTTCATTATTTTTATTAGCACCCCTAGGATGTATTTATTATCCTATTGAAATATTACCAGAAATATTTCAAATTTTGGCAAAATTACTTCCATTAGTTTATATTTTTGATGAAGCAAGAAGCATATTGGTTAATAATGTTGTTAATTATAACAATATTTTTCATGCTTTTTATTTAAATATTATATATTTAGTTATTGGTATATCTTTATTTTATTATTCTTTTTTTCAAGCAAGGAAAAAAGGCTCTTTAATAAATATGGGTGAATAAAATATGACTAGCTCATTTGAAATAAATGAAAATATTTTTAAAAAATTTTTTAAGAAGTTAATCTCTTATACTGGATATAAAATAATTAGAGAAAATAATTTTAATGATAGATCAAGACACAA
Source organism: Candidatus Pelagibacter sp. TMED106 (assembly GCA_002170275.2). Lineage (GTDB taxonomy): Bacteria > Pseudomonadota > Alphaproteobacteria > Pelagibacterales > Pelagibacteraceae > Pelagibacter. The sequence continues at coordinate 765 of NHFH02000009.1, read as the reverse complement.
AATACAAGAATGTAGTGAAGAAGATAATAAAAATCTTATTAAAGCTTTAGATTATGCTTTATGTAACAAAGAAAATTTATGGTCACTAATTCAATCTGTCAAATATGTATCTGATAAAAAAATAGAAGGTGATTTTGTAGAGTGTGGAGTTTTTAGGGGTGGAAGTCTTGGAATTTTATCTCAATATGCAGAAAAATATTCTTTAAATTGTAAAATTTATGGTTTTGATACTTTCGAAGATGGATTTTCCTCTTCATCATTATCAGACAAAGATATTACGCTGCAAGGAGAAAAAGTCAAATTTAAGAAAACAGATAATAATTTTTATCCAACTGTTCAAGAGGTAAAAAATAATTTAAAAAATTTTTTTAATGAAGATAAATATTTTCCAAAATTAATTAAAGGTGATGTATTGCAAACTTTAAAAAATCCAGAAAATTTACCTGAAAAAATATCAATTCTTAGACTTGATACCGATTTATATTTAACAACTAAGCTGCAATTAGAGGTACTGTTCCCTAAACTTGTATCTGGTGGAATTTTACACATAGATGACTATGGAATATGTCCTGGTGTAAGAACTGCAGTTGATGAATATTTTGAAAATCAAAAAATATGGCTTCATAGAGTCGATTTTACATGTAGATTAATGATTAAAGATTAATTTGGTGCGCCTGCTAGGAGTCGAACCCAGAACCTCCTGATCCGAAGTCAGGCGCTCTATCCAGTTGAGCTACAAGCGCATTTAGTATTAATATTACATTT
>NHFH02000013.1 GCA_002170275.2 Candidatus Pelagibacter sp. TMED106 | reverse complement strand
AGATCATTATTATTTTATAAAAAAATATGTTGAAAAAAATCGTTGTAAAAGGCGCTAAAGAACACAATCTAAAAAATGTTTCTCTTGAAATCCCAAAAGAGAAATTGGTCGTCATTACAGGTCTATCGGGCTCAGGAAAATCGTCTTTAGCATTTGATACAATCTATGCTGAAGGTCAAAGAAGATATGTAGAAAGTTTATCCTCTTACGCTAGACAATTCTTAGATAAAATGAAAAAACCTAAAGTTGATTTAATCGAGGGTTTGAGTCCCGCTATTTCGATTGAACAAAAAAATACTTCTAAAAATCCTAGATCGACAGTAGCTACAGTAACTGAAATTTATGATTATATGCGTGTTTTATTTGCTAGAATCGGAATTCCTTATTCTCCTTTTACAGGAAAACCGATTGTTTCTCAGCCCATAAGTGAAATGGTCGATAAAATTAAAAAATTACCTAAAGACAGTACTATATATCTGTTAGCTCCAATAGTTAGGGGAAGAAAAGGTGAATACAAAAAAGATATTTTAAATTATAAAAAGAGAGGTTTTTCCAAAATTAAAGTTGATGGTAAATATTACGATATTGAGGATTTTCCTGACTTAAATAAAAAAATTAAACATGATATTTCAATTGTAGTCGACAGAGTAATTCTAAATTCAAAATTGGGTAACAGACTTGCTGATAGTGTAGAAACAGCTGTGAATTTATCTAACGGACTTTTGGTTGTAGAATATGAAAATGAAACTTTGCCTAAAAAATTTAGGAAGCTTGAAAAAATGTTATTTTCATCAAAATTTTCTTGTCCAGAAAGTGGTTTTACAATTGAAGAAATTGAACCAAGATTATTTTCATTCAATTCGCCTTTTGGAGCTTGCGAAGAATGTGAAGGTATTGGGCATAATTTGAATATTGATCCAAATTTAGTTATTACTGACCCAAAAAAAAGTTTGCAGGATGGAGTAATAGAGCCTTGGGCAAAATCGACTTCTATGTACTATGCTCAAACTTTGTCATCAATTGCTAAGCATTTTAAAATCTCACTTTCTGATCCTTGGAAAAAAATACCAAAAAAAATTCAGGATGTAATTTTATATGGATCAGATGAGGAAGAAATTAAATTTTCTTACGATGATGGCTATGAATCTTATAGTACAAAAAAAACATTTGAAGGTGTGGTTAATAATTTAGAGAGACGTTACTTAGAGACTGATAGTGAGTGGAAAAGAGAAGAAATTTCTCAATATCAAAGCGAGTCTAATTGTGAAAAATGCAAAGGAATGAGATTAAAAGATGAGGCTCTTTGTATAAAAATTAATTCACTTAACATTAGTGAAATTACAGAAAAATCAATCGATGATTCTCAGAAATGGTTTGCTAATTTAGAGAATGTTTTGACTGAACGTGAAAATAAAATTGCTCAACATATACTAAAAGAAATTAACGAAAGATTAAATTTTTTACTTAATGTTGGATTAAATTATTTAACATTATCAAGAGAGTCAGGAACCCTATCTGGAGGTGAAGCTCAAAGAATAAGGTTGGCTTCTCAGATTGGATCTGGTCTAACTGGGGTGTTATATGTTTTAGATGAACCTTCCATTGGTCTTCATCAAAGAGATAATAAAAAATTAATTACAGCTTTGAAAAAATTAAGAGATTTAGGAAACACGGTAATAGTAGTTGAGCATGATATAGAAACAATGGAAAGTTCAGATCATATTATTGATATAGGTCCTGAGGCAGGTTTGAATGGTGGAGAGATAGTTGCTGAGGGTAATGTTAAACAAATTACTGAAAATAAAAATAGCATAACGGGTGATTATTTATCAGGTAAAAAATTTATATCAATTCCAAGAAAACGAAGAACAGCAAAAAATGGCAGATACATAGAAATAAGTGGGGCAAGTGGAAATAATTTAAAAAAAGTTAATTTGAAGATACCAGTAGGAACCTTTACTTGCGTTACAGGTGTTTCTGGAAGTGGAAAATCAACTTTAATATTACAAACTTTATATAATGCATTCAATCTTATGTTAAACAAAAATAAAAGTAGAAAGGTACCAAAAGCTTTTACTGGTTTTAAGGGAACAGAATTAATTGATAAAATAATCGATATTGATCAATCTCCTATTGGAAGAACACCAAGATCAAATCCCGCTACCTATACAGGAGCTTTTGGACCTATAAGAGAATGGTTTGCCGCTTTACCTGAGTCAAAAGCTAGAGGGTATAAGGTTGGTAGATATTCATTTAATGTTAAGGGAGGCAGATGTGAAACATGTGAAGGAGATGGTGTTATTACTTATGAAATGCATTTTCTACCAGACGTTTTTATCCCCTGTGATACCTGTAAAGGGGCTAGATATAATAGAGAAACTCTAGAAATTCGATTTAAGAATAAGAATATAGCTAATGTTTTAGATATGACAGTAGATGAAGGATGTGTTTTTTTTGAAAATATTCAAAGTATAAAATCTAAATTAATCACTCTTAAGCACGTTGGTTTAGGTTATATGAAAATAGGTCAGCAAGCTACTACGCTGTCAGGTGGAGAGGCTCAAAGAATAAAATTAGCTAAAGAGCTATCTAAAAGACCTACTGGAAGAACTTTGTATATATTAGATGAACCAACTACAGGTTTGCATTCTCATGACATTAAAAAATTGTTAGAAATATTACAAGCATTTGCGAATACTGGAAATACTGTAGTTGTCATAGAGCATAATTTAGATGTTATTAAGACGGCTGACCATATAATTGACATGGGTCCAGAAGGTGGAGTTAATGGAGGAAAAATAATCGCTGAAGGGTCCCCAGAAAAAGTATCTCAAAATAGTGACAGTTATACAGGTAAATTTATTAAAGAATTATTAGGAAATTCTCATATGAAAAAAACTGCCTAAATAATTAATTTATGATATAGTGAATCATGGTTTCAATACTTCAGTCTCTATCTAAAACAGTACATATTTCACTAGGACTAGCAATATTGCTACTCTTAGGACTTCACTTTGGGGGTGACGGATTTGCTTTTGATAGATATTTTTTTAGTTGGTTATTTAGATATCTTCATGTGCTAACTGGAATTATGTGGATTGGTTTACTTTGGTATTTTAATTTTGTTCAAATACCTTCTATGCCAAATATTCCAGATGAACAAAAGCCAGCCATTGGTAAAGTGATAGCTCCAAAAGCATTATTTTGGTTTAGGTGGGCTGCTTTAGGAACTATAATTACAGGACTTATAGTTGCATACCTTAATGGATACTTACATCAAGCTATGACTTTGGATTTAGGAAGTGGTTTTGGAAAAAATACAGCTATAGGAATAGGAATGTGGTTAGGAATTATAATGGCTTACAACGTTTGGTTTGTTATTTGGCCAAACCAAAAGAAAGCTCTTGGCTTAATTGACAGTTCTCCAGAAGAGAAAGCTAAATCAGCTAAAACTGCTATGTTGTTTTCAAGAGCCAATACATTGCTTTCTTTTCCGATGTTATTATCAATGGTAGCGGCTCAAAATTTATACTAGATATTTAAGGAACTATTTTTTCATCCTTTTTTTCCAAAGTTTTATAGCTCACTTTAAAAAATTTTAATACTGGAGCGGCAACAAAAATAGATGAGTAAGTTCCAATCAAAACTCCAAGAATCATAGCAAACGCAAAACCTCTTAAAATTTCTCCTCCCAGAACGTAAATCGACATTAGTGCTAACAAAGTAGTTAAAGAGGTTATAATTGTTCTTGATAAGGTTTCATTAATAGAAAGATTGGCAGTTTCACTTATATTTAGTCTTGTATGTTTATTTAAGTTTTCTCTGATACGGTCGTATATAACAACTGTATCATTCATGGAATATCCTACGATTGTTAAAACTGCAGCAATTATCGAAAGATTGATTTCTAAGGACAAAATTGAAAAGATGCCTATGGTGATTATGACATCATGAAATAAAGCAACGATTGATCCTATACTAAACTGCCACTCAAATCTTATCCAAATATAAAAAAGCATAGCTGCTAGAGATAAGGAGATAGCTATTATGCCTGATTGTAGAAGTTCAGAACTAATTTTAGGTCCAACATTTTCAACTCTTCTAAAATTGATTTCTGAGTTTAAATTGTTAGTTAGGCTTTTTTTAATCTTTGGAATTAACTCATTATTATTTTCTTGTTTTTGTTCAACTTTAATTAAATAATCACCTTTTTTTCCAAATTGCTTAACATTTATATCCCCTAAGTTCATAGAACTTAGAGAGGATCTAATATCTGAAATTCTGAAATTTTTACTATCCGCTCTTAATTCAATTAAAGTCCCACCCTTAAAATCAATACCGTAATTAAGACCTTTAAATACAATAAATAAAACACTAATTATAAAAAAGGTTAAAGATAAAAAATTTGCAGATTTAAACTTAGAAGAAAAATCAATATTACTATTCATTACAGACTTATCTCCCCTTCTTTTTTGTTTAAGACAATTATAGATGTTAGGTGTCTAGCTAAAAAATATGCAGAAAACAGAGTGGTTACAATTCCTATACCAAGTGTAATGGCAAAACCTTTTACCGGTCCTGATCCAAAGGCAAAAAGTATAACTGCTGCTATCAAAGTTGTAATATTTGCATCTAGGACCGTAATTTTTGCTTTGGAATAGCCTATATCAAAAGCATGAATTATAGATTTTTCTGTTTTAAGCTCTTCTTTAATTCTCTCAAAGATTAATACATTTGCGTCTACTGCCATACCAACTGTTAAAATTATTCCTGCTATACCAGGTAATGTTAAAGTAGCTTCTAAAATAGTTAAAACTCCTACAAGCATAATCAAATTTGCAATTAATGCTAAATTAGCTATTAAACCAAAAATTTTATATTTATAAATCATGAATAAAATAACTAAAATAAATCCTATTATTAGCGATGTTATTCCTGATTTTATTGAGTCTTCTCCTAAGTCGGGACCTACTGTTCTTTCTTCCACAATATCAAGAGGAGTTGGTAATGCTCCTGACCTCAATAACAAAGCAAGATCTGTTGCTTCTTGAAATGAAAAGTTTCCAGAAATCATTCCACTTCCTGAAGTTATAGGTTCATTTATGGAGGGTGCACTTACAATTTTTCCATCTAAGACTATAGCTAGTCTTTTGCCAACGCTATCAGTTGTTGTTCTTCCAAATTTTTGAGCTCCCATTCTATCTAGAGTGAAAGAGACTGTTGGTTGATTTGATTGGCTGTTAAAATTAGGTTGAGCATCAATTAGATTTTCACCACTCATAACAATTCTTTTACTAACATTTAATTCTTCGCCATTTTCTGAAATTAATTTATCAACACCAAATTCTTCATTTTCTGAAACTAATCTGAAATTAAGTTGAGCCGTCTTTCCTAAAAGACTTTTAATTCTTTCAGGATCTTTTAACCCTGGCAGTTCAACCAAAATTCTTTTATCTCCTCTTTGTAATATTGTTGGTTCTTTTGTGCCCACATCATCGATTCTGCGTCTTACAATTTCAATAGATTGTTTCAAAGCTGAATTGTTTATTGTAAGTAAACCATATTTTGAAAACAAAACTTCAATTTTTTTATTCTCAAGAATATTTAAATCAAGTTCAAATGAATTGTAATTATTTATATAGGGATTTAAAAGATTATCTTTTTTAGAAAAGAATAATAATTTTAGTTTTTCAGGATCATCTAATAAGAATGTTAATTTTTTATTTCCGATTTTAAAATTTGAATAATTAAGTTTATTATCTTTCAATAATTTTTTTAGAGGAATAACTTTTGATTGAATTTTTTCTTTTACTAAAGGATCTGAGTCTATCTCTAAAAGGAGGTAAGATCCACCTTGCAAATCTAATCCCAAATTAACTTTTTTTTCTACTAACGGACTCTCTTGTGATTGAAAGTTTAGTATTGAAAAAAAAGATATTAATAAAAAAATAAGATAAATAAAAAAAATATTTATTTTGGAAAAGTTTAACACGAAAAAGAATTATTTTTTTACTTCTTCTTTTTTAAGCAAGCTTGTTATTGTTGATCTAATAATTTGAACCTTAACATCGTCTCCAATAATAACTTCTATACGATCATCTTCCATTACTCTATCTATTGTTCCAATTATTCCACCAGAAGTTATAATTTCGTCTCCTCTTTTTAAAGACTCGACCATAGCTTTATGATCCTTTACTCTTTTTTGTTGAGGCCTAATTAAAAAAAAGTAAAAAATTACAAATATTAAAATTAGAGGTATGAATTGTGCTATTCCTTGGCCGTTCATTTAAGGATAATTATAATAAAAGAGTTAGTTAAACAAGAAAATAATAATCAAATTTTATCTAAATTATTCATGTATTTTTTTAAAATATTTGGAATGTTTATTGATCCATCTGCATTTTGATTATTTTCTAATAAAGCTATCATTAATCTTCCCACTGCTAAACCAGATCCATTTAGAGTTCCAACATACTCATTTTCATTAATGGTTTTATATTTTGCACCCATTCTTTTTGCTTGAAAAGAACCACAAGATGAGCAACTNGAAATTTCTCTATATTTTTTTTCAGAAGGAACCCAAACTTCTATATCAAAGGTTTTTTCTGCACTGAAACCCATATCGCCAGATGATAAAAGTATTACTTGATAGGGAATTTCTAATTTTTTTAAAATTTCCTCGGCGCAATTTAGCATCCTGTCTAATTCAGTAATACAATTTTTTGGATCAACAATACTAACAAGCTCTACTTTATAAAATTGATGTTGTCTCATCATTCCCTTTGTATCCTTTCCATAACTACCGGCCTCTTTTCTAAAACATGGAGTAGCTGCAACAAACCTTTGAGGTAGTTCATTTTTATTTAAAATTGATTTTTTAACTAGATTAGTGAGGACAACTTCAGCAGTAGGAATTAAAAATTTTCTTTCATTTGAATTATCAGATTTTATTTCAAATTGATCTTCTTCAAATTTTGGAAGTTGACCAGTTCCAAACATAACGTCTTCATTAACTATCAAAGGTGGAGAAATTTCAGTGTAATTAAACTGATTTACATGGATATCTAACATAAAGTTAATTAATGCTCTCTCGAGCATTGCAAACTTATCTCTAAGTACAACAAATCTTGATCCAGATAGTTTTATTGAAGTATCGAAATCAATGCCTTTATTTGTTAATCCTAGTTCTACGTGGGATTTTATTTTAAAACTAAAATCATTAAATTTACCCCATTTTTTAATTAATTGATTATCTTTTTCATCTTTACCAATTGGCACATCTTTGTGTGCAATATTAGGAAGATTATGAACAATATTATCAATTATTTTTTGTGTTTTCTTTTGTTCTAATAAAAGTTTGCTAATTTGATTAGAAATTTTTTTTGATTTTTCAAAATTTAATTTATCTTTCGATTTAGATAATTTTTTTTTTTCTTGTTCTAATAATTCTTTTCTATTGATAAGTTCCCTATTTGTCTTATCTGCTTCGCTGAACTTATCAATGTCAAAATCTAAATTTCTCTCTCTAAATTTATCTTTAAATATTTTTAAATTTTTCCTTAAGTCTTTAACATTATACATCTTTTACATCTTTATCTTTTTTTTCAGTAAACTTCACTGTTATTATAGACAATTCATAAAGTAATAATAAAGGTATAGCTAGGCCAATTTGTGTAATTGGATCTGGAGGTGTTAATATTGCTGCTACTGTAAAAATTATAACTATTACATATCTTCTAGTTTTTTTTAAGTAGACAGAGTTGACTATACCAATTCGTGCTAATAAGTTTAGTAGTATTGGAAGTTGAAAACTTATTCCAAATGCAAAAATTAATCTCATAATCAAAGATAAGTACTCGTTTACTTTGGCCTCTAATTGAATTGGTAAAGTTGTATTTGATCCCATTGTTTCAAACGATAAGAAAAATTTTATAGCTAATGGCATTACTAAGTAATAAACCAGAAGTCCCCCGAGTAAAAAAAGTATGGGTGTAGATATCAGATATGGTAGAATGGCTTTTTTTTCGTTTTTATACAGTCCTGGTGCTATAAATTTATAAATTTGAATTAATAATACTGGACTGCCAAGAAAAATAGCAGCAAAAAAAGCGACTTTTAAATAAGTAATAAAAGTCTCATGTAAAGCAGTAAATATAAGTCGTCTAGAATTGTTATCATCTTTTACTGCATTAGCGTAAGGTTCGACTAAAAAATTATAAATATGTTCAGCAAAAGTATATGAAGCAATAAATATGAATAAAATAAATATTATTGATTTGATAAGCCTCGATCTAAGCTCAACAAAGTGACTAGTAAAAGAATTACTCATCAGTTTTATCTTTGTTAGATTTATTTTTCTCTTCTGCCTTATCTATATCTTTTTCTAAATCAATATCGCTAGTCACCGATGAAACCTCTCTTTGAAAGCTGCTAAAAAGATTTTTAATTTTTCCTACATATGAGCCAATCTTTTTTAAAGCTATTGGGAATTCCTTAGGCCCTAAAACTAAAATGGCAATGATAACTACCGCTAATATCTCTAACCAACCAATTTGAGGCATTGAAGATTATTTATTTTCGGAATTTGAACTATCAGAATTGTTGTTATTATCGTCATTTTTTGAAGAGCTATCATCTGACAAGCCTTTCTTAAAACTTTTTATCCCTTTGGCGAGATCACCCATAATGCTAGAAATTTTCCCTTTTCCAAAGAGTATAACAACTAAAATTGCAATAATTATAATACCTGTCCAACCAATATTTCCCATATATTATTTATATACAATAATTTTAATTAAATACATATCTTTATTTATCTGTTTCAGGAGCTTTCTTAATTGCATTTTCAATATCTTCATAGATGTTGTTTTTATCTTCAATCGATTGTTCTTTAAAAAACTTTCCTGTTCCAAATATAGATTTATCAATACTCGAAGTGTCTATTAAACCAGCTGAACTGAGCTCGTCAACTGTAGGTAAATCTGACAATTTTTGAATATTAAAATGGTTTAAAAAATTTTCAGTAGTTGCATACTGAATTGGTTTTCCTGGAACATCTTTTCTTCCTGCAGGTCTTACCCAATCAAGTTCTAATAAAATCTCTAATGTATTTGTTGCAAAAGAAACACCTCTAATTTCTTCTATTTCAGACCTAGTAACCGGTTGATGATAAACAATGATAGCTAAAGTTTCAATTGTAGCTTTTGAGAGTTTTTTTTGAGTAGATTTTTGTAGAGACATTAGCTTTGATAAATCTTCAGCAGTTCTAAAGGACCATTTGTTTTTTATGTAAACTAGATTTATGCCTCTATTTTTATAATTATTTTTTATTTTTTCTAAAACTTTTATAAGGTTAGTACTAGTTTTAACTCTTTGTTCAATAGTTTCTAGATCTAAAGGTTCAGAGGCAGCAAAGAGAATGGCTTCAACTTGACGTTCAAGTTTTGAAATACTTGATGGGAAAGAAATTACATTGTTTTTATCTTTATTTTTCATTAATTAGAATTTTTTTTAATCATAATTTTATCAAAAATTCTTTCTTGTAAAATTTTTATAGCTCCTTCTTTAGTAAGTTCTAAACTTGCTGCAAATATACCAGATAATCCTGTTTTTTTCATTTTCTTATTAGAGTAAAAATTAGGTATTAAATCATCAATGTTTGTCCATTCGTTCATTTGGCTGAGTTTATTTTTTATTTGTTTAATTCCCTCTTCTGTTGTTAAAACAGGTAATTTAGGAATATTTATTGTTTGAAATGTTTTTTGTGTTTGTATTATCGAGTAAGTTTTTAATAGTTCATAAAGAGAAATATCATAAATAGGTGTATTAATAGATCTTATACCACCTTTCATTCCTCTATTAAAAATATGAACACCCAACCTTTTTCTTTGTAACATTTGATCTGAAAGAATTCTTATCAATTCTAATTTTTTTAATTGAAGCTTTAATCTTTCTGCAACTTCCAATGCTTTAAAATCATCTTCCTCATCTTCAGGTAACAGAAGTTTAGACTTTAAATATGCTAACCAAGTGGCCATTAGTAGATATTCTGAAGCAGTTTCTAGATTTAAATTTTGATTTTCTTTGATAAATTTTAAGAATTGATCAGCAAGCATTGTAATAGATATTTCTGCTAGATCTACCTTTTGAGTTTTAGCTAGATCAAGTAAAACTTCTAAAGGACCACTAAAATTAGGAATATTAATAGATATTTCGTCTAAATTTTTTGATTCCATAATTTGATTTTATCTTAAAAATTTATAAAATTCTGATGTTTTTTTTGCTGTAAATTTATCAATAAATGGAACTTCTTTAAGAAGTTTATAAGTATCTTTGTAATTACCTGCGCAATACAACACTAAATTACAACCTGCTATAAGAGACTTTTTAGCATTCGTAACTAAATCATATTTTAGAGCTTTCATGGAAATATCATCTGAAATCAATATTCCCTTAAAACCAATCTTTTTTCTTATAATTTTTGAAATAATTTTTTTTGAAAAAGTTGTAACATTTTTCTTATCAATTTTTTCATATAAAATATGAGCGGTCATAGCAAACTGTGATGGATTTAATTTAAAAGGTAAAAAATCAACTTTATTTAGTTCTCTATACGTTAGTTTTACCTTAGGTGTTTTAAAATGACTATCTAATGAGGCACATCCATGACCTGGTATATGTTTAATTACTGTACCAAATTTATCTGATTTATATTGTTTAACACAAATTTTTCCAAGTTTATTAACAATCTTAGGGTCATTTGAAAAACTTCTATTTCCAATAATCTTATTTGTATGCTCTCTAAGAACATCAAGTACGGGCACAGTATTAATATTTATACCAATTTTTCTCAAAAGATGTGTGGAATTTCTAATATAATTTTTGTAAAAATCCACAGCTAATTTATTATCAATTTTATAAATATCTCCAAGAAATTTCTGAGAAAAATCATTATTAATTATTTTACCCAATCTAGAAACAGATTCTCCCTCTTCATCTATCATTATAGGAAATTTTGAGTCTTTAGAAAGTTGTCTAATTTTAGATGTTAACTTCTTTATTTGCTTTAAAGATTTTATATTTCTCTTAAAGAGTATTAAACCCCAGGGTTTTTCATTAGCCAATATTTTTTTTTCATCACTAGATAGTTGATATCCCTTTATACTTATTATTATAGCTTTTTTTTTCATTCTATTTTCAATAAATCCCAAAAACTTCTTTTTTTATTATCTTTAATTTCGTCTGAGAATGACGAATTAAATTCTATAACATTATCAGTATCATTTTTTAAAATTGGTATTTTGGTGATCTTTGTCTTAACAATTTCTTCAATATTTAATCTATTTAAATTAATATTCTTAATGTTACTATTAGAGGAGTAGTACTTATAAACATTAAAAAAAAATAAAAACACAATAAGTAAAAAAAGTAAATTAATGAATTTATACATTACATTTTGTCAGGAAGTGAGACACCTAAAATATTCATTCCTCTTTGTATAACTATACTGACTAGAACAATTATCGCCAAAGTTTCTGTTTTCTTAATTTTACCTTCTTCAACGAATTTAAAACTTTGATTTTCATTTCCTTTGCTCCAATATGAATGAAATAAAGTAGCAAGTTCATATAGATAATATGGTATTTTATGAGGTTCATATTTAGATGAAGCTGTTTCTATGATTTTTGGCCATTCAAAAACTTTTCTTAAGATTTTTATTTCATTTTCATTTAAAGAAAAATTTTTTATATCTAACTCTACTTTATCGTTTAAATTTTTATTTATTGTTCTGAATAATGAACTAATTCTTGCAAATGAATATTGAACATAAAAAACTGGATTATCTTTACTTTTTTCCAAAACTTTATCAAAGTCAAAATCAATCTCAACATCATTGCTTCTATTTAACATCATAAATCTTATAGAGTCTTTGCTGACCTCATTTAAAAGATCTCGAACAGAAATAAAATCTCCAGCTCTTTTGGACATCTTAAAAGGTTTTCCATGTTTATATAATTTAACTAGTTGGCAAACTTTACAATTTAATTGGATTTTATTGTCTGATAGAGCGCTAACAGCAGCAGTTATTCTTTTGGTATAACCAGTGTGGTCTGCTCCTAGCACATTGATTAAATATTCATAATTTCTATTAACTTTATACATGTGATAACCGACATCATTAGCAAAATATGTCCATGACCCATCATTTTTTTGCATAGCTCTGTCAGTATCATCTCCAAATAAAGTTGATTTAAATATTAATCTTTTAGTTTTTTTCCAATTTTTGTCTGGCTCCCCTTTTGGTGGTTCTAAAAAACCTTCTTGAACGTAATTGTTTTGTTTTAATTGGTTAATTGCTTTGTCTACTAACTTTTTTTCAATTAACTCGGTCTCTGAAAAAAAATTATCATGTTCAATACCCAATTCTTTTAAGTCTGTCTTAATTAAATCCATTGAATACTTCAGCGATTCTTTTTTAAGCAAATTTAAAGATTTCTCAAAGTTGTCAAACTTTTCTTTTTTGTTTGAATCTAAAATTTTTTGACCTATATCGATTATATAATTTCCAGGATAAAGATCCTCATTGGGCATAAACTTTTCATTGTATTTAATCTCTCTTATTCTAAGAAAAACAGATTTGGCAAAATTTTTAATCTGATTTCCATAATCATTTATGTAATATTCTTTAGTAACTTTATTACCATTAAATTTTAATAAATTAGATAGAACATCCCCGTAAATAGCTCCTCTACAGTGCCCTACATGCATCGGGCCAGTAGGGTTGGCTGATACAAATTCTATATTATAATTATTATTTGAATTTTTTTTACCGAATGACTCTTTATTATTTAAAATTTCATTTATTTTTGATATTAAAGATTCTTTTGTTAATCTTAAATTTAAAAAACCTGGTCCTGCAACTTCTATATTCTCAAAATCTTTTAATTCTTTTATAATTAAATCTTTAATTTTATTAGCTAAATATTTTGGGTCTATTTTATTAATTTTTCCTAATAAAAGTCCTGCATTACAAGATAGATCGAAATCAAATTCTGGTGGAGGACTCTCTACTGCTATACCTTTAAAATTGTTTAAATTATCTAAATTAAGAAATTCTTTATTTTTGAGTATTAGATTAGTAATTTTTTTTATATATTCTTCAAAAATATTCATTTTGATTTATTGTATAAATTTATTGCAAATCTGTCAGTCATACCAGCTATAAAATCACAAATTGATCTGTCTAAATCTAATTTTTTCACGTCTTTTATATTTATATATTTTTTTGGGTTTCTTTTAATTTTAACAAATAGACTTTTAATGATTCTTTTCCCTTGAGCGGTCTTTTGAACAACTTTATTATGAAGATACATCTTTTCTTTTAAAAATCTTTTTATATCAGTATCGAATGAGATCATTTTTTTTGAAAATTGAACTAGAGGAAATTTAGACTTATATACATCTTTAATAGTCTTTAATTTATTTACTTTAATATTTTTTGATGTATTTAAAATGATGTCTTTAACCATTTCATTTATTATATCTCTAGTAATTTGTCTATAAACAAGTTCTTTTGAGAATTTTTTTAACTTTAACTCATGTCTAATTATTATTGAATTTAAAACTGGTATTTTTTTCAAATCTTGTAATCTAAATAACTTTGCTCTTAAACCATCCTCAAGGTCGTGACTGTTATATGCGATATCATCTGAAATTGATGCAATTTGAGCTTCTAAAGACGGACTATTGTAAAAATTTATTTTTTTTTTAAAAAAATTATTACCTAAAATATTATTAAATTTTTTCAAATTATATATAGGCCCATTGTGTTTTGCTAATCCATCTAAAGTTTCAAAAGTTAAGTTTAATCCTTTAAAATTATAATATTTATTTTCTAAAAGTGTGACTATTCTTATTGTCTGTATATTGTGGTCGAAACCTCCATTATTTCTCATACAATAATCTAAAGCCTCTTCTCCAGCATGACCAAAAGGTGTGTGGCCTAAATCATGAGCTAAACTTAAAGTTTCAGATAAATCTTCGTTCAAATTAAAATATTTAGCTAGTGTTCTGGCAATTTGAGAAACTTCCATTGAGTGTGTGATTCTCGTTCTATAATGATCATCAGTTGTGTTCACAAAAACTTGTGTCTTATGTTTTAATCTTCTAAAAGCAGACGAATGGACTATTCTATCTCTGTCTCTTTGATATGGAGACCTAAGATTACTTTTTTTTTCAGTATAAAATCTTCCTTTTGATTTAATAGAAATTGACAATTTTGAGAACCTATTATTTTGCATAATCATCTATTAAATTATATACTACATAATAACTAATTATGACAAAGAAAATAGAATTTACAGATAGAGCCAAGGAGCAAATTGAAAAGATTATAAGTGAGGATCATATTAAAAAATTTTTTAGAATTTCAGTAAAAGGTGGTGGTTGCTCTGGTTTCAAATACGATTTTAGTTTTGATAATAAAATTAATAAGGAAGACATACTTTTTGGCAAAGCAGTAATCGATATTACTTCTCTGGATATTATCTCTGGATCAATTATAGACTTTAAAAAAGAGATGATCGGAGAGTCATTTGTCATAAATAATCCTAAAGCATCATCTTCCTGTGGGTGCGGATTATCATTTTCTGTCTAATGAAAATTATATCGTGGAACGTAAATTCAGTACGTGCTCGAATTGAAAATATACTTCAATATGTAAAAGATGCGAACCCTGATATTTTATTTTTACAAGAAATAAAAACTCAAAATGAAAATTTTCCCTCTGAGACTTTTACAAAAAGTGGTTATAATTCTTATGTATTTGGTCAAAAAAGTTACAATGGTGTAGCTTTTTTATCTAAATCTAAAATAGAAAATATTAAGACCGATTTTATTAAAGATAGACTAAATCAATCAAGAGTAATAACGGGTGAAATTATGATAAATAAAAAAAAGACAAAGCTTATTAATGTTTATGTACCAAATGGTAACCCTGTTGATACAGAAAAATATAAATATAAAAAAGATTGGCTTAACTCTTTTCTAATAAAAATGAAAAAAGAAATACAGTTAAACCCTAATATAATTATTTCTGGAGATTTTAATATTATACCTGAGGAAATTGATGTTTACGACTTTAAAAGATATGAGGATGATGCTTTATTTAGACTGGAAATAAGAAAAAAATTTAGAGAATTAATTAATCTAGGTTTTAATGATCTATATAGACATTTAAATAAATCAAAAAAAGAATACACTTTTTGGGATTACTTTGCTGGCTCATGGCAAAAAAATTATGGGATGAGAATAGATCATTTTCTAATTTCCAATAATTTATTAAATAATGCTGAGTCAATTAATATTAATAAGAAACCTAGATCCAAAGTTAAGCCCTCTGATCATACACCAATAGAATTAGAAATCAGTTAGCTCTTCCGTAAACGTCCTTGTAACGCACTATATCAGTTTCACTTAATATAGAACCTAGTTGTGCTTCCATAATTTTTACTGGTTTCGTATTAAGATTTTCAATTCTGTGAATAGCTCCTTTAGGAATAAAAATCGTCTCCCCTGGTTTTTTAAAAAAAAATTTTTTGTTTAACGTTATTTTTGGAGTTCCATTTGTAACAACCCAATGTTCAGATCTATGAAAATGCTTTTGTAAGCTTAAAATTCCTTTTGCCTTAACATGTATTTGTTTAACTAAAAAATTATTACCACTAAATAAATTTGTATACTTACCCCAAGGTCTATAAAAAGTATTTTTTCTTTTAAAATATTTGGATTTATTTCTATAATACATTAAGAGAATTTCTTTCCAACTTCCTAAGTCTGACCAAGGTATGCTAAGTTTTATTGCGTTTATATGTTTTGTTTTCTCTAAAATAGAGTAATCAAAGGATTTTGAAGGATTTTTTGAAAATGCACTTTTTTTTAAATAAAAAACATTATTTTTAAAATTACTGTTTTGAACTGATAAAAAAGTATTTTTATAAATCATCTTCTGATACTTTTTAAAATTATTAACAATCGAGTCTTTTCTTAGAAAAAACATACCTGAATTCCATAAGCCTCCTTTTTTTATTATTCTTTTAGCGTAAATTTTATTAGGTTTCTCTAAAAACCTAGTTACTTTATTTAAATTATTTTTATTTCTTTTAGTAATTAGATACCCAAATTGATCTGATGGTGTAGTAGGTTTTATACCAAATATAAAAATATTATTATTTGTTAAGTATTTTTTATTTTTTTTAATTTCCTTATTAAATTTACCTACTTTCTCAATCAGGTGATCTGCGGTTAAAAATAACATAGGTTGTTTGCTGGGAATATCTTTAATTAATGCGGTAGCTAGAATAGCAGGTCCAGTGTTTTTCTTGGTTGGTTCTAGTATAATTTTATATTTTTTAATTTTACATTTGATTAAATTTTTTTTAATTTCTTTTAAATACTTAGAATTAGTGCTAATTATAGGAGTATCAAATATTGATCCTTTTATTCTATCTAACGTTTTTTCTAATAATGTCCAACCTCCGAAATCAATAAACTGTTTTGCTTGATGCTTTTTTAAATCAGGCCATAATCTAGTTCCTGAGCCTCCACATAAAATAACAGGTCTAATCTTCATTAAATTTTAGAGTATTCTTTAACTTCTTTCTTCTTACCGGGATGAGTTGGGGCGCCGAGGTAAGCCGGACCAACTGTTTGAGCGTATTTCCATAACGTGCCAGAACCAAATGAAGATTTTTTTGCTTTCCATTTTTTTTTTCTAGAGGCTAGTTGAGATTTTGTTAATCTAACATTTATTTTTCCTTTTTTTGCATCTATATCAATCGTGTCACCATTTTTAAGCAAAGCAATTGGTCCGCCTAATGCAGCTTCAGGCCCAACATGTCCAACACAGAATCCTCTTGTTGCACCAGAAAATCTTCCATCAGTTATTAAAGCGACCTTTTCTCCTTTTCCTTGACCGTAAATAGCTCCAGTAGTAGATAACATTTCTCTCATACCAGGGCCTCCTCTCGGTCCCTCGTATCTTATTATAATAACATCTCCATCTTTGTATTTTTTTGTTTGTACTGCTTTCATTGCGTCTTCTTCATTATCAAAGCATCTCGCTTTACCTGTAAATTGTAATTTTTTTAATCCTGCTATTTTTACAATAGCTCCATCTGGTGCGAGATTTCCTTTAAGTCCTACAACACCGCCATCAGCGGATAAAGGATTGTTATATTCTCTTAGAACTTTCTGATTAGGATTAAATTTTATATCTTTTAAATTTTCTTTAATAGTTTTACCAGTTACTGTCATACAATTACCATGAATAAAACCACCGTCATATAAAGTTTTTAATAACATAGGGACACCACCCGCTTCCCACATATCTTTTGCAACATATTTTCCACCGGGTTTTAAATCTGCTAGATAAGGAGTTTTTTTAAATATTTTTGTAACATCCATTAAATCAAATTTAACACCTATTTCATTAGCTAAAGCTGGAAGATGAAGAGCAGCATTTGTTGAGCCTCCTGTTGCGGCAACAATTGTAGCAGCATTTTCTAGAGATTTTTTTGTCACTATGTCCCTTGGTTTTATATTTTTTTCTAATAAATTCATTACTGTTTGGCCGCTTTCAAAAGCATACTTATCTCTTTCTTCATAAGGAGCGGGAGTTCCTGCAGAATAAGGTAGTGCTAATCCTATAGCTTCTGAAACACATGCCATAGTGTTAGCTGTAAATTGACCACCACAAGCTCCAGCACTTGGGCATGCAACTAATTCTAATTCTCTAAGTTCTTCAGAAGACATGGAGCCTGAAGAATGTTTACCTACTGCTTCAAATACATCAACAACAGTTACATCTTTACCTTTAAATCTTCCAGGCAAAATTGAACCTCCATAAATAAAAACGCTTGGAACATTTAATCTCAACATAGACATCATTAAACCTGGTAAAGATTTATCACATCCAGCAATACCAACTAATGCATCATAACAATGTCCCCTAACAGTTAGTTCAGCGGAGTCTGCTATAACTTCTCTCGAAATTAAAGATGATTTCATTCCTTCGTGACCCATAGCTATACCGTCGGTAACTGTTATCGTACAAAATTCTCTCGGTGTACCTCCAAATTCTTTAACACCCTTTTTAACCGATTGTGCTTGTCGCATAAGTGCTGTGTTACATGGGGCTGCTTCATTCCATGTTGATACAACACCCACAAAAGGTTTTGCCACATCTTCTTCAGTTTCACCCATTGCATAATAAAAAGATCTATGTGGGGCTCTGTCTGGCCCTAAAGATGTATGACGACTTGGTAATTTTTTTTTATTAATCTTAGACATAATTATTTGATACTTGATACAATACTTCTTAATTTTCCTTCTTCAATAGTTAATTCTTTGACTAATCTTTTATCATTTTGTACAATTTCTCTAGGTGCCTTAGTAACATAGGCCTTATTTTGTAACTTATTATTTAAATCTTTAGTTTGATTTTTTATACTTTCTATCTTTTTAAAAATTCTATCTTTCTGAGAAACTAAATCTACATCTTCACCGAATTCTAGTGAAAGTTTTTCTTTTAAAACTAAAATATCAATAGAGTTTTTACTAACTTGTTTATCTTTAATTATATTATTTATTCTACCTGTTTGTTTTATCAAGTTAAGATTTTTATTAACTAATTTTTTAAGTTTTCCATTTTTCTCTGAGAAGTAGATATCACAGAATAACTTTGGCTTAATTTTTAACTCAGACTTTGAGGATCTTATATTGGAAATTAGCTCAATGATATTATTAATGTCTATTTGACTTTTATTAAACTCATTCAAACTTTTATAATTAGGCCAAGACGAAGTAATTAAATCTTCTCTATAAATTAATTTATATTTATTCATCGACCAAATAGACTCGGTAAAAAAAGGTATAAAAGGGTGTAGAATTTTTAATATATTACTCATCATAAATGATGAAAATAATTTTGCTTCCTGAATTTCAATTTTATTTCCGGAGTTAAAAATTGGTTTTAAGAATTCTAAGTACCAATCACAATAATAATGCCATACAAACTGGTAAGCAAATTTAGCAGCTTCATCAAATCTAAAACTTTCAATATTTTTAGATATTAAATTTTGCGTTTTAATATATTCATTGAATATCCACTGATTTATTGGAAGTTTTACAGATTTAATGTTTACTTTTCTGATTAATTTACAATTATTCAGCTTTAAAAAATTATTAGCACTCCATATCTTTGTAATAAAATTTCTATTCCCGATAACTCTATCTTTTGATAATTTTACGTCTCTTCCAGGAGAAGCCATAGAAATTAAAGTAAATCTTAAACTATCTGCACCAAACTCATTAATAAGTTCTAAAGGATCAATTACATTTCCTTTAGATTTTGACATTTTTTGTCCTTTTTCATCTCTTACTAATGCGTGAACATAAATTTTATGAAATGGAGTATGTTTGTTAAAGTAGTTACCCATCATTAACATTCTAGCAACCCAGAAAAAAATTATGTCAAAACCTGTAACTAGCACTGATGTAGGATAAAATTTTGAAAGTTCTTTTGTTTTAGACGGCCAACCTAATGTTGCAAATGGCCATAAAGCTGAAGAAAACCAAGTATCTAAAACATCAGTTTCTTGTTTGAGTTTAACAATCTTTTTTTTATTTTTCTTCTTTGCTAATTTTAATGCCTCTTTTATATTTTCAGCAACAAAGATATTGTTGTTTTCATCATACCAGGCAGGAATTCTATGTCCCCACCAAATTTGACGCGATATACACCAAGGTTCAATGTTTTTCATCCATTGAAAAAATATCTTAGTCCAGTTATCTGGAAAAAAAGAGGTTGATCCTTCGTTAACTATTTTAATTGGTTTCTTAGATAACTTTTTTGCATTTACAAACCATTGCTCTGTTAAAAGTGGTTCTACTATAGTGTTAGATCTATCTCCATAAGGAACCTTATTTTTGATAGTTTCAATTTTTACGAGTTTACCATCTTCTTTAAGTTTTTTAACTAATAATTTTCTAGCTTCAAATCTATCTAACCCTATGAATTCTTTAATTCCTAAACGGTTTATTTTCCCATTTTTTTCAAAGATATTGATTATTTCTAATTTATTTCTTTTGCCAACTTCATAATCATTGAAATCGTGAGCTGGCGTTATTTTCACTGCCCCTGTGCCTTGATCAGGATCAGCATAATGATCAGCAATGATTTTTACCTTTCTGTTTACTAAAGGAACTATTACATTTTTTCCAATCAAATTAATGTACCTTTCATCATTTGGATTTACTGCAACAGCAGTATCTCCCATCATTGTTTCAGGCCTTGTAGTAGCAATTGTTAAATTATTATCAGAATTTTCAATTGAATAATCTATATAGTATAGTTGAGATTGTACGTCTTTTTGAATCACCTCTAAATCTGAAATTGCTGTTTGAAGTTGAGTGTCCCAGTTTACAAGTTTTTTATCTTTATAAATTAATCCATTAGTATAAAGATCTACAAATACCTTTATAACAGCATGAGATAGATCTTTATCCATAGTAAATCTAGTTCTTGACCAGTCACAGGAGCAACCTAATTTTTTTAATTGATCTAAAATTATACCTCCAGACTCTTCTTTCCATTTCCAAGCTTTTTTAATAAATTTTTCTCTTCCTAAATCATTCTTTTTGAGTCCCTCTTTTTCTAAATTTTTTTCTACGATTGCTTGAGTTGCTATACCAGCATGATCAGTTCCTGGTTGCCATAATGTTTCAAGTCCTTTCATTCTATTAAATCTAACCAAAACATCTTGAAGACTATTATTTAGAGCGTGTCCCATATGTAATCTTCCAGTTATATTTGGAGGAGGAATCACAATTGAAAACGTATTTTTAGACTTACCTTTTTTAGGTTTAAAAGAGCCTTTTTTAATCCAAAAATCAGAGATTTTTTTTTCTTCTTTTAAATGATTGTATTTTTTAAATTCCATTATATGAATATTTCTCAATATAGTTTATATCAAAAGAGCAAAATTCTAAAAAGGATAGATTTTGCTTTATTGAACCATTTAAATGATTTAAATAGTTTTTAAGGTAAGTTTGGGCCACGTGGCGGAATGGTTACGCAGAGGATTGCAAATCCTTTTATCCCAGTTCGATTCTGGGCGTGGCCTCCAAAAAATTGGTTGTTTTTTTCAGAAAAAAAAGTATGTTCACTTTCATTCCTCGGTAGCTCAGTTGGTAGAGCAGTTGACTGTTAATCAATTGGTCGCAGGTTCGAGT
>NHFH02000006.1 GCA_002170275.2 Candidatus Pelagibacter sp. TMED106 | reverse complement strand
AGACTTTAGCGGCCTCAAACTGACCTTTGTCAATTGATTGAACAGCTCCTCTAAAAACTTCAGTTGAATAAGCGCCAGAGATTATTCCAATTGCAAAAGCACCAGTAATAAACGCATTTATTTCAATATATTCATTATAACCAAATATTGAAGCAACAAACATAACTGCACCAGTTCCCCCAAAAAAGAAAAGATAAATTACCAAAAGTTCAGGAACACCTCTAATTATTGTTGTATAAGAATTAGCTAAAAAATTTAAAAATTTATTTTTAGATAATTTTAAAGGAGTAAAAATTAAAGCAAAAAGAAAGCCAATTAGCATTGCTGTAATCGAAACAGCTATTGTCATTAGGGTTGCATAAAATAACTCATCACCCCAACCAGTATCTCCAAATNAAAGAAGTTCCATACAGANTGGCGACTATNTNTTATAGTCGCCAAATCTNAAATTAATTACATAGAAGCATCAAAACCAAACCACTTAGTAGCAATTCTACTAATGTCTCCGTTTTTTCTAGCTTTATTAATTGCACTATTAAATGCTTTTAAAAGTTCAGTATCATCTTTTCTAATACCAACCCCAACACCATTACCAAAAGCACCACCTGAAAAAGTTGGTCCAGTTAAAACTACTGGCTTTCCAGATTTTTCTGCATAATCACTGAATGCTACAGCAGCAGCTAATGCTGCATCGCATCTTCCTGATGCCAAGTCTAAGTTTACTTCATCTTGTGTTTTGTAAGTTCTTACATTTATTTTCCCAACATCACCTGAATCTAAAAAGTTTTGATGGATTGTAGCAGTTTGTACACAAACTGTTTTTCCAGCTAAAGCCCCTGTAAGAGTCTTTAATGCTTTTTTTGCAGCTGCATTAGGTTTGGTTAAATTAATTCCAGCTGGAGTATCTAAACCTTCTAGACTAGAACCTTTCATTACCGCTAATGAAGCAACTTCATCAGCGTAACCCTGAGAAAAACTAATAGCTTTTTGTCTTTCTGCAGTTATTGACATTCCTGCCATTATTGCATCAAATTTTCTCATGATTAGTGCCGGTATCATTCCATCCCAATCTTGCTCAACAACCTCACACTGTTTTCCAATATATCTACAAAGTGTCCAAGCTAATTCAACCTCAAATCCAATAAGTTTACCTGAAGCATCTTTAGAATTCCAAGGTGGGTATGCACCTTCTGTCCCTATTTTTATTTTATCAGCATTAGCAGATATTGTTAAAAAAAATGTTATTAACAATCCTAAGCTAAATTTTTTAATTATATTCATTATTCCTCCATAAATTATAGATAATTATTTCACAATTTTAATAATTTAAAAAGAAAATTTTTAATGATTAATTGAAGAAGAAAAATTCCAAGAACAATCAAAACTTGGTATATAAACCCTATCAAGAGTTGTATTTCCAAAATTTTTATTAAAAACATCTAACCATTTTTTTACTTGTTCAGGCTTTTTATCTTGGCTTCCTACTTGTGCAGTTATTACTCCATTTGGTTTTAATATTCTCACTAAGGAGTCCATATTTTTTGCTGCAAGATCTATGCAAAATTGATCATCATTAAGATCTACAAATATTTTATCATACTTATCATCTTCAACAGATTTAATACTTTCAAATGCATCACCCCAAATACATTTTACTGAATTTTTTTCAGTAGATTTTTTACTTATTTCACCGAGGTGCTTGCTGCATANTTCAACTACCTCTGGGTCCAGTTCATACCAATCAATAAAATTAAAACCTTTAGAGATACACTCTCTTGCAACTCCTCCATCTCCTCCACCAATAATTGCTGCTTTCTCTTTAACTTTATTTAACTTTAATCCTGCATTAACAAATGTTGAGCTGTATAAATATTCATCGCTTTCTGCAACTTGTATTTCACCGTCGATGAATAAAGATTTACCAAATTGTTCTAAATCTAAAATTTCTATATGCTGGCCTACTTTAGATTTAAAATCTGCTATTACATTATTTACAACATAAGATTTTTGTAATCCTGAGGAACTATAAATATCATGATACAAAGATTTTGTATCTCTGTTAAATTTTTTCTTAACAATTCTTGTATGTTTAAATTCCTTTTTGATTATGTCTAAAGCTACTGAGGGGCTAATTTTTCCACAAGTAAAGAAATCAAAACTTATTATTCCTTTTTCAGGAAATGTATGAAAGCTAATATGACTTTCAGCTAATAAAGCTAAAATTGTAAATCCTTGTGGTTCAAATTTATATTTTGAAATATTTAGAATGGTAACTTTGGCAGCTTTAGCAATCTCTTTAATAACTCTTTCATAAACTGATGGATCATATTCTTTATCAGTTCCAATTATATCTAAAGTAATGTGCTCCCCTACTTTGATCATCTTACCCTTTTTTATAATTCTTTGCTTTTACCAAAACTTTTTTCATTTCTTTAAATGAAAGAATTTTGGGTTGACCTAACTTTAGAGCAATAATATATTGATTACAAATATTTTCGACCTCTTGAGCAAGTTCAAATGCTGTGGATAAGTTTTTTCCAAATGCAACCTGACCGTGGTTGGCCATCAAACAAGCTTGTCTATTTTTTAATGCCAAGATTATGTTTTTAGATAATTCTTTAGTTCCAAAAGTAGCATATTTTGAACACTTAATATCATTTCCTCCTGCCATCGCTACCATATAGTGAAAAGCTGGGATTTTTTTACCGTGAGATGAAACTGCAGTAGCAAAAGTTGAGTGAGCGTGAACTATAGCATTAGCATCTTTTTTGTTTAAATAAATATCTCTATGAAATCTCCATTCTGATGAAGGAATTCCATATTTTTTTTCAAATTTTCCTTTTAGTGGAACAAAAACTATGTCTTTACTTCTTAACAAAGAGTATTTTACACCAGAAGGTGTTATTAAAAAACCATCTTTAAATTTTGCTGATATATTTCCAGATCTTAATGCTGAAAGTTTTTTACTATTAAGCATTTTGGCATATTTGATTACTTTAAATCTCAAATTTTTCATTTTAAGAAATAATCAATCCTTATTTTTTTTTATCTGNTCTTTACAGAATTTTTCGGCTTCNTTAAGGTCAGTTATCTTAGACTCTGATAGTTTTTGACTTCCTGCTAANCAAGCATCAACTGCTCTTTTTAAATTATGATCGCTAAATTTTAAAATAACAAACATNCCTATTACTACAAATATAAATATTAAAATATTCTTTATCATTTAAATAAACTTTTTAGTCCATCTTCAGATGCTTCACAAACACCTTTTTCTGTTATCAGCCCAGTTATATATTTTGAAGGTGTAACATCAAAAGCCAAATTTTTTGATTTGCTTTTTTTTTGGATAAATCAATACTTTTGTAACTTCTCCTTTTTCATTTAAACCTTCTAAATGAGATAATTCTTCAGAATTTCTCTCTTCGATTGGAATATTTTTAAAATCTTTTGTTTTCCAGTCTATTGTGGAACTTGGTAAAGCTACATAAAATGGAATCTTATTATCATTTGCAGCTAATGCTTTCAAATATGTTCCAATTTTATTACAAACATCACCAGTAGATAAAGTTCTGTCTGTTCCAACTATACAAATGTCAACCTCACCCCTTTGCATTAATATTCCTCCAGTGTTGTCAGCAATAATTGTATTTGGCACTTCTTCTTCGTTTAACTCATAAGAAGTTAAATTAGATCCTTGATTCCTTGGCCTAGTTTCATCAACCCATATATGAACAGGTATTCCTTTTTTATGTGCATGATAGATCGGTGAAGTTGCAGTTCCCCAATTGATTGTTGCAAGCCATCCTGCATTACAATGAGTTAAAATGTTAACTGTATCTTTCTTTTTATTATAAATTTCCTCAATTATTTTAAGACCATTTAGTCCTATATTTTCACAAAACTTTATATCTTCCTCACAAATTTCTTTTGCTTCATTCAATGCAATCTCTAAAATTTTTTCACTATTCACACCTGAAAGCTTATTCATCATTCTATCTACTGCCCATTCTAAATTAATTGCAGTTGGTCTTGATTTTATCAAATTCTCAGCCGATTTTTTTAAATAAGATTGATCATTATTTTCCAATATTGCTAGCACTAAACCATATGCAGCTGTAGCACCTATCAATGGGGCNCCTCTTACTTCCATTGTTTTAATAGCATTAATTGCTTCCTTGACTGTTTTTAAATCTTTAACTACGAATTTATGTGGAAGCTTTGTTTGATCTATTATTTTTACAACGTTATTTTCAAACCAGATTGTTCGATATTCTTTACCTTCAATTTTCATTAATCTATTATCTTTTTTTTAGCTTTAGTGTATTCTTCATCTGAAAGATGTCCATCTTCATATAATTCCTTTAAAGTTTTAAGTTGATCAGCTAAATTTGACTCACTAATATTTTCTTTTATTGGCTTATCTGTTATCTTAGCTTTTAAATCATCCGCACCAGGACAATTTTTGTTTCTCATTAATTTAATTAAATGAAAAGACCTATTATTCGCAGCAATCATTGCGTCATCGGCATTGTTTAAAGATTGTGCCCATGCTGGCCAGAATAAAATGGCTCTTGCGAAATTACCACCTGATCCTTTTGAAAAATCAGCTTCTTCTTTAATTTTGTTAGTTTCTTCAATTTTTTGCTTTAATTCTGTGCAATTCAAAAGATCATCACCTGGTTGAACTACTTCTACCACGGTGGGTTTGGCGCATGAATATAAAAAAAAAAATACTAAAATATAAATTNTTTTCATTTATTATTTAAAACTCTGCCTGCAACNGTTTTTAATTTNTCTTTNGTTTTNTGTGTTCTNTTNTCNGGTGCTGTTATNATNGCNACATCTAAACAATTGTTNGTTGGATCNTTNGGATCNATATNNTNTTCAAAANNTTNNATNANNTTTTTAATCATATTCTTNGCTTTTGCAGCNTTNCCTAAAAGAACTTTNATNACTTGCTNAACATCAACATTTTCATGATCTGGNTGCCAACAATCATAATCGGTTACCATTGANACNGATGCATATCTNATTTCTGCTTCTCTNGCTAATTTNGCCTCNGGCATATTAGTCATNCCAATNACATCTGCNTTCCANGATCTNTANANATTNGANTCTGCTAANGTTGAAAANTGTGGNCCTTCCATAACNACATANGTTCCACCTCTNTGATANTNNATNTTTTCNTTTTTGATNGCNTCTTCACANGCATTCATTAANCCAGTNCGANGTTGGNTGAGCCATTGANACATGNGCNACNATNTCGTCCTCAAAAAAAGTTTTTTTTCTTGCAAAAGTTCTATCAATAAATTGGTCCACAACTACAAATTTTCCTGGTGGTAAATTTTCTTTAAGAGATCCTACAGCTGAAATAGAAACAATATCAGTTACTCCTAATTGTTTTAAAGCATCAATATTAGCCCTAAAATTGATATTTGTTGGTGAAATATCATGACCTTTTCCATGCCGTGGTAAGAAAAACACTTCTATGTTATTAAACTTGGTTTTTAAAATTTGGTCTGAAGGTTTTCCCCAAGGAGTGTCAATATCAATTAATTCCCGGTCTTTAAATTCCTCTACGTCATAAAGACCGCTTCCGCCAATAATTGCCAATTTATTATTTGCCATAATTTTAAAATTCTTTAAGATTTATATATTAATATCAAAAAAAATGAATTTAAAAGACCACATAAGATCTATTAAAGATTATCCTAAAAAAGGAATATTATTCAGAGACATTACAACATTAATAAAAGATAAAGATGCATTTTCAGCTACGATAGATCAAATTATAGAAAAATCAAAAAAATTTAAATTTAATAAAATTGCTGCTATTGAATCACGTGGCTTTGTTTTTGCCTCAGCAATTTCATATTTGCTAAAAAAACCTTTTATTCTTTTAAGAAAAAAAAATAAATTACCTGCAGAAGTTCATTCTGTAGATTTTGAGCTAGAATATGGAACAGCAACAATCGAAATTCACAAAGACTCCATTGATGAAAATGATTCTGTTTTAATAATTGACGACCTTATTGCAACTGGTGGTACTGCAGAAGCTGCTGCTAAATTAATCAAAATTTCTAAAGGTAAAATTGCTGGATTTATTTTTGTAATTAATTTATTCGATTTAAAAGGTTGTGATAGATTAGAACAACAAGGTTTTAAAGTTGAAAATTTAATTAATTTTCCTGGTCATTAAGAGTTAATATTTGGTCTATACCAAGATTTTTTTCCAATTGCCGCATTATAAAAACCTAGAGATCGATTTAAATATATCTTTTTTTTATTAGTATTATTAATTATAAAATATAATAGATATTTCAAAATACTTGAAAAAAATTTTGGTAATCCAAAAATAAAAGCTCGTGGATAGCTAAAATGTTTCTTTTGAAAATAAAATTTCGACCAAACCCAATGCCAATTTCTTGAAAATTCAATTTCATTTTTATATTTATGATCAACTGCTTTCGCACCTAGATGGTTTATTTTTGAAGTTGGAACAACATATATTTCACCTTTTTTATCAATTATTCTTTTACATAAATCATCGTTTTCTAAATACATAAAAAAGTTTTCATCAAAGTAATGAAATTCTTTTTTATAATTTTCACTATCAAAAATTTGATTTATTTTTTTTTTATTAATTAACATTGCAAAGCCGTCAACACTTTTAACCTTAAATGGAGAGTCTTTCTCATTACTTTGTTTTATATTATTTAAATGTTTATAATTTGGATATTTTGGGTCAGATGAAATAGGAGCTAAAACAGAAAAATTTAAAAATTTTTTAGAGGCATTTATTAGTTCATTGATTGAATTTTTTTCTAAAATTACGTCAGGATTTAATATAAGAACAAAGTCAGTACTTGAGCTTTGGATCCCTAAATTATTTCCTCTTCCCATACCTAAATTTTCTGAAGATAATATGCATTTTACATTTTTATAAGTATTTTCAATTTTTTTTTTAAAATCAATATCATTTGAATTATCTACAATTATTATTTGAATTTCTTCATCTATTGATTTGATACAATCATGAATTACATCATTACTTTTAAAAGTAACAATAACAATTGATAAATTTTGCCTAGATATGGACATACTATATGAATAATGCTCTTTAATAATCAACTATACTAATAGTTTTTACTAATGTAAAAAATAAAATAATGAAAAAAATTATTGTTACTGGTGGCTTAGGTTTCATAGGAAGTAATCTTATAGAATTATTATTAAAAAAAAATTTTTATGTAATAAATATAGATAAAGTCACGTATTCCTCTTCTTTTTACAATGTTCATGAATTTAAAAAAAACAAATATTATAAATTTATTAAATGTGACATTAACCATAAAAATATAAAGCATATATTTTTCAAATATAAACCATCAGCAATTTTTAATTTAGCTGCTGAAACTCATGTAGATAGATCTATTGATAACCCGGTTAATTTTATTAAAAGCAATATAGATGGTGTTTTCAATATTCTTGAATCTTTTAGAATTTTTTCAAAAAATAATAAAAAAACAAAATTTATTCATATTTCTACAGATGAAGTATACGGTGATGTTTTAAAAGGAAGATCTACAGAAGAATATGCTTACAAACCAAGTTCACCTTACGCTGCAAGTAAAGCTTCTTCAGATCATTTAGTTTATTCTTACTTTAGAACTTATAAACTCCCAGTAATAATCACTAACTGCTCAAATAATTATGGACCTAAGCAGCATCCTGAAAAATTAATCCCAAAATTAATTTATAATATATTAAATAATAAACCTTTGCCTATTTATGGAAAAGGTAAAAACTCAAGAGAATGGATTTACGTTATGGATCACTGTGAGGCTCTTTTTGAAATTTATAAAAAAGGCAAAATTGGAGAATTCTATAACATAGGATCTAATAGAAATTTAAATAATATACAAATTTGTAAACATTTACTAAAAATTGCAAAAAGTTTTGCAGCTCTTAAGTCTAAAGTTAAGATTAATTTTGTTAAAGATAGACCAGGGCACGACTTAAGATACGCATTAAATAGTAGTAAAATTAAAAAAAAATTAAAATGGAAACCAAGAACATCTTTAAATAAAGGATTAATGCAAACTTTTAGTTGGTATTTAAATAATAAAAATTATTACAATTCTCTTTTAAAAAAAGATATTATTAAAAGATTAGGCACTAAATGATTAAAAAAGGAATTATCTTAGCAGGTGGTATGGGGACTAGAATGAGTCCTTTGACAAAAGCTGTTAATAAGCAGCTATTACCAATATATGATAAACCATTAATTTTTTACCCTCTTTCAATTTTAATGTTAGCTAAAATAAAAGATATTTTAATTATTGTTAATAAAGGACAATTAAATCAATACAAAAAGTTGTTTCCAAATGGAAATAATTTAGGAATAAAAATATCTTTTAAAGAACAAGAAAAACCAAAAGGTTTACCAGATGCTTTTGTTTTAGGAGAAAAATTTATAGGTAAAGAAAATGTTGCGATGATACTCGGGGACAATTTTTTTTATGGTCAAAATTTAACATCAAAACTTTTGGAATGTGCCAAAATCTCAAGTGGCGCTAAAGTTTTACTCCACAACGTTAAAGAACCTGGATTATTTGGGGTAGCCAAAATTAATAAAAATAACAAAATTATTCAATTAAAAGAAAAACCAAAAAAGTTTATTTCAAATCATGCAATAACTGGATTATATTTTTTTGATAATAAAGTTGTAAAATATTCAAAAAGTTTAAAACCATCTAAAAGAGGAGAGATAGAAATTATAGATCTATTACTTAAATATAAAAAGATTAATAAATTAACAGCTGACTTTATTGGGAGAGGTGGTGCTTGGCTTGATACTGGTTCTATAGATGATTATTATAAAACAATAGCTTTTGTTCAAGCTGTAGAAAATAGACAAGGATTTAAAATTGCATGCATCGAAGAAATTGCCCTTTCAAATAAATGGATCGGTAAAAAAGAGATAAAAGATTCAATTAAATTTTATGGTAATTGCAACTATTCTAAATATCTTAAAAAATTAATTTAATAATGAAAAAAAAGATTATTATCACTGGAGGTGATGGGAGATTTGCTAAAGTTCTTAAAGTAAAAAATAAAAAACTAAATATATTTTATCCAAATAAAAAAGAGCTAAATATACTAAATGTTAACTCTATAAGAAAATATATAAATAAAATCAAACCTAAATATCTAATTCATGCAGCAGCACTATCTAGACCTATGAATATACATAATAAAAAAATATCAAAAAGTATTGATCTTAATATTATAGGCACGTGTAATATTGTTAAGGTTTGCTCTGAACTTAAAGTTAAAGTCATATATTTTTCAACAGGATATGTTTACGAGGGAAAAGTTGGAAACTATAAAGAAAATAATCCAGTTTTTCCAATTAATAACTACGCATGGTCAAAACTAGGTGGTGAATGCGCAGTTGCTATGTATAAAGATTCTTTAATTCTAAGAATAACAATGTGTGAAAAACCGTTTGTTCATAAAAAAGCATTTTATGATATAAAAAGTAATTTCATATTTCATGAAGATGTTGCTAAGATTATTCCTAAAATTTTAAATAAAAAAGGAATATTGAATGTAGGTGGAAAAATTCAATCTATTTATTCTTTTGCGAAAAAAAATAATAAGAATGTTAAAAAAACATCTGGTAAAAAACTTTTTCCAAAAAATCCATCAATGAACATTAGTAAATTAAATAAAATTATGAAATGGTAGCGGGAAGTGGGATCGAACCACTGACCTCAGGCTTATGAGTCCTGCGCTCTAACCAACTGAGCTACCCCGCCACTTAATTATCGTTGTTTTATAATAGATTTTATTTTCTGTCCAATCAAGTATTTGCCCATTTTCCTTGCTGACTGAGTCAAGAGTGTGTCAAGGTTTTATGGCTTTTTTGTGAGTCAAGATTATAATAACGTATAGAAATTATGAAAAAGTTTTTAGCAATCTTGGTTCTGTGTTTGTTGTGAAAAGAATAGGCAATAAATGAAAATATATCGAAAATTAATATATGAAATAGATGGTTTAAAATTTTTTCTTCAAAATTTAAATGCTAGCAGATATTTGCCAATATTTAATACTGAAATCGGTGAGAATTATACCATCAGTCCGTGCTCAAAAGATGACATAGAAAATTTATGCAGTTTTCATAAATTATTAAGAAATGACAGTGTTCTCAATTTTTGGAGAAAAATTTTATATAGAAAACGAGGTCTTAAGTTGGTCGCTATAATTAAAAATATTAAAAATGATATAATTGGATTTGAAATGTTTTACTTCAAAAAATATGAAGCAAAAAATGGAATTATTCATGAAGCGTTCATTGGTATTGATGAAAAATATAAAAATAAAGGTTTAGCGACTATATTGAGAAAATTTTCTATCAAACATTTTTGTAACACTAATCTTAGTGCTGTTTCAACCAACATTCCAATTGACAATATGCCTTCACTGGCATCTGCTCAAAAGGTAGGTTTTAAAATATCTTCAAAAATGTCTACAAAAAAAGATTTGTATTTATATTATGATTTGACAAAAGGATAGTGTCATCTCCAATAGAATATAGATTTTAATTAAATTGTATCAGGGTACTAACTAAAATTATTCCCCAATAAGCTGATAACCCTAAAAATACACCAGTTTTTAATTTATTTTTTTTTATATTAGAAGGAAGGTTTTTTATTAAATCTGACATATATAAGTCTGATAACATGACTAATTTTTTTGTCAAATTAAAATATTATCTAAAGAAATAAATTTTTCTCATTTAACTTTTAATAGATGGTGGCACCAAAAACTTTAATCTCGTTATCTTCTTCACCTAAGACTAATCTTCCTAGAAATTCTCCAGGAATATCCTTACTGGTCTGTTTAATTAAAACTGTTATATTTAAACCTCTCCTTAAGCAACCAAATGGATTAAATTCTTCAGTTAGGCTTGTTAAAAGCTTATTATTAGCCCATTGCTTTCCAAGCTCTACCTCATTAGCTCCAAAAAGCATTTGAGTAGAAAAGTCTTTGGTAAAGCTACCATAATCTTTCATGTTTGAGGCTTTTACTAAATTATGCCAAATGGGCTTCGCTATAGCAAAGATCTCATCATCTGATTTCTTTGAAAGTTCCATTATTTATCAACTTTTTTATGATGCTTTTTTCTTCTCGTTCTCATCAACCATATGATAAACAGGTACTTTTTCCATAGTAAATTTTCCTGTTTTAGGATCTCTCCTTGAAACTGTTAAGCAATGCCAGTTTTCATCATCAAGTTTCATATGATCTCCACGATAATAATAACCAGGCCATCTTGTTTCTTCACGAAACATTGTGTGTTCTGTAACGCACTGAGATGTTAAGGCTCTATGCTTTAACTCCCAAGCCCTCATTAACTGATGTAAATCTTCTGCCCCAACTTTTTCCAAATCTTCTTGTAGCCAAGTCAACAATTCTAATCCTCTCTTAAGCATATTTGCATTAGTCATATAATTAGTAGCAATCCCACCTACATATTCATCCATTATTCTTTGTAATCTTTGAAGTCCTTGAATAGGAGAAATAAAACTTGGAGAAACTGTACCTCCTGTAATTTCATTTTGAGCTACTGTAAAAGTTTCTAGAGGTTTAAATACTTCCAATTTAAAATTTTCGCATTGTTTATCTGTTACGTTAATATTTTCTGCTTTTTGATCTTGTATGTATTTAACTGCAGCTTTAGCGGCTAAACGACCTTCAGTAAATGATCCTGAAGAAAACTTATGAGCACTTCCACCAACTGTATCTCCTGCTCCAAAAAGACCATCAACAGT
The DNA here is from genome assembly GCA_002170275.2 of Candidatus Pelagibacter sp. TMED106. GTDB lineage: Bacteria > Pseudomonadota > Alphaproteobacteria > Pelagibacterales > Pelagibacteraceae > Pelagibacter. The sequence goes on along the minus strand of NHFH02000006.1, from coordinate 23,018 downwards.
TAACATTCTATTATAACCCCAAAAATATTCTGGAGGAGATAAATCTTCTGGTCCACTTACCCATGCTCCCGAACAAGTAGCGTGAGAACCCATTACATAAGGTTCTGAAGTTGTTAATTCTGGATTGGTATATTTTGGATCAATATTTTGAGATGCCCAAACTACAGCTTGACCTACTGTCATACCTAAAAAATTTTCCCATCCAACAGTTTCTAAATGAGGATCTTGAAAAGCTTCAGTAGTCACCATATGAATTGGTCCACCCCCTGCCATTGTTTCTTGAATAAATGCATGATTTCTTAAACATGTAGGAGTTGGGTGATGATCAATATATTCTCCTACTAGTTCCTTAGTTTGATCATACCATTTTTTTTCGTAATTTTCTCCATTAGCATTTTGTGTATAAGTTTTAAGATGTAAAAAATACGCTCCTACTGGTCCATAGCCATCTTTAAACCTACATAAAACTATACGATTTTCCATTTGTGTCATTTTAGCGCCTATGGCTATAGGTAAAGCATAAGCAGAACCATTACTCCAAGGCGCATACCAAGTTCTTCCCATTCCTTCTCCAACAGCTCTTGGTTTGAAAATATGTGAAGCACCACCAGCAGCTACAATCACTGTTTTTGATCTAAATACATGAAAGTCCCCTGTACGCATATTAAAACCAACAGCACCTCCAATTCTATTATCTTGAGCTTCGTCCATTAAAAGATGAGTTATCATTATTCTATTGTAAATTTTATCAGCAGATTTTTTAGCAGCTTCAGCAACTATCGGTTTGTAACTTTCACCATGAATCATTATCTGCCATTTTCCTTCTCTAAGATATCGACCTGTTTTTTCATTTTTCATCATAGGTAAACCCCATTCATCAAACATATGTACAGTAGAGTCTACATGTCTAGCCATGTCATAACCTAAATCTTCTCTTACCATTCCCATTAAATCGTTACGGGCATACCTTACATGGTCTTCTGGTTGATTTTCACCCCATTGCATACCCATGTAACAATTGATTGCGTATAAGCCCTGAGCTACTGCTCCACTTCTATCTATATTTGCTTTTTCAACACATACAATTTTTAAATCTCTTCCCCAGTGTCTTGCTTCAAAAGCTGCACCTGTTCCTGCCATTCCTCCACCAACAACCAATACATCACAATCCTCATAATGCGTTTTATGTTTTGCCATTAATAGTAAACTCCTTTTTTAAATGAGTCTTTTGATACAGAAGGTAATTCTCCATCAATATTTAATCCTTCAGGTTCTGTATAAAGTCTTTGAGAATTTATTTCACCTTGGTTTGGTTTGTCGCCTTCAGCTAATTTAGGAATAAATTTTCCCCATGGTTTTGTTGTAATAGGTGATACAAAATCTTTTGTAGTTCCGTTTCTAAATTTAATCTTCCAAGAAATTGTTCCTTTTTCCTCTTCTCTTCTTACTCTAACACTGTGGCCCATAGGTGCAAAATCTGCATAACCTCTTACATCAATTGCATGATTAGGACACGCTTTCACGCAAGAATAACATTCCCAACAAAAATTTGGTTCAATATTTTTTGCACGTCTGATGTTTTCATCTATATGCATTATATCTGATGGACAAATATCGACACAATGTCCACACCCATCACATCTAGTCATGTATACAAAAGTTGACATATTATTTTATTTCTCCTTTTTTTATATTATTTTTAATCATAAATCCTAATAATGTTTTGGCTCCTCTCTTTTAATACCTAAACCAAACTCTTCTGGGGCCTCTGCTGGTGGTGGCAAATTGTCTCTTGAGCCATCTGCTTCAGCTAAATTCTTTTGAATTGCTGCTCCTGGTTTATAAAACATGTGAGCAAATTTAGACCAATATACTCCTCCAAATAAAACTAAATTAGATATAATATATAAAATCAAAAAAACTTTATCATCCCACCTATCAACTAAATTTAATGATTGAGTAAATGACCAAGCTAAACCAAAAGTAGCACATGCTAATAATGCTAATACAAATAAGTCAGCTTTAATTATTCTATACCAGGGATGTGCCTCAGATAAAACATCTACTCTTAAAAAAAACCAGAACCAGTACCCACCAATACAAGTCATTATAGCACCTATGTGCCAAAGAATTGGCCATACGTTAGGTGTAACCGAATCTAATGAGGTATAACAAAAAATCATTACTGCAGAAGAAATCCAAAATAAAATAGTTCCATACATCCCCAAAACATGGGCCAACCTTCGTTTGCCCGCGCCCAACTCTGAAGTTGTAGCAATATCATGAATAACAGTTTTGGTGATTACTGATATTTTTTCACTTGTACCTAATTCTTTAGTGGCTGATAATTTAGCTTTCTTAGCATTGTCAAAAAAATATTTAACATTTTTTTTATGAATTATATCAATCAAAGTCCCTATTATTACTAATGAAACCATAACTATCACGAAGCCCTGTATCAAAACAGATGGCACGCTCTCGGAAAGTAAAAAAAATGGATTAACTGTCATCATAGTATTTACCTTTTAATAGAATCTTGAAATTATTTCAAATATTTCTAGTACAGTTCAAATAATAGATCAACAGTTATATACGTTACCTTTTGTCTACTTAATACAACTTATACTTTGCGATTATAATGTTGTTTAAATGGCAAAACTGACCTAACTCCTCCTTATAAACTGGGGTTATTAGGATTTCTCATATTATTAATAACTTAAAGATTTTTTAATTTCAGAGTTATAAAGATTTAATAAAAATTTATAATTCTTTAAACTTTTTCTTTTCCATTTTTTATCTCTAATCGTTTTTACAGAAGCCACACCTTTTCCAGAACCAATAAGTATGATTTCATCGTATTCATTTAGAGATTTAATGAAAATATCTTTTTTTAAAATTTTATCTAATCGTTTTTTAAAAAATTTATATGTTATTCCCTCATAAATATTATTTATCGGAGAAAATATTTTATCTTTCTTAATAAATAATAAATTGGAAGTTCCAGTTTCTAAAATCTTTCCTTTATAGCATAGACCAATATCCGAATTTGAAGTGTTCATTTTTAAAAGATATCTTAATATCGTTTTATATTTCAAATTTTTATTTTCAGGGTCAAATCTTTTATGATTAATTAATTTCAAATTAAAATTAAGTTGAGGTTTAAACTTTTTTCTAAATGATAATGAAATAATCTTATTATTAATAGCCACTCTCAATAAATGGTCATATTTTTTATTATTGTTAATATTTTTTTTAATTAGTTTATTAATATTTTTTTCTAGATCTGGTTTATTTAATTTATAAATCTTTAATGATTTAATCAAATTTTTAATATGTTTTTTGTAAAATAAGATCTTAGCAGGTTTTCCAAATATCCACATCGTTGTAAATATTCCATTATCATTCCAAAGATCTTTAAACTTTGTTTCATGAAGATTTTTAAGTTGATAAGATTTTTTTAATAAGTAAGTTGCCATTTTTAGTTAAAAAAGATTCTGGATGAAATTGAAATCCATAAATTTTATCAATATTATTTTCTACAGCCATCGCAACATTTGAAATAGCACATCTCATCGTAATTTCAAAATTTTTTGCATAGAAAGGTTCTTTTAATTTAAGAGAATGATAACTTCCCACCATAAATTTTTTATTTTTTTTAAATAATGAGTTGTTACTAATTACTTTGATCTTAGATTGAAATCCGTGGTAAATTTTACTTTGTTCAACAATTTTTGCTTTTTCACTATAGAGTATTTGTTGAAATCCAAGACAAATACCAACAATCTTTTTTTTTCCTTTAAATTTTTTGTAAATTTTTGAACTTAATGGATAGTCTTTTGGAGCACCTGGTCCAGGAGAAAAAACAATTACTTTTGCTTTACCAATTTTTTTTATATTTATTTTGTCAAAATTATCACACTCAACATGATCGAATTTTGCAAATTGATGAATTACATTATGAGTAAAGGAGTCTTTATGATCAATTATATAAATCATTTATAAAGATCCATTAATGCTTTAGCTTTTATATAATTTTCATTAAATTCATGATTAGAGTTACTGTCAACGACTACACCAGAAGCAACGGAAATTTCAGAGAAGTTCTTATAGTTTAAAATTGACCTTATAATAATATTAAATCTCATATCTCCATTAAATTTTATATAACCAAAACTTCCAGTATAGATATTTCTACTTTCTTTTTCTTGAGCATTAAGTAATTGAAGTGTACTAATTTTTGGGCAACCAATAACTGAACCTCCTGGCATCATAGCTTTAATTATATCTAGATTTGAAATGTCTTCTTTTAATTTTCCACCTATCAAGCTAACATAGTGATAAAGATCCTTATATTCTTCAACTATCTTTTCTTTAAAAATTTTAACAGTACCTGTTTCACATATTTTTGAAAGATCACTCCTTTCCATATCGACGATCATATTATGTTCCTTAGTTTCTTTCTTATTCTTATTAAAAAAATTTAAAGCCTTATATTTATTTAGTCTTTTTGTTTTTTTTAATGTGCCAGCTATAGGCTTAGTAGAAATATTACTACCTTTTTTGGTTATTAAATTTTCAGGAGAACAACTTATTATAGAAAAATTTCTGTCTTTAACTAAAAAAGCTTCTGGAGCAAGATTAGTTTTTGCCAATCTACAAAAAAAATCTATTGGATCTATTTTAGATTTATTTTTATATTTCGTGCATATTTTAATTTGATATGTTTGACCTAATTTAATCTTTTTTTTAAATTTTTTAAAAATTTTATTGTATGATTTCTTACTTATATTAATTTTGAATTTATCATTCAAATTATCAAAATTAGTATTTTCATATTTTAGTTCCTTTTTTAAACCTATTATAGTCTCTGGCTTATAAAAGATTCCTTTTGGAAAATTATGTCCTTTCTGCCTAGGTAACTTGACTCCAATTAAATTATTCAAAATTTCATATCCAAAAAAACCTATGTATAAATCAGTTTTTTTATTTTTAGATTTTTTATCAATTTTATTAACAAAATTATGAATATTATTTTTGGTTAGAATAATTTTTTTGGAAAAATTTGTATAAAGATCAAAACCCTTTTCTGATTTATATATAATAAAAGGTTTTTTAGACTTACTAATAGTCTGTAAATAATCTTTTCTAGTCAATTTTTTTATTCTGTTTTTAACCTTAAAACTGGTTTTTCTTTTATTGGTAAGTGTATAATTCCAGCAAATACTGATAATGCAATAGCTAAATACCACGCATAGTCATATGATCCGTAAAGATCATGAAATAATCCTCCAAGGTAAGCTCCAAAGAAAGCTCCAATTTGATGATTTAGAAATACAAGTCCATATAATAAACCTAAATACTTAGTTCCAAATATATGTGCAACTATTCCTACTGTAGCAGGTACTGTTGATAGCCACAGGAAGCCGAAACTAGCTCCAAAAATAAATGATGAAATATTACTTGCAGGTAGAAATATAAATAAAACTATAGAAACTCCTCTTAAAAAATAAATTCCGCTTAAAACTATTCTTTTGCCCATTTTTGTGCACAAGTAGCCGCTTGTTAAAGATCCAAATATGTTAAATAATCCAATTAAAGATAAAATTGCTGCTGCTGTCCAACCTTCAAGTCCTCTATCTACAACATATGTTGGAACATGAGTTCCAACTAAAGTAATATGGAATCCACAAACAAAAAAACCCAGTGTTAAAAGAATATAGCTTTTATTTTGAAAAGCTTCTCTGAGTGCCTCAAAAGTTGACTGATTGTTTGGTTTTTCGATACTTTCATTTAAATTTGGAGATCGGACAAAAAATGCAATGAAAAAACCTATTATTAAGAAAATTAAAAAAATAAATAAAGTATTTTCCCACCCATTTTTTGATAATGAGTATGAAGTAAATAAAGGTGATATAAAATAACCAAAAGAACCAACTGATGTTACTATACTCATTGCTATAGTTCTGTTAGATAATGGAAAATGCTTACCAACCACTGACATTGGTACACTAATTGCTGTACCACCAAGACCAATACCTATAAAAAGCCCCATATTAAGTTGAAAATAGATGCCTGTATTTGGTCCATAATAAAGAAAGTAAATACCAAGTATAAAAAAAATAAAAGCTAAACTAATTGCTTTATGTCCTCCATATTTGTCAGCTAATGCTCCGAATATTGGTCCGGTAAAACCCCATCCTAACATTTGAATTCCTATTGCTAATCCAAATTCAGTGTTGGTTATTTTTAAAGATTCATTGAAATCTAAAAAAAACATTCCAAATGTTTGTCTAACACCTAAAGATATTAAAACAACTAAACTTGCAGATATTAAGGTTATAAGGGCTAAGTTACTTTTAATAAATTTTTCAGAACTCATTTAATATGTTTAAGAGATTTTTTTAAATCTTCAATAAGATCTTTTGGGTCTTCTAATCCGATATGCAGCCTAACTAAATGTTCATTTTTTGATAGATTCATAAATTTTCTATTTCCAGTTTCTCTAAATTCTTGATGTAAAACCAAACTTTCAAAACCACCCCAACTGTATCCGTAGCCAAATAATTTTAGAGAGTTAACAAATTTTTTTACCGAATTAATATTTTTGGCCTTAATATTTAAACCCATTAATCCAGATGCACCAGAGTAGTATTTTTTCCACATTCTAAAATTAAACGAATTTTTTTTGTATGGATAAAGAAGTTTAATATTTTTATATTTTGATAAAAAGCCTGCTATTTTTTTTGCATTTTCTTGATGTCTATCTAGCCTTACATCTAAAGTTCTTAAACCTCTTGTTATTAAATAGGCATCATCTGGACCCAATCTTAATCCTGTAATTTTTTCAGCTGCTTTAACTTTATTAAAAACTTTTCTATTTACTGCTAAACTTCCTCCCATTACATCTGAATGACCTGAATAATATTTTGTTGCAGATACAATCGACATATCAAAACCAAATTTTATTGGTTTAAAAAAATATGGTGTTGCCCATGTATTATCTATTACAGATAATATCTTTTTTTTTTTAGCTATAGAAACAATTTTACCCAAGTCTAAAAATTCAAATGAATTACTTCCAGGATTTTCAACAAAAATTAACTTTGTTTTTTTTGTTATATTTTTTTCTAAAGTTTTTAGGTCATGAGGATTATAAAAAATACTTTTAATATTAAATTCTTTTAAAAAATTTTCAGTAAAAATACGTGTTGGACTGTAAACTGGATCTGCAACTAAAATTTCATCTCCAGGTCTGACAATACTAAAGATTGATAAAAAAACTGATCCAAAACCAGTTGGAGTTAAAAAAACATGATAACTTTCTTCTAATTTTGTTAGAATTTTCTGAAGGATATGTGTTGTTGAGGTCCCTTGTCTTCCATAATCATAATGACCACCTGTAGGATCCTTTTTTGCTTTTTTTTGAGTTTTTCTAATATCTTGCATTGACTTGAAAATAATGGTTGAAGCCCTCACGACAGGAGGGTTAACCGACTGATTATGGTAATCTTTAGCAGTATGTTTTAAAAATGTTTTGAAGGATTTACTCATAAAAAATTTGATAAGTGAAGTCGACAATGCTATATCCCAACATTAACGTCAATAAAATTATAAAATAAGGAGAATATGGGTTATCCAAAAAAACATAGAGGCCGAAGAAAAATGGGCTCTAAAAAAAGAAGAGCTAGAAAAAAAAATAAGAAAAAGTAGTTTTTCGATGGATAAAATTCAAAAAGTTCGATCCATTAGTATATGGATTTTCCTAGTACCTTTCATAGCAGTTAATACTTGTTTATTACTTATTAACGAATTTCAATGGATTTTTCCTAATCAAGAAGACATTATACATAATGCATTTCCCTATTTCGATGGACAAGCATCTATAAGTCGAACAGTAAGACCTTACCCAACTTGGCTAATATTTAAACCAGCAATGTTTTTAACTTCTTTTTTGTTAATTAAATATTGGCTCTATAACAAAGAAATAATTCAAAGCTTAAAAAGTGGACACAAATATATAAAACTATTCGTTTTCTTTGGTATAGCTTCAGCAATAGCATTAACTATACATTCTATTTTTTTAGGTATCAAATTTGAATATGATTTATATAAATTATTTAGAAGAGTTATAATGCTTTCTTTTATAATCTTTGAGATTGCTGCTCAAACATATTTAGTAATAGTGCTCTATTCTTTTAAAGATAGATTAAATAATTTTTTAAATAAAAAAATTTTAAAAATTAAAATATATCTTGTTTCTTTGTTAATTATAGTGGCTGGGATAAGTATACCTATTATAAGTTTACCTGGAGATGATTTTTTGGGTTTAAATTTGAAATTTTTAAAACATGCGCTTGAATGGGACTATTTCTTAGGTGTAATAAGTTTTTATTTATTAACTTTTTTAATGTGGAAAAAAAATTAATTTTAACTCTTTATCCATCCACCACCTAAAACTTTATAACCATAATTATTTTTGGAATAGAATACACAAGCTTGACCAGGAGCAATTCCTTGTTCATATTCGAGTAAATCAATTTTAGCAGATTCACCATCTATATTAATTTTAGCTTTTATTAATTTTCCAGTAGATCTTACTTTTACAAATAATTCTTTTTTAAAATCTTTGTCGTCATTAGTCATTATGTTAAGATTTCTTAGTTCAATTGTTTTTTTTATCAAATTTTTTTTAGTTCCTACAATTATTTCATTTGTTTTTGCGATTATCTTGATAACGTAAAGTGGTTCTTTGTTGGAAATTTTAATTCCTTTTCTTTGACCAATTGTGTAATTAATAATTCCATCATGGACACCAACTACTTTTCCCTCTAAATCTTTTATATTTCCTTTTTTAAAAGAATTTGGTTTAAATTTTTCTATTACTGAGGCATAATCACCATTTGGAACAAAACATATATCTTGGCTATCTGGTTTATCAGCTACATTTAAATCTAATTTTTTTGCTATATTTCTAGTTTCTTTTTTAAGTAAATTTCCTAAAGGAAATCTCAAAAAATTAAGTTGTTCTTTTGTTGTGTTGAATAGAAAATAACTTTGATCTCTATTTAAATCTATACCTCTGTACATTTCAGTTTTGTGATTTTTAGTAATACTTTTTACATAATGCCCAGTAACCAAAGCATCTGCATTAAGTCTTCTTGCTTCTTTTAGTAAATCATTAAATTTTACAGTTTGATTGCATTGAACACAGGGAATGGGGGTCTCACCATTTAAATAACTATCTATAAAGTTATCAATTACTCCTTTTTTAAATTTATCTTGATAATAAAGAATTTTGTGTTCGATCTTTAATTTTTCAGCAACTCTTTTTGCATCCATAATATCTTGGCCAGCACAACATTGTTTTGACTTTGCTGTTTCTTGAGTCTCATTATAAAGTTTTAAAGTTACCCCTATAACATTGTAGCCCTCATGCTTCATTATTCCAGCTACAGTGGAAGAATCTACGCCACCAGACATTGCCACAACCACCAAAGTATCTTTTGGATCTTTAGCTATACCAATAGAATTAAATTTACTCATATTTAATGATATTTATTCCTATATTTAATATAAGTAAATTAAATGATTTTAGATTTTGAACCAGGTGACAAAGTCACTAATCCAAACAATAAAGATTGGGGTATAGGACAAGTTCAATCAATAATTAATGAAAAAGTAACTATAAATTTCGAAAATGTAGGAAAAAAAGTAATTAATGCTAAAAACATTAAAATAGAAAAGTTAAACAAATGAATCTTGAAGAAACAAAAAAAATTACACTATCTTTGATTGATACCTTTAACGAAGCAGGAAGAACTGCACTGACTTTAAGAGAGGCTGGATTAAAAAAAGAAATTAAAGAAGATAACACTCCTGTAACAAACGGAGATATTGAAGTGAATAAAATATTAACAGAAAAAATTTCTAAAGTAACTCCTAATATAGTTATAATTTCTGAGGAAAACTCAAAAAATAAAGATAAAAAAAATTTAAATGATTTTTGGTTAATAGATCCAATTGATGGAACAAATGACTATCTAAATAATAGAGAAGAATTTACTTTAAATGCTGCGCTTATATTAAACAAAAAACCACTAATAGGTATTGTAACTGCTCCTGCAAAAAAAAGAATATTTTATTCATACGGAATGTCTAATAGTTACGAATTAATAGATAAAAAAGAAATTCAATTAATTAACATCAAAAAAAAAAGTAACGAAATTAGAGCAGTGAGTTATTCAAATGAACTAAAACCAGAAATAAAAGAAATTCATAAAAAATATAAAGTTACTTCACATCAAAAAATGAAAAGTTCTTTAAAATTTTGTGTGATCGCTGCAGGGGAATTTGATTTTTATGCTGCAGAGCCTAGGGCTTGTGAATGGGATATTGCTGCTGGTCACGCTATATTAGAACAAGCTGGGGGTAAAGTAACTGATTTTAATGGTAACGAAATTTTATATGGAAAAAAAAATTTTAAAAATCCAAGTATAATTTTGAAAAATAGAAATTTAGTTTAATGGAAGATCAAATAAGAATAATATTAATAATTATAACATCAGTTTCTATTTTCGGATTGTTAGTTTTTGTTTTTGTAAAAAACTACATTAGAAATAAAATAGCGATTTTAGTAAAAGAGAAAAAAAATAAAAATAATTAAAGTAATTTTATTATCTTTAAATAGTCTTCTTTCTCTATTTCCATAATTCTTTTTGATGTTTCAAAATCAAATCCATTCCTCGCAAGAAGAGAAATATCTTTTTTATAAAATAAAGGTCTATTATCTTCCTCTCTAGCTGGACCAATTCTTTTTTTTTTACAAATTTTAATTCCTGAAAAAAAATCTTGATCAGAATTATTTTCATTAATTTTTTCTATTACATCTTTTATATGCTTATCATTAATACCTTTGCCAATTAGATAATTCCTAATTTTATTAATTGAACTTCCTCTTTGAATTAAACTTCGTGATTTACTCTCTGAATAAAATTTATCACTAATAAATTTATTTTTTTCAAGATCTAAGAGAACTGTATCAATCAAATCCTTAATATCTTGTTTTTTTACATTCGGGACTTTTGCCTTCAAATATTTTTTTAAGAGATATGTTCTCAATTGTTGCTTTGAAGGGGCATATTTTTCAATATATGCAAAGGAAAAGTTTCTCATTTCTTCAATAGTAACTTCTAGCGTTTTTCTTCTATTTCTCATAGGAATCATGAAATGTTGTAATATAATATATTAAATAATGATCGAACAAATTTATACATATTTTACGATAGAAACTATTTATATGTGGTTAAATATTGGTATTTTACCTTTTTGGTTAATATTAATTATTTTCCCTCAATCTCAAATATGTAAAGTCTTTGTAGCTTCAATCTTTCCATTATTTATTTTAAGTTTAACTTATGGGTATTTAATTTATACTTTTTTTAACGCAGGCTATGATTTTATCGAAAATTTTGAACTATATTTAAGTTTAAATAATTTATCTGATCTATTTTCTAACAACTCATTTTTAATTATATTTTGGATACACTTTTTAGCTATCAACTTATTTTGTGGTGGCTGGATGACTAAAGACTCTCAAAAGTTTGGTATAAACAAAATTTTAATGATTCTGCCACTAATAATTACATACTTAATAGGGCCAATTGGAATTGTCTTTTATTGGTTAATTAGAATTTTTTATGCCAAACGAATAAATCTATATGATTGATTCAATTGAATTTTATTTTGATTTTATAAGTCCATATTCATATTTAGCTCATAAAAAAATAAGATTCTTACAAAAAAATAAGGAAATAAAAATTACTTATAAACCTATTTTATTAGGTGGTCTTCATAACCTAGAGGGAATCACACCACCTGCCTTTATTAAATCTAAGTTAAATTTTATGATTAGAGATTGTAATATGGTCGCAAAAAAAAAGAATATTCCATTCACTTTTAATTCTAAATTTCCAATAAACTCGATTAAGCTTATGCGAGGATTTTTAATTATAGATAAAAAAATTCAGAATAAATATTTAGATATAATGTTTGATGCCTACTGGAGAGATAACCTTGATGTTGGAGATGAGGAAATTTTGAACAAATTAATTAAAGAATGTAAAATAAATAAAGATTTATTTCAGAAAAAAATAAAAGAACAAACAACCAAAGATAAACTTAGACAAAATACCCAAATTGCTTTTGAGAAGGAAATTTTTGGTGCACCAACGTTTGTTGTAAGTAATCAAATTTTTTGGGGACAGGATAGATTAGAATATGCTTTAGATGAATATTTTAATTAACTTAAACTATTTTAAAATCACTTTGGCTAATTGAGGCAAAGCCTCCATCTACATGTGAAACTTTATCAAAACCCATTTCTTTTAAAGATTTCGCCGCAAGTGCAGATCTTAAACCTCCGGCACAAAATAAAACCATTTCTTTATTCATATCCAATTTTCCAGTTTTAAAATATGGACTATTGGGGTCTAGCCAAAATTCCAACATACCACGTGGTATATGATTTGAGTTTTCTACTCTTCCAGTTTTATCTAGTTCACCTCTTTCTCTAATATCAATCAAATTACATTTTCCTTCATTAAATAGCTGTAGCGCCTCCTCGGAAGTTATGGTTTTAACTTCTTTTAAAGCTTCTGAAACTAGGGTTTGTGATGATTTAATATTCATAATATTGTAAGAATTAAATATTAAACAATTATATGAAAAAAAACATCATAAAAAAAATATTTATAAAACTCTCAAAAATACTTAATTTTGAGTTAATTGATCAAAGTAATTTTAATTCTCCAACTCTTGAGAAGGAATTAAATGAAGATCTCTCAGTTATAAATAACAAATCAATTGTCTTACCTTTGGGTGAGGTAAAAATTACAAAAAAAGTAAGTTCAATTTTAATTATCTTTAGAACTAATACTGAAGTTGAGATATGGGATCAAAATAAAAAAAGATTGTTTGAACAACCAAAAATTCAATACTCTTTAAGAGCATTAAATTCACTTATAAAATCTGTAAAATTTTCTAAAAATAAATACCCAAATATTAAATTTAAGACAATAATTGTTGATGATAAATCTAAAGAAGAAAATTTAAGCAAAATTAAAAAACTAATAGATACAAGTGGTTTAGACATGAGTATCACTACAATAGATCATGAAAAATATGAGAATGTAATTAAACAACAAAAAAATCATCAAACTTTTTCAAATTTAGCTAGTCTTATGAAATCTTTTGAATTAGCGAAAAAAATTGGTGAAGATTTAATTTTTTTTGTAGAAGATGACTATTTGCATTTTGAACCAATGATGGAAGAAATGATTGCTTCATATGAGAGAATATCTTCTCAGGTCAATAAGGATATTTTTATGTGCCCTGCTGATTATCCATATCTATACATGAATAATGAAAAAACAAATATTTTAATCGGAAGTAAAAGACATTGGAGAACAATTAATCAAACTCTTTGTACTTTCATGACTACAAAAAATTTAATGGATAAATATTTTGATAATTTTTATAAAACTTGCTTAGATAGAAATGATCCTTTTGAAAAGTATATAAATGAAATTTATACAAAAGAAGTTTGTATCTCCCCTTTAAAAAGTCTTTCTTTACATGTAACAAATGTAAATTCTAGTTATGGCTTGTCTCCATTTTTAGATTATAAAAAACTTTGGAATGAACAAGAGTTGAATTAATAAAAAAAAGGCCCCAGTTAAGGGGCCTCTTTATAACTATCAGAGAGAGATAAATTATTTTGTATCTAGTCTTTTGACTAATCTCTTATTGCGTAGGCTATCACACCAGTTTCAGTGACATCCGTACCTTTTGCTTGAGCATCTTTACTTAATCTAATTCCAAACAAGGAATTCATAACTGACCAGATTATGTATGACGCAACAAATATAAATAAGTTAATTGAAAGTACTCCAATTAATTGAGAGCCAAAGGATGCATCAGCATTTGTCAATGGTACAGCTAATGTACCCCAGACACCTGCAAATAAATGGGCTGGTATTGCACCAACTACATCATCAAGTTTAAAGCTAAATAATAATTTAGTTCCAAAAACTACAATAATTCCACCAACGGCACCAATTAAAATTGCTGCTAATGGAGACGGAGCTAAAGGTTCAGCAGTTATTGCTACTAATCCACCAATTGCACCATTTAACATTTGGACTACATCGGTTTTACCGAACATCAATCTTGTAACAATTGCTGCAGCCAGTACTCCACCACAGGCCGCTAAATTAGTATTCATAAATATTGATGAAATAGCTACCGCATCAGCAAATGATCCTAAAGCCAATTGAGATCCACCATTAAATCCAAACCAACCTAACCAAAGTACAAATACACCAAGAGTTACTAAAGGAATAGATGATGCAGCAAATGGTTGAAGAGCTTTAGGTTGACCTTTGCTATCAAACCTTCCATATCTGGGTCCAAGTATCATAATACCTGCAAGTGCAGCAGCACCGCCAGTTGAATGTACTAATGTTGATCCAGCAAAATCAGAAAAACCTATAGAAGCTAACCAGCCTCCACCCCACTGCCAACCCATAACGATTGGATAAAGAATACCNGNTAAAATTGCTGCNAATANNAAGAATGGCCATANTTTAATTCTTTCNGCCATNGNTCCTGATACAANTGNATACNGTNGTNGCACAAAATACCATTTGNAAANACCAATCTGAACCATCNGAATANCCNGTATCAACNGCACTNGNNTCTGACCANGGTNTGAANNTNCCTATNTANCCNCCTTCNGGNATNCCATANGCTAAATTNTAACCNACNANCCANAACATNATTCCTGNNATNGAGTAATANACCNATNTTTTTTGCACAAATTACAGANACACTTTTNGANGTAACCATTCCTGATTCTANCATTGCAAANCCNGCNGCCATAAANANTACTAANAAACCACAAATTANNAATAANANNGTATTAAANANAAANNNNACTTCNGCAGAAACAGTTGTNTCTGCNATANCNGNNCTACTCATNTTTAATAANAATATTAAACTAATNANCGGCGTACTGATATTTTTTTTATTAATTTTGTCATTAAGACCTCCTTGTTAATAANTTNANTTATATTNANGNCTNAANTAANAACTAATGTTGATGNGGAAAAAGGGGTATGCAGTTTTTGCATACACTAACAGCCTTTTTNAAAAAGGCTGTTAGAAAAATNGTATTATTTATTAAATACTTCTTTTAGTGCTTTTGCAGGTAAGAATTTAACTTTTTGTGAAGCAGCAATTTGAATTTGCTCTCCAGTTCTTGGGTTTCTACCAACTCTAGCTTTTCGTTTAGCTACTTTGTAAGTACCAAAACCAGCGATTTTGACTGAATCATCCNCTTTTAAAGCATCTAAAATAGTATTGGTGATGGTATCAAAAGTACGCTCTGCGTCTGCTTTACTTAGGTTTAGAGAACCAGAAAGTTTAGCGACTAATTGTTTTTTGTTCATTTTTAGCTCCAGTTTTAAAGGTTAATAACCATAATTTACATAAAACCCTATAAATCAAGTATTTTATTAGTATACACACTATTAAAAAACACTATATCTTGTAAAATACACAATAATCCTTGATTTTAAAGGGTTTTTTTAATTATAAGAATGTTAATAAATCAAAATAAACCAAGGTCTTTTAGATCATTAAAAGTTGTAAAAAACATTAATGATAACAATAAAAACATTCCGATTCGAAAAAAACCTTCTTGTACTTTTTGACTTAGTGGATGACCCAATATTTTTTCAAAGCCATAGAACATTAAATGACCACCATCTANCAGTGGGATAGGAAATAAATTAATCAATCCTAAACTAATAGATATATAGGCCATAATATTTAAAAAAGGTAAAAATCCATATTCAGCAACTTGTCCTGTTATTTTTGCTATTCGAATTGGCCCACCTAATTGAGAACTGTCTCCAGATCCTTTAAGCATGCTACCNATATATTTTAATGAGGATGCGCTAACATAATAAACTTCACCAATTGCATAAAAAAAAGCTTTTGAGGGTCCTAATTTAACATGATTAATTTCATTGTTATAAGCTCCTAACTTAATACCGATCATTCTTTTGTTTATCTTATTACCCAGGTTGTCAGTTCCAGCGACAAGATTAGGTTTAATCTTAAAAGTAAGATTTTGATTATCTCTTATTATTATAAAGTCAATAAACTCATCTGTTGACATCATTATAAATTTTGAAACTTCCATAATACTTTTTACTTTGTTNCCATCAATTGATATGATTATATCATTTTTCTCAAGTCCTGCAGTCATTGCTGGACTATCTTTTTTAACTTCATTTATAACTGCAGGAGTAAAATCTTTTCCCACAAATGTATAAATTGAAAAAAAAATTATTATAGCTAATAAAAAATTGGCAAAAGGTCCAGCTGCAACAATTAAAGCTCTTTGATACAAAGGTTTAAGAACAAATAATTTCGNTTGATCTTCTTTACTATATTTATTTATTATCTTTTCTTGGTCAGCTTGACTAAAAACATTTCTATCACCAAAAAACTTAACATAACCTCCTAAAGGGATCCAACAAACCTTCCAGCGTGTTCCTGATTTGTCATTCCAACCAAATATTTCTTTTCCAAAACCAATTGAAAAATCTGTAACTCCAACACCATATCTTTTTGCAAAATAATAATGACCATACTCATGAATAAATACTACGACTAGTATTAAAACTATAAATGGTAAAATAAAATTTAACATAATAAATTTAAATACTTTATATTATTCTAAAACTATCTCAACTTCCAAATAATTGTAGGAATAAATGTAGCAACTACAAAAGATAAGAATAATAGGGATTGTAATATTAATTCAGAAAATAATTCTACTGGTAATATTATACCTACCAGTAAACTCTTAGAAAAATCAGGTGTTGGAAATAAAAGAAATCCTCCAAATAATCCTACGATTATTGAAAAATATGCAGTTTTTTCATTCATCTTTTTATTATAAAAACTATAAAAAATTGTAAGTACAAAAGCACAACAAAACAAATCAGCTAACAAAAATAAATATAAAATATCAAAACCNTTTGANGCAATAAANAANGNAATNAAAGATANNAAAATAATAAAATATTTNGATANNTTTAAATAATCAGTTTTTTTATTTAGATCAAATGTTGCTTTTCCATCCACAACAAATAGGCTTGAAATTGCGTTAACCAATGTATCAACGGTTGAAATTGTTAATGCTAATCCAAGTGTAATTATTAGCAATGATAAGGTTTGGGTTTGATCTTTTAGAAGTAATGTAAAAAATCCTAAATCAGGTCTCTGACCAGGATCTATAGAAAAAGACACCATTCCAGTAAATCCCATAAAAAAAACTATTGGTATAATTATAAAAAAAGAAATTAATAAGCTTTGCTTAAGAGTTTGATAATTTTTTGCGGCATAGACTCTTTGCCAATTTCCTTGATGAAACAAATTTGTTGCAGCTACTGCAATAAAAAAAGTTAAACCTGCGGTATAACTTGGCACATAAGAGCTGCTTAATAATTGTGGATTTTTTTGTTCTATAAATTCAAATGAAAAAGTATTTCCTGTATTAGATAAAATATAGGAGATTGAAATTAATAAAAGTATACTGATTACAATCATTTGTATGTTATCAGTAAAAATCGACGCTCTTAAACCGCCATATAATGTGTAAGTTAATGTTGCCAAAAGTACAATTAATGCAGTAATCCATAGTTCAGTTCCTGATATATAATTGATTAAAACTGCGACCGCTGTAACTTCAGCACACAAAAATATAAACATATAAAATATAGTCATTAATAAAATAAGTTTAAATAAGCTTTTTCCAAATTTCTTTCTCATAAATTCTATGAGTGATGATCCTTTTGGAAATTCAGTTCTTATTTTTTTTCCTAAAAAAATTAATAAAATCATAGGAAAGGCTGTACCAAGAGCATAACCTATTACGGCACCTATTCCACCCCATGTGGCTGCTGCAGCTGGGCCAAATAAAATCCAAGCTCCTAATGCTGATGCAACTAAACTTGTTGTTAAAGAAAATAATCCCACATCTCTATTTGCGGTGAGGTAATTATTTATACCTTTAAATTTTTTAGAATGATAAAGACCTAATGCTGTAAATATTAAGCTTACAATTATAATTAACGTTAACGATGTTGATTGACTTATTAAGTATGTTTTATCCATTTTTCTCCCTTTCTGAATTACCGGACAGGTTATTAGAGTTTATTCTCAGTCAGTTACGACACCCCTTGTAGATAAATATAATTGAATATTATCTTTTTGCATAGTAAGCTTTTTACTTTATGCCAACTTATACAGTAACAAGTTCAAACATTAAACTAAGGACAAAACAAAAAGAAGAGATAGCAAAAGGAATTACCAAAGTACATAATTTGGTTACTGGCGCTAATACCTATTTTGCTCAAGTTATTTTCAACAAATCAGCAAATAATGATCATTTTATGGGTGGTAAAAAAGTTAAAGAGCCTCAATTATTTCTTCTAGGACAGATAAGAGCTGGAAGAAGTAAAGCAGTAAAAAAAAGATTAATATTGAACTTAAGAGATACCTTAAAAAAAAAATCTAAATTAGATGAAACTCAAATATGGGTGTATATTATTGATTTAATACCCTCTCAAATGATTGAATATGGAGCTGTTTTGCCAAAATCTGGGGGTGAGACTAAATGGTTTAAAAAATTATCTCCAAAATTAAAAAAGAAATTAACTTCAATTGAAATTTAAAAAAACAAAAATTTGGTTTTTCTAATAAATTTTTGATATTCATTTAGTATGAAAGATAAAAAAGATTTTGGTTTTGGAACTCAAATACGTAAATCCCCTTATTTTGATGCAACAGTTAAGTGGGGTGCAACTGGATTTTCAGTTTATAATCATATGTACATACCAAGAGATTTTGGAAGTCCGGAGCAAAACTTTTGGAATTTAGTTAATGAAGCAATTCTTTGTGATGTAGCAGTAGAAAGGCAAGTAGAAATTACTGGTCCTGATGCAGCTAAATTTACTCAATTATTAACTCCAAGAGACCTTTCAAAACTTTCTGTGGGACAATGTAAATATGTTTTAATAACCAATAATGATGGTTGTATCTTAAATGATCCAGTGCTTTTAAGGTTAGCTGAAAATCATTTTTGGCTTTCTCTTGCTGATAGTGATGTGCTTTTATGGGCACAAGGTGTAGCAATTAACTCAGGATTAGATGTAAAAATTACTGAACCAGATGTTTCTCCTCTTCAGCTACAAGGACCTAATTCTGGTAAAATCATGGAAGCATTGTTTGGCAATACAATAAAAGATTTAAAATACTATTGGCTTCGTGAATTAGAATTAGATGGAATTCCACTAGTTATTTCTCGAACGGGTTGGTCAAGTGAGCTTGGTTACGAAATTTATTTAAGAGATGGAAGAAAAGGAAATATACTTTGGGAAAAAATAATGGGTGCTGGAAAAGAATTTGGATTAAAACCTGGTCACACTTCTTCAATAAGAAGAATCGAAGGGGGAATGTTATCTTACCATGCAGATGCAGATATCAATACAAATCCTTACGAACTAGGATTGGATCGATTAGTAAACTTAGATATAGAGGCCAACTTTATAGGCAAAGAAGCTTTAAAAAGAATTAAAACTCAAGGAGCTAAAAGAAAACAAGTTGGACTTATAATTGATTGTGATCCATTACAAGGACCTAATACAACATTTTGGAAATTATTTAAAAATGATAAAATAGTAGGTAAGGTAACTTCAGCAGTTTATTCACCAAGATTAAAAAAAAATATTGCACTTGCTATGGTCTCTATAAACTCAAGTGAAATTGGTTTAAATTTAGATTTAGAAATATTGTCAAAAAGAACAAAAGCTACTATAGTTGAAAAACCTTTTTATGACCCAAAAAAGAAAATTGCAATAAGTTAATAATTAATGATATTTAAACAAGTTTTCGATAAAAATTCTAGCACGTATACTTATATAATCGCCTCAGCAAAAGGACGGGAGGCTCTTATCATTGATCCTGTTTTAGAAAATGTTGAAGATTATATTAAATTACTAAACGAATTAAATTTAAAATTAGTAAAAGTCATAGATACCCACATACATGCAGATCATATTACAGGTGCTGGCAAACTAAGAGATAAAACAAAATGTACAACCATAATGGGAGAACATACTCCAACAGATGCAGTAGAGATTAAAGTCAAAGATGAAGAAATAATCAAACTTGATCAAATAAATATCAAAGCTCTTTATACTCCAGGACATACGTCTGATAGTTTTAGTTTTTTAATGGACAATTTTTTATTTTCTGGTGATACTCTACTTATAAATGGCACTGGTAGGACAGATTTTCAAAATGGTAATTCTACTGATGCTTATAATTCAATATTTAATAGACTTCTAAAACTTCCTGATGAGACACTTTTATATCCTGCTCACGATTATAAAGGAGAAAAAGTAAGTACAATTGGAAAAGAAAAAAAATTCAATCCAAGATTACAAGTAAATAATGTGGATGAATATATTGAAATTATGAGCAATCTTAATTTAAAAAAACCTGCAGCTATAGATTATAATGTGGCAAGTAATTTAAAATTAGGAACTTAAATCTAAATTGAAGATTTTATTGCTTCGTAAATTAAATCTTTGGTAGTTTCGCCAATACTTCTGTAGACTTCTTTATTATCCTTAAAGATCAAAAGCGTAGTTTGATATTGCACATTTAGTAAGTTAGCAATTTCTTTATTTGTTATCTCAAATGTTAAAAATTCAACATTATCAAATTCATTTTTAGCTTTATCTAAAACTTTCATCTGACTTGCACAAGATGAACAATATTTAACCCAAGAGCTTACCACTACAATTTTACCTTCTGATTGAGCTTTATCGAACAATTCTTTATTAAAAGTTGTTTTTTTTTCCATGGCATTTGCAGTAAATGCAAAGATACAGAAAATAAAAATTAAAATTTTTCTCATAAAAACTTATACAACAAATATTAAGATCCAATAAGAGGCTAAACCAGAAAAAATTGTCGCAATAATATTTCTTGTTAAAATTCCAACGATCATGGCAATAAATGCGGCTAAAATTTTAGGATTATCTTCTATTAGTATTGATCCAACATTATCTAAAAAAATAGCTGGAAATATAATTGCAGGAAAAATTGCTGAAGGAACATATGATAAAACTTCTCTAATTCTGTCATTAAACATCTCCTTTTTTAAAAGTGCAATCATAGAAAACCTTGTAAAAAAAGTTATCAAACCACAATAAATTATTAAATCTACATTACTCATAATTTTTTTTAAAAAATTTTGTTAAAATAAAAGCCATTATTAAGCCTGATATAGCAGCAACTATAACATAAGCCTTATAAGGGATAATTTGAAAGCCGAGCGTAGCTATTAAACCTGAAGTAACAATAACTATTACATTAATTATTTTTCTAAAATCATCAATTAGTAAAGCTAAAAAAGTAAGTGGTACAGCAAAACTTAAACCAAGTTTTTCTGGGATGAAAGATCCTAAAATTATTCCTAGAAAAGTTGTAGTTTGCCATATTGTCCAACAAGTTACTCCTCCTCCTAACAAATGAAAATACTTATTATTGTTATTATATTTTTTAAAAAAATTATTTGAACTTGCAAAAGCTTGATCAACTAAAAAATATGAAATTATTATTTTCCATGTCAGTTTTAAATCTGATAAATGTTCAGACATTACAGCGCCATATAATAAATGTCTTGAGTTTACAGCTCCAACTGAACTTAAAATAACCAAAGAAGAGGCTCCACCAGAAATTAATTGTAAAAAAATTATTTGTGAAGCTCCACCAAATATAATTATAGACATCCCCATTGTCATAATTGGGCTAAATCCCAAATCTGTTGAAAAGACTCCAAAAATTAAACCAAAGGGAACTACAGGTATCATTAAAGGACTTACATCGGTAATACCTTTAATAAAAATTTTAAAATTGGACATATTTTAAAATACTTTTATTAGAAGCAAACAATATGATCAATATGAATTGGCCTTTTTATCCCAAATTTTTCATCTACTTCATGCTGATGAATATGATGTGAATGTACAAATACAGGTATTAAAGTGTTGCTGGGGGTCTTTAGAGTATAGATAAAATTTGTACCTCTAAATTTTCTATCCACCACCTCTAACTTTAAATTACTTTTATCATCATGCTCTAAATCCTCTGGTTGAAGTAATAATTGTACATTTGCTCCTTTAGGATATTGTTTAATAAAATTACCCTCTATAGTTCCTAAATCCCAACTTTCTAAGGTGTTTTTACTTGTTACTTTTGCTGGAATTAGTATTCCTCTGTTTAAAAAATTAACTACCTCTACTGAATTAGGGAAATGATAAACTTTATAAGGATCATCAAATTGTTTTAGCTGTTGATTAATAATTATCCCACATTTTGAACCTAAGTAGAAAGCCTCATAAGAGTCATGAGTTACAATAATTGTAGTTATCTTTAATTTATTTAATATTTTTTTTAATCTTACTTGTATTTCTTCCTTAAAACTTTGATCAACATTGGACAGAGGTTCATCTAATAAAAGAAGGTCAGGTTGGGTTATTAATGATCTTGCAAGTGAAGCTCTTTGAGCTTCTCCAGCACTAATCTGATGAGGATATTTATTTAATATGTGAAAGATATCAAGTAAATCAACTATTTCTTTTAAACCAATCTTTTTATCTTTTTTTCCCTTATTTCTTTCTGCACCTAACAATATATTTTTTTCAACTGTATAATGAGGAAACAAACTATTATCTTGGAAAGCTAAAGATACATTTCTATTTTCTGGTTCTACATTAGTTGTTTTTGAAGATAAAATTTTATTATTTAATTCAATTGATCCATTGTCTATCTTTTCTAATCCAGCAATAGTTCTTAGTATTGTAGTTTTTCCAATA
>NHFH02000016.1 GCA_002170275.2 Candidatus Pelagibacter sp. TMED106 | reverse complement strand
TCAAAATCTCATCATTTGGTTCTATGATAGTTTGACCAAGGGTGTTTGCTACTAGATTTAAAGCCTCAGTTGCTCCTTTAGTAAAAACGATCTCATTCTTATCTTTAGCATTTATATATTTTTGAACTGAAGATCTTGTGTTTTCATATAAATTTGTCGCCGCTACAGCTAGATAATGTAGACTTCTTCCAACATTAGAAAATTGTTTAGAATAAAAGTCATTTATTCTATCTAAAACAATCTTTGGTTTTTGTGATGAATTAGCACTATCTAAATAAACTAAATCATTATTTTGAATTTTTTCATCAAAAATTGGAAATTCTTTTTTAATATTATCTATGTTCATTCTTTTAGGCCAATCATGTTTTTTATTAAATTTTTAATTTCAGAGTCTGTAATTTTTTCTACTACGTCTAACATGAATCCATTAATTAGAAGTTCTTTTGATTGTTTGTAATTAAGTCCTCTAGACATTAAATAAAAAATTGAATTCTCATCAAGACTTCCAGAAGCTGATCCATGTGAACATTTAACATCATCAGCATATATTTCTAATTCTGGTTTAGCATTGAACTCTGAAGTTTCATCCAACAATATTGCTTTACTTAGTTGATAGCCATTCGTTTTCTGTGCTTTTGAGTCTACGTATATTCTTCCTTGATATGCAGCTTTTGAATTTTTTCCAAGCACACTTTTTATTAATTGATAACTTTTCGTATTTTCAACTATATGATTAATTGTTGATCTTATTTCATGTTGTTGATTTTCTTTTAATAAAAAAATACCATTTACAAAAGCTGATGAATATTCACCTTTCAGATTACAATTTATTTCATTTTTAAAATAATTTGAACCTGCTGAAAAAATAAAAGTTTCTGAAATACTATTTTTCTCTTGATCAATATTATTAAATGAATATTTGAGATTTTTATTTAATGAATTGTCAATTTTATAATTTTTTAAAATTGAATCTTTTTTTAAATCAAAATTGTACAAAATATTCATAAAATTTTTATCCGATATATCATTAAAAAAATCTATCAGTTTTAATGAACTATTTTGTTCAAGTTCAAAATCTAATCTTAAATTAATATTTTTATATTTCGTTTTTTCATTAGTTGAGTGGTAAATAACTAAAGGTTTTTTGATAGAGTAACCTTTCTTAACAACAATTTTATAATATTTATTTCTAAATGCATTGTTTAAATCGATTAAAGAGTTTTTATTATTAAATGTATTATTTGCTTCTATATCGTCAAAAATTTCTATTTGTTTTTCATCCTCATAATCAAAATCTATTTTTTCTATTCTTCCATTGATGAAAATAATCTTATTATGCTCTAACCCATCAATAAAAATAGATGTATCAACTTTATTTGTTACTGAATAATCATTATAAAAACTAAGCTCTCCTATATCATTTTTGATTATTTGACTTAAATCTAAAAATTTCCAATTTTCAAGTTTTCTGCTTGGAAAACCATTTTCAATAAATTTATTTAAGTAATTTTTTTTAAATTTAATATCTTTTTCTGAGAAATTAGATATTTTTAAAATTTTTTCAAAATCTGTTTTTAACTGTTCTTCCATTTAATTAAAACTTTCGTATCCTTTTTTTTCTAATTCAATTGCTAATTCTGGACCGCCAGACTTAATTATTTTTCCATTCATCAATACATGAACAAAATCAGGTTTTATATACTCTAATAGTCTTTGGTAATGAGTAATAATTAAAAATGAATTTTTTTTATTTCTAAGTGAATTAACTCCGTCTGCAACTATTTTTAAAGCATCAATATCTAAACCAGAGTCAGTTTCATCTAATATAGATAATTTGGGTGATAACATTGACATTTGTAAAATTTCATTTTTCTTTTTTTCACCCCCTGAAAAACCAACATTCAATTGTCTATTTAATTTTTCTTCATCAAATTTTAATTCTTTAGATTTTTGTTTAACAAGTTTTAAAAATTCAATTGCATCTAATTCTTTTTCTCCACGAGCTTTCCTAATAGCATTTAAAGAAGTTTTTAAAAAAATATTGGTATTCACACCAGGAATTTCTAACGGATATTGAAATGCTAAAAATATACCTTTGTGTGCTCTTTCTTCAGTTTCAAGTTCAAATAAATCATTATTTTCAAATAATACTTCCCCTGATACCTCATAACCTTTTTTTCCTGACAAGATATTGGATAATGTACTTTTACCTGATCCGTTTGGACCCATAATAGCATGTACTTCTCCAGGACCAATATTTAATGAAAACCCTTTCAAAATCGACTTGTTTTCAACGTTAGCATTTAAATTATTTATTTTAAGCATTAGCCGACACTACCTTCTAAGCTAATACCTACAAGTTTTTGAGCTTCCACAGCAAATTCCATCGGTAATTGTTGTAGCACTTCTTTACAAAAACCATTAACTATTAGCCCGACAGCTTCTTCAGAATTCAACCCTCTTTGTTGGCAATAATGTAGCTGTTCTTCACTTATTTTTGATGTTGTTGCTTCATGGGCAATATTAGAGTCAAAATTCTTATTTTTAATATAAGGAACAGTGTGAGCACCGCATTTATTTCCCATAAGTAAAGAGTCACATTGGGTATAGTTGCTTGAATTTTTTGCTTTGGGATTAATATCAACCAATCCTCTATAAGTCATATCTGAAAATCCAGCACTTATACCTTTTGATATAATTTTACTTTTTGTATTTTTACCTAAGTGAATCATTTTAGTTCCTGTATCTGCTTTTTGATGATTGTTAGTAATTGCTATTGAATAAAATTCACCTATTGAATTATCACCTTTTAAAATACAACTTGGGTATTTCCAAGTTATAGCTGAGCCTGTTTCAACTTGAGTCCAGGAAATTTTAGAATTCTTACCTTTGCACAATCCTCTTTTGGTAACAAAATTGTAAATACCACCTTTACCATTTTCATCTCCTGGGTACCAATTCTGTACTGTTGAATATTTTATCTCTGCATCATCTAATGCAATTAGCTCTACATTTGCAGCATGTAATTGATTTTCGTCTCGCATAGGGGCAGTACATCCTTCTAAATAACTTACATAGCTGCCTTTATCAGCTATAATCAATGTTCTTTCAAATTGACCTGTCTCAGATGCATTTATTCTAAAATAAGTAGAAAGTTCCATCGGGCATTTAACTCCTTCAGGAATATAAACAAACGACCCATCAGTAAATACTGCAGAATTTAGAGTCGCAAAAAAATGATCAGTTGTAGGTATTACTGTTCCTAAATATTTTTTTACTAAGTCAGGATGTTTTTGTATAGCTTCAGACATTGAACAAAAAATTATTCCTTGTTTGGTTAATTCTTCCTTAAAAGTTGTTGCAACAGAAACTGAATCAAAAACTGCATCAACAGCAATACCATTTAGTCTCGCTTGTTCTTGTAATGGAATACCAAGTTTTTTATAAGTTTCCAAAAGCTTAGGATCAAGTTCATCAAGACTTTTGGGCTTATCATTCAAGCTTTTGGGTGCTGAATAATAATATAAATCTTGATAGTCTATTTTTGTATATTTTGGCTTCTGCCAATTTGGCTCTTTTAATTTTTGAAATCTTTTAAATGCTTTAAGTCTAAAATCAAGCATCCACTTTGGTTCTTTTTTTATATTAGAAATAAATTTTATTACATTTTCATTTAAGCCTTTAGGTGCTCTAATGCTTTCAATGTCAGTTGAAAAACCATATTTATAATCTTTTAAATTTTCTATATTTTTTTCTCTAGTATCCATTCTTAAATTCTTCTTTCATTATTATCTTTAACTAAATCATCTAAACTTTTTTCTTCAAAAAAATTATTTATATGATTTTCAAGCTCATCCCAAAGATTATGTGTAAGACATTTTGTTGTTTTGCCGTTACATCCTTTTTTTGAATCTTTCTTACATTGAACTGTTTTAATTTCTTCTTGAACTGCTGAAAATATGTTTGCTAATTTTATTTGACTTGGATTTTCTCTTAAAACATATCCGCCATTAACACCTCTTATACTTTTAACAATATCATTTTTTTTTAGTTTTGAAAAAATNTGTTCTAAATANNGTAAAGAAATNNNTTGCCTTAANGANATATCTNTCAANCNAANCTGGNNCNTTATNNTNAAATTGAGNCTANGTCNGCNANNGCCATAACAGCATATCTTCCTTTGGATGTTAATTTCATAAAATACCTATATTTATTGAGGTTTATATATATACCATAGTAAAATAGTCAAGTTTTATGAATAAAAAAATAGCATTTTGATATGCACATATGTTAAACGTATTTTTTTTTNTAAATAACTAATATTTTTTTGANAACAATTATCACTCGCAATTATGGACAATAAAATAATAGATGTTTTTATACCTGGACCAGCAGGAAGACTTGAGGCAAAATATTATAAAAGTAAAAAGAATACCTCTCCAATAGCATTAGTATTACAACCACATCCTCAATATGGAGGAACAATGAANAATAAAGTTGTTGTAGAAACTTTTCATACTTTTATGGAAAATGAATTTTCAGTATGCAGAGTTAACTTCAGAGGAGTAGGAAAAAGTGATGGAGAGTTTGATAATGGTCAAGGTGAATTAGCAGATGCTGCTGCTGCCTTAGATTGGTTGGAAAGAGAAAATTTTGATAATTCACAATGTTGGGTGTCAGGTTTTTCATTTGGATCATTAATTGCAATGCAATTATTAATGCGAAGGCCAGAAATAAATAGATTTATAGCTATTTCTCCACAACCAAATGTTTATGATTTTTCTTTTCTTTCACCGTGCCCGACTTCTGGTTTAATGGTATATGGAAAAAATGATGAATTAGTTCCTCAAGAAAATATCAATGAATTAGATAAAAGATTGAGTGCTCAAAAAGGTATTAAAGTAGAGTTTCAAGTTGTAAATGACTCTAATCATTTTTTCTCTAAAACAGAAGATCTTTTGATTAAAAACTTAGACAAGTATATAAAAAAAGAGTCAGCATTATTCTAATAATTTTTAACTATTACACCTCCAGTACATGGTTTTTTACATCCAGTAGTATTTGGAAAAGAAATAGGTAATCTCAAAAAAGATCTAATTGCTAAATATCCAAAAGCTTGGGACTCTANAAAGCTTCCATCTATTCCAATTTCATCAATANTCTTAATTTTAGTTCTTATCTTCTTTTGAATCGATTCTATTAAAAACTGATTTTTTCTTCCTCCTCCACAAACATAAGTATTTTCATTTNAAAGATGTTTTGATAAAATTTCTGCAGTAAATTCTGTGATTGTNCAAGCCCCATTTTCGAGAGAAAGTCCTCTTGCGAATGAAATATCAAAATCATTAGTATCTAAAGATTTTTTTTTACTTATATCATTGTTGTAAAAATTATCTAAAGACTGATNAAAAATAAATTTNTCAATTTTACCCAATTTTGCACTTTTTCCATTTTCATCATATTTTTTGTCTGAATTTTTTCGCATCCACTTATCTATTAAACAATTTCCAGGTCCTATATCTCTNCTNATNATTTCGTAATTAGAATTAATTAAAGTTAAATTTGCAATACCTCCAATATTTAAAATATTAATCGGAGTCTTAATTTTTTCTTTCCTCTCTAAAAATTCAACTAATGATTTATGATATATTGGTGTTAGAGGTGCCCCTTCACCACCATTTTCTAAATCATTTTTTCTAAAGTTGTAAACAACTTTTTTTTTAACAAGTTGGGATAAAAGATTACCATCCCCTATTTGTTTTGAAATTTTTTCTTCTACATTGTGATAAATTGTTTGACCATGAAATCCTATAAAATCAATTTCTAAACCTGAGTCTTTAATAATTTCATTACATATTTTGGCATGAAAAAGTGTGATTTCTTTTTCTAATGAGACAATTTCTGGGCCCATTTTATTGAGGTCCTTCAAATTATATATTTTGTCCCTTAATGAGGTTAAATCTTCAAAAAGACCCNTATTATATTCATAATATTTATTAAAAATTGCCTTACAATTNGTCTCTCCATCAGATTGAATAATTGAAGCGTCAACTCCATCCATAGAAGTTCCGCTCATTAAACCTAATGCTGAATAAATTTTTCCCATTCTTATTTTTTTTTACAAAAATTTGTATATTGTGGAACTATAGACCGATGAATAAATTTTTAAAAGAATTTAAAGATAGAGGGTTTTTCTATCAATGTACTAATGAAAATGAATTATCTAAATTATTAGATAAAGAAAGAATCAAGGGATATATAGGATTTGATTGTACAGCAGAAAGTCTTCATGTCGGTAGCTTGCTCCAAATTATGTGTTTACGACTATTACAAAAACATGGTCATAGACCAATTGTATTGTTAGGAGGAGGTACCACTAGAATTGGAGATCCTTCTGGAAAAGACAAAACAAGATCCATACTTAGTGACAAAGAAATAGAAAAAAATATCAAAAGTATAGAAAAAATATTAAAAAACTTCTTAAACATTAAGGATCCTAAAACAAAACCAATTTTTGTTAATAATTATTCTTGGCTTAAAAATCTAAATTATATTTCTTTTTTAAGAGATATAGGTAGACATTTTACAATTAATAAAATGCTAAGTTTTGATAGTGTCAAAACAAGATTAGATAGAGAACAATCATTAAGTTACATGGAATTTAATTATATGATTTTACAAGCTTATGATTTTTTAGAATTAAATAAAAAAGAAAATTGTGTTTTACAAATGGGAGGATCTGACCAATGGGGTAATATTGTTAACGGTGTTGAGCTTGTAAAAAGATACTCGAATAATCAAGTTTACGGTTTAACAACTCCACTTATAACTTTAGCGTCTGGAGCTAAAATGGGAAAAACGGAAACTGGGGCGGTCTGGTTAGATAAAAAATTTTTATCCCCTTATGATTATTGGCAATTTTGGAGAAATGTAGATGATAGAGATGTTTTAAAATTTCTTAAAATTTTTACTGATTTAGATATTGAAGAAATCGAAAAAATCAAAACTCAGGATATAAATAAATTAAAAACTATTCTTGCTAACCAAGCAACCACTTTACTTCATGGTAAAAATCAGGCTAAAGCATGTGAANAAACAGCAAAAAAAACATTTTCTGAAAATTCATCTGGTTCAGAGTTGCCATCAATTTCTATAAACAAAAGTCTATTAGATAATATTTTTAATGTAATTGACTTAATTATTTTATCTAAATTAGAATCTTCTAAAAGTGAAATTAGAAGATTAATTAGAGGTAATGGTATAAAAATTAACAATCAATTAATAAAAGATGAAAAAATGATAATTACAAAAAAATTATTTCAAAATAATTTTTTAAAACTTTCTGTTGGTAAAAAAAGACATATCAAAATAGATTTGTCTTAATTATTTTTTAATTTTTTCTAAAGTTCTAGTTATAAATCTTGGTGTTAGAGTCTTAATTGGATTTACAGTTGTTTTGAGATCTTTTGGAGGGCCTTTTATCTTAAAACTCACTCCAAAAATTCCTTCTCCAGTTTTTTTACCAACAAGTATGTCACCTAGTAATGGTATTGAAGCTATTGTTTTATTTATTGTTGTTGCGGGGACTAATGTTCCTCTTAAACTTATTAATTTTTCACTTTCAATGTATCCATCCATCATTATTGAAATTGCAGGTCCAATTGCATATAATTCTTGAATAGTTATTAATTTTCGGTTACTAGAAAATTTCATTTCAAAGTCTGTAAATCTTATACCTTCACCTGTTAATAGATCCGCTATACCCTGAAGTGANGCTAAAGTTAATAANTTAGCCAAAACAGGNACTTCTTGAATTTTAAAATCATCTATTTTTAAAACAGAATTTGTGACATTATTTTTTTTAATTGAATAAAAATCTAAAGCACCCTCTTCAAAACCTTTTATAAACTTATATCTTTTAATAATTGGTTTAGGATAACTAGAATAAAATGTAGTTATCTTTTCTTTATTTATATTAGTATTTACAGTTAAAGTTAATTTCTTTTTATTTGAAAAAGTTGACTCTAAACTTAACTTATCAATTTCATTATTTTTAAAATCAATAAAACCATTTAAGTTATTTACAAAAGTTGTATTATCTAAGAAACTTTTTTTAATCTCAATTAAAACTTTAGAATTAAGATTCTTAAATATTGATGATGATTTACTTGTATCATTATCGAAAATTTTATTAATCAAATTAGTTAAATCAAAACTTTTTCCTGAAATTTTAAAATTCTTACCTGTTTTTTTTAACTCAATTTGANTTTCTATCTTATTTTTATTTTTATAATTTATTTTTAAAGAATTAATATCTTTAATTTTAAGTTTATTATCTAATTTTAAACTTTTAATAAAAAAACTATTATTGTTTTCTTTAAATATAATTTGATTAAACTCAATTTTTTTATCTTCATGAAAAGTACCAGTTAAATTAAGCAAGGAATCATTATTCTCTTTTTTTTCATATTGTAAAAATTTTAATAATAAAGGATTTTTTTTAAATCTTAAATTGGTATCAAAAGTATAATTATTTTTATTTTTCGTTATTTTATAATCTAAATCGTCTGAGCTATCTTCAATTTTTATTTTACCTTTTCCATTAATATTTAAAATTTTTTTATTATAATTGATAGATATTTTATGATCCTTCAGTTTAAAAGAATTTTTATAGCTTGGTATATAATCTTTAATTAAACTTGAATTATTTTCATATTTAAGACTGTTCAAATTAATTAACGATTTTAAATTAAAATCTTCTACTTTAAATTTATTATTTATTTCTAAAGAAAAATTATTTTCTGAACTAAAATTAATCTTTTTAATGTTAAAATCTTTTGTATTAAAGTTTAATAATTTATCTAAAAAATCAATATCAATATCTTTATTGCTATTTTTAATTATTCCATCAACTTTATATTTATTATTTATTTTTTTGATTTTAATTTTTGGTGAAAAAATTTTAAATTGATTTAATTTAGAATCGATTTCTTTTAAAAAATAATCATCTTTTTTTATTTCAAATAAAAAATTTAAACTATTAATGTTATACTTATTAAAAATATTTATTTTAGCATTCTTGATAAAACCATCTATTTTATAGTCATTTTTAATTCTTCCTTTATTATCAAAATTTAAATTTATATCTGCTATCAAGAAACCATCTTTAATTATTTGATCTAATATNAGTAATTGTGTTGTGTTTTTAAAAGATCTAACTAATAGAATAAGATCATTTAGCTTTATGGCTTTTGTGGATATCTTTAAATCATCAATTGTAAATTGATTTTTAATAAGAGATTTTAAAGATATGTTAGTTTTTACACTCTCTAATTTAATTTGGTTGTTTTCTACAATTATTGCTGGCGCTAATGTCTTTATATTTATTGAAAAATTCAATGGATCAAGCAATAGGTTAACTGTCTTCAATTCTAAATTAACTTTTTTATTGATATTTAATATTTCNGCTTTGATTTTTTTATTAAATTTTGTAGTGCTTATTCCAAATACACTCAAATAAGCAATTGCTAATATTAAAATTATTATTAAGTAAATTAGAAATTTAATTAATCTTTTTGTCATTTAATTTTATATAAAGAACTCTCAAGAAAATCATCAATTTCCCCATTTAATATTTTGTCTGGATTTGTACTTTCAAAGTTTGTTCTATTATCTTTAACTAGTCTATATGGGTGAAGAACATAAGATCTAATTTGATGACCCCAGCCTATATCAGATTTTGACGACTCTAAGCTTTGATTTTCTTTTTCTCTTTTTTTAATTTCAAAATCAAAAAGTCTGGCTTTAAGCATGTTCATGCAGGTTTCTTTATTTTTATGTTGAGATCTTTCATTTTGACATTGTACAACAATTTTAGAGGGAATATGGGTTATTCTTACCGCGCTATCAGTAGTATTAACATGTTGGCCTCCAGCTCCGCTAGATCTATAAGTGTCAATTCTTAAATCTTTTTCCAAAATTTCAATATCAATACTTTCATCAACCACTGGATAAACCCAAACACTTGCAAAGCTTGTATGTCTCCTTGCTCCAGAATCAAAGGGTGATATTCTTACTAATCTATGAATGCCAGATTCTGATTTTAGCCAACCGTAGACATAATCCCCCTGAATTTTAATTGTTGAAGATTTAATTCCAGCTTCATCACCTTTATGTTCACTCATCATTTGAGATTTATAATCTTTAAACGTAGCCCATTTTAAATACATCTTCCTCAACATCTCTGCCCAATCTTGGCTCTCGGTGCCTCCTGCTCCAGCATGAATTTCAACATAACAATCAAAACTATCACTTTCCTTTGATAAAAAACATTTTGTTTCATTTTTTTTTGCAGAAACTTCTAAAGTTTTAAGATTATCCAAAACTTCCTTTATTATTATTTGATTTTTCTCTTCTAGAGCTAATTGATTTAATTCATCTAGTTCTTTCAGTGAATTAATAGAATGATTATAAAAATTAATTAAGTCTTCGTATAATTTCTTTTCCTTAATTATTTTTTGAGAATTAGATTTATTGCGCCAAAAGTTGGCAGCTAACATCTTTTTATTATTTTCCTCTAAAAGTGAAAAAATATTATTTTTTTCAAAGATACTCCTTAATTCTTTGATTAATCTTTTCTATTTTTACTTTAAGATTTAAATATTCATTTTCCATTAATAGAATCTTAATATATTATTGTTTTTTAATCTATTATTAATATCAGAATTTAAAACATTTTCTTTTTCAAGTTTCTTTTTTTTATAAGCTTCTATTATTGTAGATTTTGACTCAAATCTTGCTTTTTGACCAGTCACGGGATCTATAACCATCATCAAAATGTTATCTGCTACTTTAAAAGGTCTTGCTTCTTCTTTTTTTATAGCATTTTTTACAAAATGTTTAAATATTGGAAGTGCTGTTTTAGCTCCTGTTTCATATTTTCCAAGAGGTTTAGGGCTATCTGATCCTACGTACACTCCTATTGCAAGTTTTGAGGTAAAACCAACAAACCATGTNTCAGTATTGCTATTCGTAGTGCCTGTTTTTCCAGCTAAGTCTAAATTAAGGTCTTTTAATTTTTTACCTGTTCCTCTTTGAACNGCTCCCTCTAAAATAGATGTTATTTGATAAGCAGTAGATGAAGAAAAAATTTGAGGAAACTTATCCTCAATTTTTGGAAATTTTTTACTTAAAAAGGATATTTGTTTACAATTTAAACATTTTCTAGTTTCATTATTGAATATGGTGTTTCCTTCACTATCTTGTATTCTGTCTATCATTATAGGATTAATCAATTTACCTCCGTTAACAAAAGAACAATAGGCTGATGTCAATTTTAACAAAGTAGTTTCTGCTGAACCTAAAGAAATAGATAAAAGTTCATTTGGATTTTCATAAATTCCTAATTTTTTAGAAAAATTTACTATTTTTTTCAAACCTAAGTCTTGGGCTATTCTAACTGTCATTAAGTTTCTAGATTTTTCTAATCCCATTCTTAAAGTAGATGGTCCATAAAACTTTTTTCCATAATTTTCTGGTTTCCACATTTTTAAATCTGAGCCTTGTTCTAAAACCAAAGGAGCATCTAAAATAAGAGTAGAGGGAGTATATCCATTTTCAAGAGCTAAAGCATAAATAAAAGGTTTAAATGCTGAACCAGGCTGTCTGTCAGCTTGCGTTGCTCGATTAAATTCACTTTTTTTAAAACTAAATCCGCCACTTAAAGCTATAACTCTTCCAGTAAATGGATCCATCACAACAATGCCACCATTTATTTCTGGAAGTTGCTTTAATGCATAATTTTTGTCTTTTATTTTCTCAACATATATGACATCTCCAAGTTTAAATAATTTATTTAATTCTTTTTTTGTCCATGTTGTATTTTCATACTTAATAATACCTTTTTTTGATTTTTCTGTTTCAATTTCAACAAAAAACTGATCAATCTTTTTTATTATTGCTAATTCCCACTTGATAGATTTTTCTAATTTAAACTTATCTAAATTTTCTGACCACTTGCTAGAATATTTTTTGTTTAAAATTGGTCCACGCCAGCCTCTTCTTTTATCATATTCAATTAATCCTTTTCTTAAAGATTCTGTTGCAATTTTCTGTAGCTTTAAATTTATAGGAGTATTAATATTTAAACCTTGTTTATATACTTTCTCATAACTAAATTTTTCAATAACATTTTTTCTTATATCTTCAACATAATAACGAGTGTCTTCTAAAAATATTTTTTTTCTTTTTTTAAGTAAAATTTTTTTATTTGTAAATTCATCATATTCTTTTTTAAGAATATAATTATTTTCATACAAATTTTTTAATACTAAATTTCTTCTAAATTTAGCTAATTCAATATTCTTATATGGATTATATCTGCTTGGTGCCTTTGGTAAAGCTGCTAAAAGAGCAGACTCATTATAATTTAATTCACTTATCGGTTTATCAAAATATTCTAAACTAGCTGAGGCAACACCATAAGTCCCTTCTCCTAAATAAATCTGGTTTAAATATAATTCTAATATTCTCTCTTTTGAAAGAGCCCTTTCAATTCTAAATGCTAAAATTGCTTCTTTTATTTTCCTATTTATACTAACTTCATTAGTTAATAAAAAATTTTTTGCCACTTGTTGAGTAATAGTAGATGCTCCCTCTAGTCTTTTTGAAGTTAATATATTTGAGATATTATTTATAATTGCTCTTAAAACACCTTTTGCATCAACTCCAGGGTGTGTAAAAAAATTTTTGTCTTCTGCTGATAAAAAAGAATTTATTACCTTGTCAGGTATTGCTTTAAATGGAACAAAGATTCTTTTTTCAGTTGAAAAATCACTAACTAATTCACCTTCTCCAGAATAAACTTTACTTGAAACTGGAGGTTTATAGTTCTTTAAAAATTTATAATCTGGCAAATTGTTAGAAAATACCCATAAAATCGACAATATGATAATAGCTGACAAGAGACTACCACTTAAAATCAGTATAAAAATATTTTTAAAAAACTTGCTCATTTTAGTTTAATATATATATGAATTTGTTAAAGTTAAGGCAGCAGAATTTAAACAAAATTTTAAATATTAAAAAAAATATAATGAATCAAACAATCACAAATTTATGGAAAAAAATTTATACATTGATGCTTCGCATCCTAACGAAACCCGAGTTGTACTTAAATCAGGTGAAAATATTGAAGATTACGAGTACGAGGGTTTAAAAAATACNCTTATAAAAAATAATATCTATCTTGGAAAAGTTAGCCGTGTAGAACCATCTTTACAAGCTGCNTTTATAGATTTCGGAAGAGAAAGACATGGTTTTCTATCTTTTAATGATATTCAATCAGATTACTATCAAATCCCTCTTAGTGATTTAGAAAAAATAAAACTTGAAGAGGAAAAAGCAAGAGAAGAACTCCAAAAAAAAAGTGAAAAAGAAGAAGAAAAAAATATTAATGAAGGAAATTTAGATATCAATGACCCTGTTGAAGTTAAAACAGAAATAAACGAAGAAACTAATAATGCTCAAGAAATTGTTTCTCCAGAAATTCCTAGCCCAGAAAATATTAACAATGATGAAGTTAAAAAAACTGAACCAAAATTTAAGTTGAAAAGATATAAAATACAAGAAGTGATAAAACCTAACCAAGTGATATTGGTACAAGTTTTAAAAGATGAAAGAGGACAAAAAGGAGCTGCTTTAAGTACTTTTATATCTATAGCAGGAAAATACATTGTCTTAATGCCTAATACTCCGAAAGGTGGTGGAATATCACGTAAAATATTTAATCCAGGTGACAGAAAAAAAATTAGAACAATTTTAAATGAAATTACTATACCTAAAGAAATGGGATTGATAGTCAGGACTGCAGGATCAAATAAAACAAAAAATGANATTGANTATGATTTAAATACATTAATCAAAACTTGGAANAATATCAAAGAGACTGCTTTAAATTCTATTGCTCCAGCATTAATTCATCAAGAAAGTGAAATAATAAAAAGAACTTTAAGAGACATGTATGATGAAGATACCAAAAATNTTATTGTTGANGGAAATGAAGGTTACAAAAAGGCTCAAACTTTTATGAAAATGATAATGCCATCAGACGTAAAAAAGATTAAAAAATACAGAGATAAAATACCTTTGTTCTATAAAGAAAATATTGAACAGAAACTTAATGAAATTTATGACTCAGAAATAAAACTAAAATCTGGAGGATATTTAGTTATTAATCCAACAGAAGCTTTAGTTTCAATTGATGTNAATTCAGGCAGCTCAATAAAACAAAAAAATGTTGAAAGTACTGCTCTTGATACAAACCTAGAGGCTGCAGAGGAAATTTCGAGGCAAATAAAAATTAGAGACTTATCTGGTTTAATTATTATTGATTTTATTGATATGTTAAGTTTTGGAAACAGAAGATTAATAGAACGTAAACTTAAAGAAAAATGTAGAAGTGATAGAGCAAGGATTCAAATAGGCCGTATAAGTAATTTTGGTTTATTAGAAATGTCTAGACAAAGACTAAGAGAAAGTGCTGTAAAGTGGAAAGTTACTTTAACAGATGAGTCTTTTGCATCTAAAGTTTTAAAATTGGTGGAGGTAAAAGCTATTTTTAATAAAGCTAAATTTGTAGAATTAAAAATTTGTGAAAAAATTTCTGATTTTATTAAAGAAAATTTTGTTGAAGATCTAAAATATTTTGAAAATAAAAATAAAATTAAAATAGATATTATCTCTGATAATACATTAATTATCCCAGAATACTTGATCAATTTTAAAAATAAAACTAAAAANATAGTTGAAACAATTGCCTACACTGAAAAACTAAGAAATTTAGAAGAACAAGAAAAAGATATAAAAGTCTTTAAAAATACGACTAGAAAAAAAACATATAAAAAGAAAACTTTTTACAAAAAAAAACGTTATAAAAAAGCTGTCTAAATAATTCCTTTTTTTGGAGAAGATGCGCTGCCATATAAATATTTTTTTATTCTACCTCCCAAAAAAGACTGCCTTCCTGCTATAACNCTATTTTTAAAAGCTAAGGCCATTTGAAATGGTTTTTTTGCTTTTGCTATAGCTGTGTTTACTAAAACTCCATCACATCCTAATTCCATCGCTATCGTAGCATCAGAAGCTTGACCTAATCCAGCATCAATTATTAATGGAAGTTTTGTTTGATTTCTTATAATCTTAATATTAGTTTTATTTTGTATTCCTAATCCCGAGCCAATAGGTGCTGCTAATGGCATAATTGCACATGCACCAACATTTTCTAATCTTTTTGTCATTAAAGGATCGTCATTGCAATAAACCATTACATTAAATCCTTCTTTAGTTAATATCTCAGTAGATTTTAATGTTTCAATCATATCTGGAAATAGATTTTTTTTATCTCCTAAGACTTCTAATTTAACTAATTTCCATCCACCAATTTCTCTTGCGAGTCTTAAAGTTCTAAGAGCCTCTTTTGAATTAAAACAACCNGCAGTATTTGGTAAATAAGTGATTTTTTTTGGATCGATGTAATCCATTAACATTGGTTTTTTTTTATCAATAATATTAACTCTTCTCACTGCTACTGTAACTATATTAGCTCCTGATAATTTAATTGCTTTCGCACATTCTGACANGCTGTTGTACTTACCGGTTCCTACAATTAATCTAGAGTTAAACTTTTTATTAGCTATTATTAACTGATCCTTTTTCAATTTACCCACCTCCAATAAAATGAACAATTTCTATTCTGTCATTATTTTTTAATTTAATTTTATTTAATTTACTTTTATCAATTATTTCTTGATTCAATTCAATCGCTACTTTTTTAAGAGGTATTTTTAATGTTTTTAAATAAACTAAGATGCTAAAATTGTCATTAATTATTGATAATTTACCATTTATTTTGATTTTTATTTTTTTTATTTTTTTCATACTATATAAATGCTGAATGACTAATAAAATTATTATTATTAATGGTCCTAATCTTAATCTATTAGGTGAAAGAGAACAATCACAATATGGGTCAATAACTTTTGAAAAACTAAAAAAAAATTGTTTATCCAAAGCTAAGGAATTAGATGTGGAGCTTGAGTTTACTCAATCCAATATAGAGGGAGAAATAGTCAATCTTATTCAAGATGCTAGGAAAAAATTTGATGGTATAATTATAAATGCCGCAGGTTTTACCCACACATCTGTAGCTATAAGAGATGCATTAAATATATTTAAAAAACCAGTTATAGAACTTCACATATCCAATATATACAAAAGAGAGGAATTTAGACAAAAATCTTTGATTAGTGATGTTGTTAATGGTGGTATTTTTGGATTAGGAGATGAAGGATATATTTTAGCCATAATTTCAATGCACAAGATGTTAAAAAATGAAAATAGATAAAAAAATTATTAAAGAGTTAACTGATTACCTGAATGAGTTTAACTTAACTGAAATAGAATATACTGATAAAGATACTAAAATTAAAGTTTCTAAAACAACATCTCCTTCTACTATTAATCANACTTCATCAGTTCAAATTCCAAAATCAATAAATAATGAAAATTTAACTAAATCATCTTCTGGAAAAAAGATTACATCTCCAATTATAGGTACAGCATATCACGCTCCAGAGCCAGGCGCTAAAAAATTTGTAGAAGTCGGAAAAAAAATTAAAAAAGGAGATACTATTATGATTGTTGAAGCAATGAAAACAATGAATCATGTACCTTCCACAGATGATGGAACTGTAAAAGAAATTTGTGTCGAAGATGGTCAGCCTGTTGAGTTTGGTCAAACCATTATCATTTTAGAGTAATGTTTAAAAAAATCTTAATAGCTAACAGAGGAGAGATTGCTGTAAGAGTCATTCGGGCTTGTAAAGAATGGGGAATAGCTACTGTGGCAGTTCACTCAGATGTAGACAAAGATAGTATGCATGTAAGGCTTGCAGATGAAAGCGTGTGTATCGGTTCGCATCAACCTTCAAATAGTTATTTAAATATTCCAGCATTAATGTCAGCTATTGAATTGACAAAATCTGAAGCCGTACATCCTGGTTATGGATTTTTATCTGAAAACTCAAACTTTGCTAAAGTTTTAGAAGAGAATAAAATTAAATTCATTGGAGCTTCTTCAAAACTTATAAAAATGATGGGTGATAAA
This sequence comes from Candidatus Pelagibacter sp. TMED106, assembly GCA_002170275.2. Lineage (GTDB taxonomy): Bacteria > Pseudomonadota > Alphaproteobacteria > Pelagibacterales > Pelagibacteraceae > Pelagibacter. Next base: position 10,373 of record NHFH02000016.1, on the reverse strand, counting down.
ATCCAAGCACGCAAAATTGCAAAAGAACATGGTTTACCTGTTATTGAAGGATCTGAAGGAGCAATAACTGATATTGGAAAAGCTAAGGAACTTTGTAAAAAAATAGGTTTTCCAGTTCTTATAAAAGCGTCTGGTGGTGGTGGTGGCAAAGGTATGAAAATTGTTTATGAAGAAGAAGAATTTGAAACTTCATTTTTAACNGCTAAATCAGAAGCTCAAAAATATTTNGGTAATGACGAAGTTTATGTTGAAAAATTTTTTCAGAATCCAAGACATATAGAAGTTCAGATATTATCGGGAAAAAATAGAACTATTCATTTACATGAACGAGACTGCTCAGTTCAAAGAAGACATCAAAAATTAATAGAGGAGTCTCCTAGTCCAGTTTTAAATGATGAAATTAGAAAGGACTTGTTTGAAAAAACAGTAAATATGGTTAGTAAAATTGGTTATGAAGGAGCTGGAACTGTAGAATTTATTTATGAAGATGGTAAATTTTATTTTNTAGAAATGAATACTNGAGTTCAAGTNGANCATCCAGTAACNGAAATGGTNACNGGNATNGATATNATTAAAGAACAAATTTGGATAGCATTCACTGGTGAAACGGCTTTAAAACAAAGTGATATAAATCCTAGAGGACATGCAATTGAGTGTCGTATTAATGCTGAAGATGCCAGTAAAAATTTTCAACCTTCACCTGGAACTATTGGAATGTGTCATCAACCATCAGGGTTCAGAACAAGAGTAGATGGTTCAATTTTTCAAGGTTATAAGGTTACTCCCTATTATGACAGTATGATTTGTAAAGTTATCACACAGGGAAGAAATAGAACTGAAGCTATTCAAAGAATGAATCGATCTTTAGATGAATTTGTTATTGATGGAATAACTACCACAATACCTCTCCATAAAAAATTGCTAAGTCACGAAAAGTTTATTAAGTCTGATTTTAATGTAAGTTGGCTAGATAAAGAAAAAATTATTTAATAACATTTTATTAACCAAATATCATATACTGGATGATCAAAAGGATTTATTGTGGGACTGGAGGAAAAGGTCCATCCATTAAATACAAATACTTCGTTGTTATTATCATTAGTTAAATCTTTAACTTGAAGATAGGCTGTAATTTCAGGGTTATCATCAAATTTTGAATTTTTACATTTTAAACTTTTAATTAAGAGATTTTTAAATCTTTTTTCAACGCCAATTTCAATTTTTAAAAGAGTATTTTTTGAACTAACTTTATCTAAAATTTTAATATCTATAAATTCTCCTTCTAAAAAAATATCTTTATTTTCTAAAGCAAAAGTTGGATTAATCAAACTTAAGGAAAAAAAATAAAATAAAACTAATAAAAAATTAATCTTTCCAAGTCGTATATTTTTTTTTACTATTATCATCATTCTTATTGGGGTGATAAGCATCTTCTGTGCCGGTTTGATTAGATAAATGAGGTTTTTGCCATTCATATTTTTTTAGTTCGTGAACATTCTCAATCTTATTACTTGTAAAATGAATCCATGAATACCATTCATTTGGTATTTTTGAAGCATCTATTTCACCAACATAGATAATCCATCTTTTTTTTCCAGACTTGTTTGTATAATATTTATTGCCGAGATTGTCGATACCTACTAACTTTCCAAAAAATATTGTTTTAAATTTCGTTCCAAGAGTCTCTTGATTCCACCAAATGAAAATTTTTTTTAAAAAAGTCAACATAAAATATTACTTAATCTTCAATTTAAAATTGTATAATTTAAATTAGACTAAAGTATGAATTTGTATATAAATTAAATATAAAAAGATTCAAAATAAATTTTAATTAAAGGAAAAATGGCAAAATATTTAGTAGAAACTTATTATACTTGCAGCTTTAAAGTAAACCACTATTTAGATGATATTAATGAAAAAGAGCTAGAAAATCTTGAAAAGCGTGACGATGGCAAATTTGAAGTTTTGGATGTTAAATTAGACACCAGAAAGACAAAAAGCTTGGATCCAAATAATAAAGTAACTGAAACAAAAAATATAGATGTTCTTTCTGATAAAAGTCCCTCTACTAACATTTCAAAAGATAATAATCCCAATTTTATTAAAAAAATTAATGATGGAGTAAACAAAAGATTTAGTATGCCAGATAGAAGAAAGGGCTATATTCAAAAGGCTACAATTGGAGATCATAAAGTATATTTACACACAGGTGAATATGCGGATGGAAAGATAGGAGAAATTTTTATTGATACAAGTAAAGAGGGAGAATTAGTGAAGGCTTTAATGAATAATTTTGCTATCGCAATATCTCTTGGTCTTCAATATGGAGTACCATTGGATGAGTTCATTAGCGCATATGTAGATACTAAGTTTGAACCATCGGGAAAAGTATATGGAAACGACAGAATATTAAGTGCTTCATCCATATTGGATTATATATTTAGAGAATTAGCAATTTCTTATCAAAATAGAGAAGATTTAGCTCATACTCCTTCGATTGGTGGATCAGATAAAACTAGTTCTGAAGAGGATAGTTCAGATGATCAAAATCCTTTATTAAAAATTGTTAAAGACATAACAAGTAAAGGATTTGTAAGAAATAACTACAAAAAAAATCTTGTTGATCTATCAGATGTTAAAATCAGCTTAAAAGGTAAAAAATAAATTTATTTTTTAATTTTAATAGAAAGACCTAGTTCTTTTAGTTGATGTTCATCAACATTTGAAGGTGCATTCATCATCAAATCTTGAGCATTTTGGTTCATAGGAAACATTGTGACTTCTCTTATATTTTTTTCATTAGCAAGTAACATTACAATTCTATCTATACCAGGCGCAATACCTCCATGTGGAGGAGCACCAAAACTTAATGCATTTATCATTCCACTAAATTTTTCATCTACCTGACTTTTCTCATATCCCGCAACTTTAAATAATTTATACATAAGCTCAGGTATATGATTTCTAATTGCACCTGATGATAGTTCAATACCATTGCATACAATATCATATTGAAAAGCTTTAATATTTAGTGGTTTATTAAAATCAATATTCTTAATTTCTCCCTGGGGCATTGAAAAAGGATTATGACTAAATTTAATTTTTTTTGTTACTTCATCTAATTCAAACATTGGATAGTCAACTATCCAACAAAAAGCAAATTTATTTTCATCAATCAAATCTAAATCCTCTGCTATTTTGGTTCTTGCCAATGAACAAATTTTTTCTACTTCTCCAATTTTACCGCATGCAAAAAATATACTATCTCCAACTTCTGCTGAAGTAATTTTCATAATTTCTTTTAGAGAATCTTCCTTAAAAAACTTCCCAACAGGACCTTTTGCTGAAATAGTTTTATCTTTTTCTAAAGTAAAGTAAGCCAAGCCTGATGCGCCTTGTTCTTTTGCCCACTTGTCGATACTATCAAAAAAATTTCTTGGTTTATTTTTTGTATTTTTTGTAACGATACACCTCACCTTATTGCCAGATTTTACGAGTTTTTTAAAAATATCAAAACTAACATCCTCTCTAGTAAAGATATTAGTTAAATCGTAAATTAATAAGGGATTTCTTAAATCAGGCTTATCAGACCCATACTTCAGCATTGATTCTTCATATGGAATTCGTGGAAATTTTTCATTTAACAATTCTTTTTTAGAAAACTCTTTAAACAAATTAACCATTAATTTTTCCACTACATTAAAAATATTCTCTTGTTCAACGAAAGACATTTCCAAATCTAATTGGTAGAATTCACCAGGACTTCTATCAGCTCTTGCATCTTCGTCTCTAAAACATGGAGCAATTTGAAAATATTTATCAAATCCTGATACCATAATTAATTGTTTAAATTGTTGTGGAGCTTGAGGAAGTGCATAAAATTTTCCTGGATTTAATCTGCTTGGAACTAAAAAATCTCTTGCACCTTCAGGGCTAGAAGAGGTCAATATTGGAGTTTGAAACTCTAAAAAACCTAATTTAATCATTTGATTTCTAATAAATGAAATTACTTTTGATCGTAAGATAATATTATTATGAATTTTTTTTCTTCTTAAATCTAAAAATCTATACTTCAGTCTAATTTCTTCGGCATATTCTTGATCACTAAAAACTGGCATTGGCAATTCATTACAAGCACCTAATATTTCAAATGAATTAATATTTACTTCTACTTCACCAGTCAGCAATTCATTATTTATTGTTTCTTTACTTCTTTTAACTACTTTGCCTTTAATTTTAATAACACTCTCTAATTGGATTTTCTCTAAATCTTTAAAACTTGAGTTACTCTTATCAATGATACATTGAGTAACTCCATAATTATCTCTTAAGTCAATAAAAAGAAGATTTCCATGATCTCGTTTTTTATTAATCCACCCAGATAAAATAATTTCTTGTCCATCATTTTTTTTTGTTAATTCATTGCAGTTATGTGTTCTAAACTTATTCACTTTACTCCTCTAAGGCCTCATTTATAATTTTAAAATCAATTGGTTTTTTTTTTTTTAAACTTATCTTGTCAATTTTATATATGAATTCAAATATTTTGTCATACGATCTCTCAACTCTTTTAATAATAAAATCAATCAATTTTTTATTAATACTGATTTGTCTATCAGATAAATTTTTTAAAATAAGAGCAAACATTAAATCATCATCCGGATTTTCAATTTTCGCTAAGAGAAAATTTTTCGTTCTTGATTTTAAATCATTTAATTTAAATTTAATTTTAACAATTGGCTCAACACTAGTTATAATCAAATATTTGTTATCTTGATCAATTATATTAAATAACGTATAAATCATTTTTTCATCAATATTTTGATTTAAGTCTTCTAAAACAATATTTTCATATAGTTTTATTTCTTTTAAATTATCATTATTTAGTGAACTAGAATTAAACTTAATTCCCTTAAATTTTTTTAAAAATATATCAACTAAATGAGATTTTCCAGAATATCTATCTCCAATAATATTTAGAAATTTTTTTTCCCAATTAGGCCACTTTTTTATTAATTCAAATATATAGTAATTACTTTTGCTAACATAAAAATCCTCATCTTTAAAATTTTGTTTATAATCAAAATCAAATAATAGTTGATTTAAGCTCTTCATCTTATTGTCCAGACATTATTTTCAATCGATAGATCAAAATTATTTATACTCATATCATTTAAAAAAGTTTTAGGTGACCCATTATAGATTATTTTGAAATATATATTGGTATTGTCAAACCTTAGAATATAAAAATTAGAGACTAAATTTAAATTATTAAGTGTTTTTTCTAATTTTTGAATTTTAACATATTCTTTTGAATTTATTGATATTGTTAATGGCAATCTAATCGATGTATTAATTTCATTCTTTTTTTTCCAATAATCTTCATAGATAGTTTTTAATTTCACAATAACTGATTCAAAATTTTTTTCATCATTTAAATCTATATCTTCAAAAACTTGGTTATTAACTTTAAAGGAATTCTGTAAGTTAATTTTTGAATGAACTTTTAGTTGATTTTTACTTTTAAATAAAATTACTACTACATAATCATTTAAATCATATTTTTTTATTAATTTTAAAAAATCATAATCTTCAATAAATTTGAAATTTTGTTGTATATCATTTAAATCTTCAAGATCTTCACTTGGTAATAAATATTCTAGTAAGTAATACTTTTTTTTAGCATCATTCCATCTTTGATAAAAGATATTATCATTAAATAAAAATATCTTGTCTTTTTCTAAATCAACTAAAATAGGAACTAAAAGAACTTTATTTCTAATTGGTATAGATGGAAATATATTTTTTCTTTCCAAAAAATTTAATGTATTTTTTTTATTAAATATAACCTCTAGTTTTGCAAAATACTCATCGTTTACAAATCTTTCCTCACTTATCGTAAAGGAATCAATCATTCCTTTAAGCTCTCTAAGAGAGATATCTTTAATCTTATTTCTGTCACCTGAGGTTGTAATTGTCGAAATTAAATTATGAAACGATGATCTAAATCCATCATTTAATACTTTATTTTTATCAAAATTTAGCTCAAATGGAGATGAGACCTCTATATCGGATACTTTGAAAGTGTTAGCTTGTAAAAAAGTTGTGGAAAAAAATATTATTAAGATAACTTTTAAAATAAAATTTATATATACGTCATTATATCTATATAATTTATTTATAATTTGCATAATTTATTCTAATGAAAAAACAAAAATTTACCTATGAAAAAAGTGGTGTAAGCATAAGTGCTGCAGACAAATTTGTTAAGTTTATATCCAATATTTCAACAAAAAATAAAGGCAAAAAAAAGTTCACTAATATTGGTGGTTTTGGATCAATATCTAGCTTACCTAGTAATTATAAAAACCCAAAAATAGTTGCTTGTACTGACGGAGTTGGAACTAAAGTAGAAATAGCAAATATTTTAAAAAAATATAACACTATTGGAATTGATTTGGTGGCAATGAGTGTTAATGATTTAATTGTTCAAGGTGCTAAACCTTTATTGTTTTTAGATTATATCTCAATCAACAAAATTGATTTAAAAAAACTTAAATCTATTATTAAAGGCATAGTTAAAGGATGTAAAATTTCAGATTGTGAATTAGTGGGTGGAGAAACAGCTGAAATGCCCGGAACTTATGAAAGGGGAAAATTCGATATAGCAGGATTTGCCGTTGGGGTTGTTGATAAAAAAAAAATTTTAGAAAAAAAAAACATAAAAAAAAAGAATCTTATATTAGCTATTCCTTCTAATGGAATTCATTCTAACGGTTATTCCCTAGTAAGGTATATTCTTGACAAAAAAAAAATTAACTTAAAAAAAAACAAATATCTTAAAAAAGAACTAATAAAACCAACTAAAATTTATGTGAAAGAAATTTTAAATTTAGTAAATAGAAAACTTATTAATGGGTGTGCTAATATAACCGGTGGTGGGCTTGGAGATAATATTAAAAGAATTATACCCGAAGGACTTGTTGCTAATATTCATTTAAATAAAATTAAAACTCAAAAAATCTTTAGTTGGTTAAAAAAAAATGGAGTTGAAGAAAATGAAATGTTAAGAACATTTAATTGTGGAGTTGGTTTCTGTTTAATTATAAATTCAAAAAATTTAAATAAAGTTAAAAAATATTTTAATAAAAAATATAAACCATATATTATAGGAGAAATAACTACTGGTAAAAAAAAAATTAAATTTAATGAAAAAATTATCTGGTCGTAAAAAAGTAAAAACTGCTGTTTTTATTTCTGGCACAGGAAGCAATTTAAAAAATTTAATAAAATTTTCAAAATCAAAAAAATCCACTATTTCCATTAATTTGATTATTTCCAATACTTCGAATGCAAAAGGATTAAAATATTCAAATCAATACAAAATTAAAAAAAAAATTTTTAATTTTAAAAAAAATAACGAACAAATAATTTTAAATTTTCTAAAAAAAAATAAAATCAACTTTATTTGCCTCGCGGGTTTTATGAAAATTTTATCTAAAAAATTTATAAAAAATTTTAAAGGAAAAATTATAAATATTCACCCTTCTTTACTTCCAAAATATAAAGGATTAAACACACATGAAAAAGCCATAAAAAATAAAGATAAATTTTCAGGTTGTTCAGTTCATTATGTAACCTCAAAACTAGACTCTGGAAGAATAATTATGCAAACAAAAGTTAGAATCTCTTCAAAAGACAATGCTACTTCTCTAGCAAAAAAAATTCTAAAGAAAGAACACAAATTGTATCCCGCTGCTATATTAAAAATTATTGATTAGATTTATCCTTTAAGTACAAATTTTTAACCATAGTGTAAAATTCTAAAGAATTTTTTTCTATGTTCTTTTTTATTAATTTTGTTGAATTATTATTATTTTTTTTTAAAGCTAAAAATTCTTCAGTGTTTTTTCTTAAATTTTTTTTCACTGATCTTGAAATTTTATTATCATTTTTTTTTGGTACCAACAATTCTTGGAAATTTTCAATTGATGTCTTGCCTGTAAATTCTTCTACAATAAGATTAGTACTATAAGATAATCCTGCTTGATAAGCATTACCTGTGCTTGCTCCAGTTACTGCTGGTCCTAAAAATGCAGAGCTTTGCACACAACCATTAAGTGTAGTCAAAATAAATAAGCCTGTTGATATTTTTTTTATAAACATTGATTCTCTTTATTGATTTCTTGTATTGTTATTTCGTAACAACTCAAGTGTGAATATCTCTTTATAAAATTTATTCTCAACTTATAATTGATTTAATAATCTTTAGTAATTTCTTGTATTTTAGATCTTTTTTAAGGAAGGAGTTTTGTGTTTTTAAAATTTAATTTTTTTCTAGTTTCGATAATTCTAGCTTTTAAAAGTTTTTTTAATTCATTATCATTTTTGTTTGGTTGTAATAGTTCTTTAACATTTTCTCCTGTAGTTTTTCCTGTTATTTTATTTATTGCTTCATTGGATGCATAAGAAAATCCTGCTTGATATACATTTCCGGATGAGCCTAAGCTGTAAGCTGGTCCAAGTAAAGACATTGAATTCTGCGCGCAATTATTAAGTAAAAATAAACAAAAAAGTGAAAAAACTATTTTTTTATTAATCATCGTTAAGAATCTTATACTTTTTAAGATACAACTCAAGATAGAATTAAAACCCTTTATTTTCATAATTAATTTAACTAAATTAAATAACAAAATGGAAGAGTAAATGTTCTATAAAACCTGAAATGATCAGAATATTTCCCTTTATATTTATTTTACTTTGGTCGTCAGCCTTTATCACTACTAAGCCAATAATAAACAATAGTGACCCTTTTGCAGCTTTAGCATTTAGATTTTTTTTTGTTGCCTTGGGTTTTTTAATATTTTCAATTTATTTAAAACAATCAATAATTGTTAATAAAAAAAATATACTTGAGTCAATTTTAAGTGGTGTTCTTTTTCATGGGTTTTACTTGGGTGGTGTTTTTTATTCTATCTCAATTGGTATGCCAACAGGTATAGCTGCTTTAATAGTAACACTTCAGCCTGTTTTAACAAATGTACTGAGTGGACCCATGTTGGGTGAAAAAGTAAATACAAAACAGTGGATTGGAGTTTTACTTGGATTTACAGGAGCAGTATTAGTTTTAGGTTTAGATATTGGTTCAGAAATTCCAATAACTGGTTTATTTGCAACTATAATAGCTTTAATTGCAATTACCTTCTCAACAATTTGGCAAAAAAAAATAAGTAACAATTTATCTTTATCGGTAAGTAATTTTTATCAAGCATTTGGGGGCTGCTTATTTCATATTTTGATAATAATATTTTTTGCTGAACCGTATATTGATTTTACTAAAACATTTTTTATTGCAATGAGCCATCAAATATTTTTAGTATCATTTGGAGCTTTTACAATCTTGATGTATTTAATTAAAAATAATTCAGCAAGTAAAACTGTTTCAATATTTTTTTTAATACCAGCCACATCTGCCTTTATGGCTTGGTTGTTTTTAAATGAAAGTTTAACTAATTTAGATCTTATAGGTTTTTTAATAACCACAATAGGTGTTTATATTGCTACACGAGATTAAATATATCTAAAATGATTTATAACCAAATTCTAAAGATGCATCTGTAATAGAGTGGTACAAAGATTCTCCAAAACTTCTAAGAGTCATTATTCTTATCTTAAAAGGTTTGTCATTTGACATATCTATTGTAACTGTAATTCCATTAAAAATTGAATTAAAAGAATTATTTATTTTTAATTCATTAAAATTATAAGGACATCCTTTTTTTAAAACTTCTTTTACATCTTGACCTTCTATTTCTATTATAGCTTTTGAGTGAGATAAGTCAGTTACAGCAAAATCAGTTTCTTTAAAATTTTGCGAAATATTTTTAAGTAAATCTTTTTTTTTTGAAACTAAAAGCCAATTTTTTGGTCCATTCCATAAAATTCTTGTATCATTATTACTTATTACCTTTAATGGCTCATCTTTTAATCTTAAACCATCAATATTAATACTTTCAATTGAAACTGTAGAATTTTTATATTGAACTATTTGAATTATTAGTAAATTTTTAATTTCGGAAATTTTTAAAATATTATTTTCATTTTTACCTTCATGATCACCGAATTGACCTATTAAATGAACATTTGCTAAGGGTGATATTGAACTCATGATCTAACCCTTTCACCTTTTGGGTCAACATAATGTGATGAAACTATCTCAACCGGAATTACTTTATTTTTTAACGGGGACATTACAAATAACTTTTCACCAATCATATTTTTTCCATTTTTTAATATTGCTAATGAAAATGGATTATCGTGTTCAACACTCCAACATGAAGCTGAAATATAACCTAATTTTGGATTTGGTAGTG
>NHFH02000007.1:22167-25845 GCA_002170275.2 Candidatus Pelagibacter sp. TMED106 | reverse complement strand
TTACCTAATAAACCCATTGAGTATAAGTCTAGGAAAAAAAATGCTCAAGAAGCTCATGAAGCAATAAGACCTACTGATATTATTAGAACACCTCAAAGTGTTAAGAAATATTTAAGTACAGATCAAAATAAACTTTATGACTTAATATGGAGTAGAGCCTTATCTTCACAAATGGAGTCAGCAAAGTTTGATAGAAATACAATAACAATAACTTCAGAAAATAATGACACAATTTGTAAAGCTAGTGGTTCAGTTCTTAAATTTGATGGATTTTTGAAAATATACAATAATCCTAATAAAGATGATGATGAAACAATCTTACCTCAGATGTTAAAAGGGCCTGTTAATATAGAGACACTAATAGATGAACAGCATTTCACTCAACCACCACCAAGATATTCTGAGGCTAGCTTAGTAAAAAAACTTGAGGAGTTAGGTATTGGAAGGCCATCTACTTATGCTAGTATCATTTCAACTATAGCTAATAGAGGATATGCAGAAATACTAAACAAAAGATTTTTTCCTACTGATAGAGGTAAATTAATTTCAGCTTTTTTAGAAAAATTATTTTCTAGATATGTTGATTATAATTTTACAGCAGGACTAGAAGATCAATTAGATGAAATAACTAGTGGAAAAGAAAGTTGGATTAAAGTTTTAGAATTATTTTGGAAAGATTTTCATAATAATGTTTCTGAAGTAAAAGAAAAAAGAACTAGAGAAGTCTTAGACTTATTGAATGATAGTTTGGGAGATTTGATTTTTGATAAGGATGATAAAGGAAATATAGTAAGAAAGTGCCAATTATGTAGTTCAGGATCACTTAGTTTAAAAAATAGTTTTAGAGGTGGTGCTTTCATTGGTTGCTCTAATTACCCTGATTGTAAATTTACAAGACCTCTATCTAAGGCAAAAGCTGCTGCTCAATCTCAATTAGCTGAACCAAAATTAATAGGAAAACATGAAAATGGAAATGATATATTTCTTAAAAATGGAAGATTTGGTCCATATCTACAATATGAAAAAATTTTAGATGATATAAAAGATGAAAAGCCTGCAAAGAAAAAAAGGAAAACAAAAAATAAATCAGATGTTAATGAGCTTTTAAAAAATGTTTCAATACCAAAAGGTTTAGATTTANANAGTATTGATNTAGAAAAAGCACAATTTTTATGNTCANTNCCNAAATCTNTNGGAATNAANCCTGANAATCAAAAAGAAATTACCTTAAATACTGGAAGATTTGGTCCATATTTAAAATGTGAGAATAAGTCTGCACGTATAGAAAATGTGGATGAAATTTTTTCTATTGGATTAAATAGAGCAATATCACTCATAGCTGAAGCAAAACCTGGAAGAATGTCTTCATCAATAATTAAAGATTTAGGTGAACATCCAGATGATAAAAAACCAATAAGAGTAATGAAAGGTCAATACGGTCCTTATATAAAATATAAGTCACTAAACGCAACTATTCCTGAAGAAAAAGATCCGCTTGAAATAAATATGGAAGAAGCTTTAATTTTAATTGAAAAAAGAAAAGAATACGATAAGAATAAAAAGAAGAAAAAAAAATGAAAAAAATTATTTTTCTTTTATTAATAATATTAATAAATTTAAATTTTAATTTATTAGCAGAAGAAAATAATTGTGAAAGTTTAAATAAATTTTCTTATGAATATAGAAAGTGTAAATCTAATTTGTTAAAACAAAACATTATATCCAAAAGTAAATTAATTTTAGACGATACAAAAAATTATCAAAAAAAAGAATGGTCAAAAGAAAAAGATAAGTTAGACAAAATTAAAAAAAAGGTTTTAGATTAATGAACCCCTTAGAAAATTTAAAAAAAAATAATATTACTTTGCCAAAAGCTGCAGATCCAGTTGGNGCATATGTTGCGGCAAAAATTTCAGGAAAAATGCTATTTATATCAGGTCAAATTTCCATGACATCTAAAGGAGAATTAATTAAAGGAAAATTAGGTAAAGATTTAGATACTAATGCTGGATANGAAGCTGCTAGAAGATGTGCTTTGAGTATTGTTGCTCAAGTTCAAAAAATTTGTGAAAATGATTTATCAAGAATAAAATCTTGTATTAAATTAACTGGATTTGTCAATTCTACAAATGATTATATAGAACAACCTAAAGTAATTAACGGTGCTTCAGATTTAATAGCTTTGGTGTTTGAGGACTCTGGTATNCATACTAGGGCAGCTGTAAGTGTAAACAGTTTACCATTAGGTGTTGCTGTTGAAGTAGACGCAATATTTGAATTAAATTAATTTATCTACCAANTCCAAAATATTTAATTTTAGAATTCTTCATTTTTTTTGGTGAATAAATGTTTCTCATATCATAAATTATAAAATTCTTTTTTTTTACAATTTTGCTAAAGTTTAGTAATTTAAAATCATTCCATTCGGTATGAATAATTATTAGATCACTTCTATTACAAGCTGATGTTATATTTTTAAAAAATTTGACATTTCTCATATTTTTAAAATCANTTTTTTCACCTGATGGATCAAAATATCTAATCTCACAATTTTTTTTGTTTAAATATTTAATCATTGGAACACTTGAAGCTTCTCTCATATCATCAGTGTTAGGTTTAAATGTTACTCCTAAAAAAGTTATAATTTTATTTTTAATTTTACCCTTTAAAATTTTATCTATTTTTTTAGTTAATAATAATTTTCTCTTTTCATTTGATTTAACAACACTTTTAACTATTGTTAAGTTTGTTTTAAATTTATTTGCTGTATCTATTAAAGCTCTAGTATCTTTTGGAAAACATGATCCTCCATATGCTGGGCCAGCTCTTAAAAATCTTTCTCCAATACGTTCATCAGAGCCCATACCAAATGAAATATCTTTAACATCTACACCTGTTTTTTCACATAAGTTAGCTAATTCATTAATATAAGAAATCTTAGTTGCCAAAAAAGCATTTGAAGCATATTTGATAAGTTCAGCACCTCTTCTAGATGTCTGAAAATATCTACTATTTTTTTTAATTATTGGTAAATATAGAGACCTAAGTATTTTATTGGCTTTTTTGCTGTTAGTTCCTATAACAACTCTGTCAGGGTATAGAAAATCTCTTATAGCATCACCTTCTCTTAAAAATTCAGGATTAGAAACAACATCTATGAATTTTTTTTTCTTTAAACTAACTAAAATTTTTTCTATTCTGTCTCCAGTGCTTATGGGAACAGTCGATTTTGTAACAATAATTTTATATTTTTTTATAATCTTTTTTAAATTATTAGCTACTTGAAAAACATATTTTAAATCTGCAGAATTNCTNTTNNTTTTTGTTGGAGTNCCNACNCANATAAANATNATATCAGANTTNNNTACNGCNTTTTTNANATCTGTTGTAAAAANTAATCTTTTNTNNTTANAATTTNTTTTTAANATTTCTTCTANTCCAGGTTCANANATNGGNACNNTNCCNGNATTNANNGATTTAATTTTATCTTNATNNTTATCAACACAATANACNGTATTNCCTNNGTCNGAAAAACANACNCCNCTAACNANTCCAACATAACCNGTNCCTATCATNCATANTTTCATANTTTTGNAATNTCNNNAGNTGANTTAATNTAACCNTNCATNNTNCCACAATCTAAATANTTTCCTNNAAANTTNTGANCAATAAATTTNT
>NHFH02000007.1:0-22162 GCA_002170275.2 Candidatus Pelagibacter sp. TMED106 | reverse complement strand
TCTTTNATNAATNATTGNATTGCNTCAGTNATNTGAANTTCACCACNNTTNCCNGGCTTTNNNTTNNCTAANTTTNNTAAAAATANTTTTAGGTAAAATATANCTNCCNATTACNGCTTTATTNGANGGAGCNNTTNTNNNAGANGGTTTTTCNATAACACTCTTTAATNANAAAATTNTTTTTATNNATTTTTTTTTTATATTATAAATACCCCATCTAGAAACTGTTTTTTTATTTACATTCATACTTGCCATTACTGAACTTTTAAACTTTTTATGAATATTAATCATTGATTTAGAACAGTTGTTTTTAATGATTAAATCATCAGGTAGTAACATCAAAAAATATTTATCTTTAATAAACTTTTTTGTTTTATATACAGCATCGCCTGTTCCTAGAGGTTTATCTTGATAAACAAATTTAATTAATTTTTTATATTTCAAAATCTTTTTATATTCATTTATTATATTTGGATCTTTCTTTTTTTTAATAATATCTTTATAAAATTTATCATTATAAAANTAATTTTTTATCATCATTTTATTTTTTGAAATTATGAAAATAACTTCTTTAATTCCTGCTTCAACACATTCATCAAGAATATATTCGAGTCCAGGTTTTCCATGAATTGGTAATAATTCTTTTGCAAAAACACTTGTAAGTGGAAGTAATCTTGTTCCCAGACCAGCTAAGGGAATTATTGCTTGTTTAATCATATAAATGTTTTACTTATAATTAGTATTATTACAAATGAAATTATTAAGACAAATAAAAGATCTAAATAAGGCATTAAAAAAAAATATTGATTTAGGGTTTGTGCCAACAATGGGGTGTTTGCATAAAGGACACGAATCTCTAATAATCAAGTCAAAAAAAAAATGCAAAAAAACTATTGTTACTATTTTTGTCAATCCTACACAGTTTAATAACAAAAAGGATTACATAAACTATCCTAGAAATATTAATAAAGATCTAAAGATTTTAAAAAAACTTAAAGTAGATTATGTTTTTTTACCAAGGAAAAATGAAATTTTTAAGAAAAAAAGATTTAACAATATCAAACTGCACAAATCACAAAAAATATTATGTGCTAAATATAGAAAAGGACACTTTGAAGGAGTTTTAGATGTATTAGACAGATTTATACAAATTATATCGCCAAAATACTTATTTATGGGAGAAAAAGATTTTCAACAGCTATTTTTAACTAAAAAGTTTATTGAAAAGAAATACAATTGCAAAGTTCACGCTTGTAAAACTATAAGAGATAAAAATAAGATGGCACTATCTTCAAGAAATTTTTTATTAAATAAATCAGAGATTAAAAAAGCTGGAAATATTGCTAAATTTTTAATTAAANTAAGATCAAAAATAAACATGGATAAAAAAAAGGTAAGCACTCTTATTAAAAATTATAGATATATCTTAATCAAAAATTTCAAAATAGATATCGAGTATTTAGAAGCCCGAAATATATTCAATCTCCAAAGAAATATTAATCAAAAAAGATATAGACTCTTTGTTGCTTATTATATTAATAAAATTAGATTAATTGATAATTTTTAAATATTTTATAATAAATATGCACTTACTCCTAAAAAAGAAGCAAAACCAATAACATCTGTTATCGTTGTAACAAAAACACTAGAAGCTATAGCTGGGTCAATATTAAATTTTTTTAATGTAATAGGAACTAAAATACCAAATAAACCGGCAACTATCATAGTTAAAATCATTGAAACTGAAATAATTATTGAAAGTAAAGAATCTTGAAACCAAATTTGAACAATTAAAGCACTAATAATAGCAAAAATAAATCCGTTTAATATTCCAATATTAAATTCTTTCATTATATTTTGTGTAAAATTATTTTTGGTTAGATCATTAGTGGCTAAAGTTCTAACAGTAACTGCTAATGTTTGCATGCCAGCATTTCCACCCATTGAAGCTACTATTGGCATTAAAAAAGCAAGGACAATCATTTGTTCAATAGTTGCTCCATATAAACTAATTACCCAAGTAGCTAAAAAAGCAGTAAAAAGATTCAACAACAACCAATTAAATCTTCTTTTAGTTTTAATAAAAACTCCATCAGTAATAGCTTCATCACCTACCCCTGCTAATCTTAAAGCATCTTCTTCTGCCTCTTCTTTAAGAACTGTCAATACATCATCATTAGTTATCATGCCAACTAATTTATCACTTTTGTCAACTACTGCCGCTGAGTTCAAATTATAATTTTCGAATAAGTTACCGACTTCTTCTTTGTCCATATCNACTGGTATAAATAATTGTGACTCAGACATAATTGAAATCATTTCAGATTCTCTTGGAGTTCTTAAGACCTTTGAGGATGGAACAGTTCCGATTGGTTTGAAGTCCTGATCTACAATAAAAATTTCTAAAAATTCCTCAGGTAAATCTTTATTTTCTCTCAAATAATCAATTGTTTGTCCAACAGACCAATTACTTGGTATTGCAGTAAATTCTCTCTGCATAATTCTTGCTGCTGAGTCTTCCGGATAACTTAAACTTTCAAGTAATGCAAAACGATCCTTTGGTGGTAGTAAACTTAAAATTACGTTTTTGTTTTTTTCATCAACATTTTCTAATATTGATATAGCATCATCTGATTCAAGATTTTTTAAGATAGTTACTATAGCATCTGATGATAAATATTGTATAACTTCAATTTGAATAGACTCGTTCAATTCAACAAAAACCTCTGGATCAACTTTAAAATTATTTAACTTAATTAAGTTTTCCCTATCATTTTGACTTAAATGTTCAATAATGTCAGCAGCATCAGCCGGATGCATTTCTTTGAAAGAATTGGTTATAAATGATGCATCATTACTAGCAATTTTTGATGTAACAACATTAATATATTCTTTATTAAATTCAAAATTAGCTTTTTTATCTTTTATTTTTTTAGTTAAAGACATAAATATACCTATAAATTAATTGGCACTATTAATAAAAAATATAGATATTACAATTTTTAAATGAGCATAGAGATAAAAAAGTCAATAAAACCCATAAAATATAAAACTGCTATTGACTATTTAGAAGGTAGATTNTCAAACATTTTAAAACATAAAGAAAAAGAGTTAATTTGGATCTTGGAGCACAGTGATGTTTATACAGCTGGAACAAGTTCCAAAGATAATGAATTACTAGATAAAAATATAAAACTTGTTAAAACAAATAGAGGTGGAAAGATTACTTTTCATGGGCCAGGTCAAATTATTTGCTACTTTGTAATTGATTTAAGAAAAAGAAAAAAAGATATAAGAAAATTTATCAATATTATAGAAAAAACAATCATAGAATCTCTACTAGAATTTAAGATAAAGAGTTTTGCTGATTCTAAAAATATTGGTGTATGGATAAAAAGAAATGATGAAATTAAAAAAATAGCCGCTATTGGAGTTAGAGTAAGTAAATGGATTGCATATCACGGTTTCTCTATAAATCTTAATAATGATTTAAAAAAGTATGAAGCAATAATACCCTGTGGAATAAAAGATAGAGGTATAACAAGTCTACAAAAATTAAAAAAAATAGACTACGATAAATTAGTTAACTCAATAATCAAAAATTTTATAAAAAATTTGGAAGACGAAGTCGTTTAGCTTTCAAAAGTTTTTGAAAATAATCTGGTAAAAGAGCTGTATAAGTATATTTTTTTTTGTTTATCATAAACTTAATTTGATACGAATGAAGCATTAAATTTTTATTCACAAACTTATTTTTATATTCTAAGTTATATTTTTGATCTCCATAAATAGGATTTCCTATAGCGTATAATTGTTTTCTTAGTTGATGTTTTCTTCCTGTGACAGGTTTCATTTCAACAAGGCTACATATAGAATTTTTATCTAAAACACGATAAATTGTTTTTGCTTTTTCAATTATNTTTTTTTTGTTTTCATATCTTATTAAGTTATCGTTCCAAATTCCTGAATCTTTAGTTAATTCCCCATAACACACTGCTAAATAAGTTTTGTGAATTTTTCGTAATCTAAAAAGTGAAGTTAATAATTGAGCTGTTTCTCGATTTTTTGCAATTATAAAGACACCAGAAGTTTCCTTATCTAATCTATGAACAGAAAATGGCTTTGTGTTTTTAAAAATTTCACTTTTCGCAAATATATCAACTAAATTTTTCTTTGATTTTGTTCCACCTTGAACTGATATTCCAGCACTTTTATTAAGAACAACGAAATCTTCGTTATTATCAATAATTAAATTTTCATTTGCTTTAACTATTTCTTTAGAAGGTTGAAATTTTTTTTTTATTTGAACAATTTTTTCTTTAAAATTTATTCCAAATGTTTCTACNTGATCGTTTGTTTTTACTTTATGTGAACTTTTTATTTTTTTTTTATTAAGTCGTATCTTTCCATTTCTTAAGTTTTTTTCTATTAAAGACTGTGGAAAATTACCTAAATTATTTCTTATCCAACGATCAATTCTCATATCATTATACGTTTTCTCAACGTTAAAAAACTTTTTCATGATGTTATATTTTTATATTGAAACTAAGCTGTCGCTGTTTTTTTTTCTATATTTTTATCTTTAACAGGTTCTTTTTTCTTTTTATCTACTTTCTTTGCTTCTATATCTCTATCAACAAATTCTATCACTGCAAGTGGAGCATTGTCTCCATATCTAAAACCGGCTTTAATTATTCTAGTATATCCGCCTTTTCTTTTTTCATATCTTTTCGATAAAGTTTTTTTAACTTTATTTGTGGAAGTAATATTTTGAAGTTTAGACATAAGTCTTTTGGTTGTTTGTAAGGTTTCTTTTTTTCCTAAAGTGATTATTTTATCTGCTTGTGGTTTTAAAAACTTAGCTTTAGGAAGAGTTGTAGTGATTTGTTCATATTTAATTAATGAATTTAACATATTCATCAACATAGCTTTTCTATGCTCACTAGTTTTGTTCAATTTTTTATTATATATGCCATGCCTCATTATATTTGTTCCTCAAGTTTTTTAGACATTTCAGCTATATTATCNGGTGGCCAATTAGGTATTTCCATGCCTAAATAAAGCGACATACCCGTTAANACTTCTTTGATTTCATTAAGTGATTTTCTTCCAAAATTTGGAGTTCTCAACATTTCTCCTTCAGATTTTTGCACCAAATCACCGATATAAATTATATTATCATTTTTTAAACAATTCATTGAACGTACTGATAATTCTAATTCATCAACTTTTCTTAAAAGGTTTTTGTTAAATTCTGGCTCACTTGAAACTTCTTTTACAGGAGCTTCTACAGGTTCGTCAAAATTTACAAACATATTTAGTTGATCTTGAAAAATTCTAGCAGAATAAGCAACAGCGTCTTCGGCTGAAATTGATCCATTAGTTTCAACTTCCATAGTTAATTTATCGTAATCTAAAGCCTTTCCTTCTCTAGCTGTACTTATAGAATACGAAACTTTTTTTACTGGGCTATATAATGAATCTATAGGAATTAAACCAAGTGGTGGTTCTTCTGGCTTGTTCATTATAGCAGGTACGTATCCCTTTCCAGTACCAACATTCATTTCCATATGAAAA
This sequence comes from Candidatus Pelagibacter sp. TMED106, assembly GCA_002170275.2. Taxonomy (GTDB): domain Bacteria; phylum Pseudomonadota; class Alphaproteobacteria; order Pelagibacterales; family Pelagibacteraceae; genus Pelagibacter. Next base: position 16,585 of record NHFH02000007.1, on the reverse strand, counting down.
TTAGTTTTTTCATCAAGATTACAAATAACTAGGTCAGGATTAAGAATTTCAATATCAGTAACTGGTGTTATATCTGATGCTTTTATTTCTCCAGGTCCTTTAGCATCTAAAATCAATCTCTTAGTACCTTCTGATGAAGATTTAAGAGCAAGAGATTTAACATTTAAAACAATATCAGTTACATCTTCTCTCACACCCTTAATTGAAGTAAACTCATGTAAAACACCATCAATTTGTATTGAGGTAACAGCGGCACCTCTAATAGATGATAATAAAATTCTTCTTAAAGAATTTCCTAAAGTTAATCCATATCCTTTCTCTAGTGGCTCAGCAACAATAGTAGCTTGAGATTTATCATCGCTAATTCTTACATCTAATTGAGCTGGTTTTATAAGTCCTTTCCAGTTCTTAGCATTTACATTTATACTTTCCATTTAAACTCTCCTTTTTTTTGGTGGTCTCACACCATTATGTGGCATAGGTGTTGTATCTTTAATTGATAAAATTTTAAATCCTCTAGCTTGCAGGGCTCTTAAGGCAGTTTCTCTTCCAGAGCCTGGTCCTTTAACTTCAACTAACAATGTCTTCATTCCATACTCTAAAGCTTTAGCAGCAGCAGCATCAGCAGCAATTTGTGCAGCATAAGGTGTAGATTTTCTTGAACCTTTAAAACCTTTTTGTCCAGCAGATGCCCATGAAATTACATTACCATTAGTATCTGCAATCGAGATAATCGTATTATTAAAAGTTGATTGAACATATGCTATACCATTAAGAATATTTTTTTTACTTTTTTTCTTTTTTGAGTAAGTACTTTTTTTAACTTTCTTTTCTGCAGTGTCTAATANTTGATCTTTTTTTTCATTTTTTTCAGTTTTAGCCATAAACTATTTATTTCTTAAGTGGAGTTAATTTTTTTCCAGCAATAGCAATTGCTTTACCTTTTCTTGTTCTTGCATTACATCTTGTTCTTTGNCCTCTTACTGGTAATTTTTTCCTATGTCTAGAGCCCCTGTAACAAGCAAGATCAACTAATCTCTTAATGCTCAGAGAGTAATCTCTTCTCAGATCTCCTTCTACTTTAAAATTTTGATCTATATATTCTCTAATTTTTAAAATTTGATCATCTGTTAATTGGTTAATTCTTTTATCTTTTGGAATATCTAGTGATGAACAAATTTGTTTTGAAAATTTGTTTCCTATTCCATAAATATATGTCAATCCAATTTGGACGAGTTTATTTTGCGGAATATTTACACCAGCTATACGAGCCATAATTTTGAGAATAAATTTAGCCTTTTATATAAGAAGTTTTTTTAAAGTCAATGTCTTAAACCTCAAGAATAGCATTGATTTTGCTAGTTATTTGATCAATTTCTAGAGTTCCGTCAATTTCGTAAAAATTTGGATTTTTAGAATAGAAATCTAAGACAGGNTTNGTTGTTTCCATNTANGTATCNTATCTNTTNAGAATNGTATTNGAGCTCATCATCNGNTCTTTTNTCTAAAATTTTTCNTTTTTCNATTCTTTNAANTATNGTNTCTTTATTNACATTTANAAAAAANATAAAATNTATTTTNTGGCTTCGANTCNNNNANCAANAAATCTAANTTTTTAGCTTGNNTTAANGACCTNGGATANCCATCAAATATNAATTTNTNTTTTTTTTNNGNATCAAANATNANANTNTTNATAAGNTNATTTACTATTTCATCATTTACAAANTTTCCATCATTCATATNNTNNATTATNTTTTTNCCNATTTCNGAGTCTTTTTNAATTTCATCTCTNAANATNTCNCCCGTTGANANTTGAAAANTATTTAATTTTTTTACTANATANTTNGCNTGNGTACCTTTTCCAGCNCCTGGAGGNCCAAATAAAATNATATTCACTTTATTATTATCTACCAAATTTAGTTTTTTTAATNANNTGNTCNTATTGNGANCTCATTAATCTAGTTTGTATTTGNGTTACNGTATCNATNGCAACNACNACNACAATTAANATTGANGTNCCNCCNANATAAAATGGAATAGGNTANTTNGCNATNAAAAATTCNGGCATTAAACANACTAGCGTTANATANANNGCNCCNATNGTNGTAAGTNTNGTTAAAATNTTNTCNATATATAANGCTGTNNTNTCTCCTGGTCTNATNCCTGGAANAAANCCTCCATANTTTCTNANNTTNTCNGCNGTTTCANTTGGATTAAATGTNATTGANGTGTANAAAAAAGTAAAAAAAATGATTCCTGAAGCGTAAAGCAACATGTAAAGAGGCTGACCCTGTGTAAAAAATGAACCAATATTTAACAAGCTATCATTGTCTGACAAATTAAAATTAGAAAAAGTTACAGGTAAAAGTAATAATGCTGAAGCAAAAATCGCTGGAATTACTCCAGCTTGATTTATTTTTAAAGGTAAATGAGAAGACTCTCCACCATACATCTTATTTCCCATTTGTCTTTTAGGATAATTTATTAGTATTTTTCTTAAAGCTCTTTCCATAAATACAATGAACATTATTGTAGCAATTAACAAAACAAATATAGCTACTATCATTATAGTTGAAACTGCACCTGTTCTGCCTAATTCAAATGTAGTAACTAAAGCTCTAGGTATTTCTGCTACTATTCCTGAAAAAATTATTAACGAAATACCATTGCCAATACCTCTTTGGGTAATTTGTTCTCCTAACCACATTAAAAATAAAGTACCTGCAACAATTGTTGATACAGTAGAGATTTTAAAAAAGATACCAGGATTAATTACTAAATCAGCTGAAGATTCTAACCCTACAGACAAACCATAACCCTGAACTGTTGCTAATAACACTGTTCCATACCTGGTAATTTGAGTTATTTTTGCTCTTCCAATTTCTCCTTGTGATTTTAAATTTTTAAAATAGTCAGATACACCTGTTAACAACTGAACTATAATAGATGAAGAAATATAAGGCATAATTCCTAATGCAAATATAGCCATTCTACTTACAGCACCTCCTGCGAAAACATTGAACATTCCTAATAGTCCTTTTTGATTACCTTCCATCATTACTTTTAATTGTTCAGGATCAATTCCGGGTAATGGAACAAAAGTCCCAAATCTATAAACAGCTAAAATAAGGATTGTAAAAATTATACGATTTCTAAGATCATTAGTTTGTGTTGATGCACTCATAATATCTTAACTATTTTTTTAATTGTACTGTTCCGCCAGCTTTTTTAAGTTTTTCGATTGCTGATTTTGAAATTAAATCAGCTTCTATATTAATTTTATCTTTAATATCACCACTACCAAGTATTTTCAATTTTTGGGAATTTTTGTTAATTAATTTTAATTTTTTTAACAAATCAGTGTTAATTAAATCACCTGATTTAATAGTTTTTTTATCAATAAATGATTGTATCTTTTCTAAATTCATTATTGCTATTTTAATTTTTGTAAATGAATTAAATCCTCTTTTTGGAAGTCTTCTATATAAAGGCATTTGGCCACCTTCAAAACTTTTAATAGCTACCCCCGATCTTGATTTTTGACCTTTTACTCCTCTGCCAGATGTTTTACCTTTACCAGAACCAATTCCTCTACCCACTCTTATTTTTTTTTTGAGAATTTTATCTGTAGTGTTTAATGTGCTCATTATCCTCTTTTTTCTATAATATCAGAAATTTTTTTATTTCTAATTGTTGATATATGTTTTGGTGAGTTTTGTTTGGATAAAGCTTTCATAGTCGCCCTAATAACATTATGTGGATTAGAAGTTCCCATTGACTTAGCAACTATATCTTTAATACCTAAAACTTCACATACTGATCTAACTGGTCCCCCTGCTATAATTCCTGTTCCTTTTGGTGCTCCTCTTAATACAATCTTTCCTGCACCATCTTTACCGTAGACATCATGATGAATAGTTCTTCCTTCTCTTAATGGCACATGGATTAATCTTCTTCGAGCAGTTTCATTAGCTTTTTTAATTGCATCAGGAACTTGTTTTGCTTTTGCATGAGCTATTCCAATTTTTCCTGATTGGTTGCCCACAACTACTAATGCTGAAAAACCAAATCTACGTCCACCTTTTACAACTTTTGTTATTCTATTGATGTGAACTAATTTTTCTAGAATATCATCATTTTTCTTATCATTTTGATCCATATTTAAAACTCCATTCCATTTTCTCTTAAAGTGTCAGCAAATACTTTGACTCTACCGTGATACTTATAAATTCCTCTATCAAAATAAATCTTTGTTATTTTTTTTTCTTGTGCTTTTTTAGCAAGTTTTTTAGCAACAATTTTGGATAATTCAGTTTTGCTAACTTTATTCATTGTTTTAATGTCTTTTTCAATTGAAGATGCAGAAAGAAGAGTTGTTTTCTTAACATCATCTATAATTTGAGCTGAAATATTTTTCGTTGATCTAGAAATACTTAATCTAAATCTACCTAAAGAAGCTACTTTTTTTGCTTTATTGGATACTCTAAATTTTTTTCTATCTGATGTTCTTAGTTTCATTATTTTTTCTTTCCTTCTTTTCTTAATATATATTGATCTTTTTCTCTAATTCCTTTTCCTTTATAAGGTTCGGGTTTTCTAAATGATTTTAATTTAGATACGACCATGCCAACTTCTTGCTTATCAGATCCATTAATCTTAATGATGGTTTGTTTTTCAACTGCAACTTTAATTCCTTCTGGAATATCAAAATTTACATCGTGACTATATCCTAATTGTAAATTTAATACTTTACCTTTTAAAGCAGCTCTATAACCAACTCCAACTAATTCAAGCGTTTTTTCATATCCTTTACTTGAACCAATTATAGCATTATTTATTAAGCTTCTGTTCATTCCCCATAGTCTTTTTGAATTTTCATTAATTTTTTTTGGTTTTATAGATATTTCCTTTCCATCTGAAACATTTAGATTAAACATTTCTAAATCAATATTTATAGATTTTTTGCCTAATGGTCCTTCAATATTCAAAACATTTCCTGATAGGACAGCTTTTACTTTTTCAGGAATTGATATACTTATTTTACCTATTTTAGACATTAAAATACCTTACAAATAATTTCCCCACCGACTTTTTGTTTTCTTGCATCTATATCAGTCATAACACCTTTGGGAGTAGATATAATTGCAATCCCTAAACCTCCATTGATTTTTGGTAAACTTTGTGCACTTGAAAAAATTCTTCTTCCTGGTTTTGAGACTCTTTCAAAAGTACTAATAACAGGATTTCCTGAATAGTATTTTAAATCAACAGACAAGATAGGTTTACTAGTTTCCTTGTCAATTTTATAATCTTTAATAAAACCTTCGTTTTTTAAAATATCAGCTATTTTAATCTTAAAATTTGATGAAGGTAACGCAACCTTTTTGTGATTTCTCACTTGAGCATTTTTAATTCTTGCTATCATATCTCCTATTGGGTCACTTAAACTCATATTTTCCTTTCTACCAACTTGATTTTGTCATCCCTGGAATTAAACCACTTAACCCAAGGTCTCTTAATGCTATTCTTGATATTTTTAATTTTCTGTATACACCATGTGGTCTTCCAGTGATTTGACATCTATTCATTACTCTTATTTTTGCTGAATTTCTCGGTAATTTTGATAATTTTTGTTGAGCTTTAAATCTTTCCTCTAAGGGTAATTTCTTATTCATAATTATTTTTTTTAAAGATTGTCTTTTTTTAAATAGTTTATTGGAAAGTTTAATTCTTTTATTATTTTTATTGATTGCGCTTGCTTTAGCCATTTTAATTATCTCCTTTTTTAATAAATGGAAAATTCAATTTTTCTAACAATGCATAACTATGGTCTTTATTTACTGCGGATATCACAACTACAATATCAAGTCCTCTTATCTTGTCTATTCTATCAAAATTTACTTCTGGGAATATAATGTGTTCTTTAACTCCAAATGTATAATTGCCAAACTTATCAAAACCTTTTCCTGATAGTCCTCTAAAATCTTTTATTCTTGGAAGTGCAATATTTACCAATCTGTCAATAAATTCGTACATTTTATTTCCTCTTAAAGTTACCTTTAAGCCAGCATTTGTTCCTTTTCTAGTTTTAAAATTTGCTACAGATTTTTTAAATTTAGTTATAACAGGTTTTTGACCTGATAATTTAGCTAAATCTTCTTCACAAGATTTAATTATTTTTGAATCATTTCCATCTAAACCAAGCCCCATATTTATGACAACCTTTTGTAACTTAGGACTCATAAAAGTATTTTTAAATCCTAATTGCTGTTTAAGAGAAGGTTGTATTTCTTTATAATAAAGTTCTTTTAATCTAGGAGTCATTATTTCTTAGCCTCTGCTTTTTTTGATTTTGATTTTTCTTTAACAAGTATTAAATTTGAAATATGTACAAAATTTTCTTTTGAAACAATTCCACCTTTCTTTTCTTTAGTAGTTTTAACGTGCTTTTTAACCAAATTTACTCCTTGAACTTTTGCTCTATTATTTTTTCTATCTACCTCAATCACTTCACCTTCTTTTTTCTTATCTTTTCCAGTTAGTATTTTTACTTTTAAACCTTTTTTTATCATTTTATAAAACCTCTGGTGCTAATGAGATAATTTTCATTTGCCCTCTATTTCTAAGTTCCCTAGTAACTGGACCAAATATTCTTGTCCCTACTGGTTCTCCTTTTTCATCAACTAAAACGGCTGCATTATTATCAAATCTTACTTTTGATCCATCATTTCTATGAATACCCTTTTTAACTCTTACAACGACAGCCTTATGTACTGAACCTTTTTTAACTTTTCCTTTTGGTATTGCTTCTTTTACAGCAATAACAATTGTGTCACCGATGCTTGCATATCTACGCTTTGATCCTCCTAAAACCTTGATACATTCTATCTTTTTAGCTCCAGTATTATCAGCTACTAATAATTCAGTTTGTACTTGTATCATTTTACACCATCCATAACTTCAAATTTTTTATTTTTTGAAAAAGGTTTACTTTCAATTATTGAAACTTTATCACCAGTTTTAAATTTATTATTTTCATCATGTACATTATATTTCTTTTTTACTTTAACTACTTTTTTTAGTAATGGATGTGAGTATTTTCTTTCAACAATTACAGTAATAGTTTTGTTTGGCTTATCACTCACCACATATCCTGTTAATATTTTTTTAGGCATTTAATTTTCCTCTTAATAAAGTTTTTAATTTTGCAATAGTCTTTTTTGTTTCACTTACTTTAGATGGATTTGTAATTTGTGAGTTAACTTTTTGAAACCTAAAATTGAATAAATCTTTTTTTAATTTATCAATATTTTTCAATGCTTGATCTTTTGTTAATTTCTTAATTTCTTGCTTTTTCATTATAAAAACCTTTTAATAAATTTAGTTTTAATAGGTAACTTTGCTGAAGCTTTATATAAAGCTTCTTTAGCTACAGTTTCTGAAACTCCATCAATTTCAAATAAAATTCTGCCTGGCTTAACTCTACATGCCCAATACTCAGGAGCACCCTTACCTTTTCCCATTCTTACTTCAACTGGTTTTTTTGAAACTGGTATATTTGGAAAAATTCTTGTCCAAACACGACCTTGTCTTTTCATGTGTCTAGTTAACGCCACTCTTGCTGCTTCGATTTGTTTACCTATTATTCTATCAGGTGCCATTGCTTTTAAAGCAAATGATCCATAATTAATCTTGCTTGCTCTTGTAGCTGTTCCATGAATTCTACCTTTATGAGCTTTTCTAAATTTTGATCTAACTGGTTGTAACATAATTTACTTTTTAACCTCTGGTATGTTTTTATTAGTTTCTTGACTAAATTCTTTTGCAAAAACTTCACCTTTATATATCCATACTTTAATCCCAATTATACCAAAAGTAGTTAAAGCTTCGGCTTCTGCATAATCAATATCAGCTCTTAAAGTGTGTGAAGGTATACTGCCATCTCTCAACCACTCTGTTCTGGCTATTTCATTTCCACCTAATCTTCCACTTATTGAAACTTTGATACCTTTTGCCCCTAGTCTTAAACACGATTGCATGGCTCTTTTCATTGCTCTTCTATAAGAAATTCTTTTTACTAATTGTTGAGCAATATTTTCTGCTACTAAGTATGAATTTGTTTCTGGTTTCTTTACTTCCTTTATATTTAGAGTTACTTCATTACTAGTAAATTTAGATAAATTGTTCTTTATTTTATCTATATCACTACCTTTTTTACCAATAACAAATCCTGGTCTTGAAGTATAAATTGTTACAAAACATTTATTTGAAGTTCTTTCTATCATAACTTTTGAAACACCTGAGTTAATGACATTTTTTTTAACATATTCTCTTATTTTAAAGTCCTCTATTAAATAATTACCAAAATCTTTTTTTTTGGCATACCAAACAGAGTCCCAGCCTCTATTTACTCCAAGTCTGTATCCAACAGGATTAACTTTTTGACCCATGACTCTCCATTTGTTTAGCTTCTGATAAAATTATTGTTACACTTGAATAAGGTTTTAAAATTGGTGCAGCTCTACCTTTTGCTCGAGCTCTAAATCTTTTCATGATTATTTTTTTTCCACAGTATGCTTCTTTAACAATTAATTTATCAATATCATATTGGTTATTATTTTCCGCATTAGCCACAGCAGATGAAATAGTTTTTCTAATTTCTTTAGTAATTCTTTTTTCAGAGAATTGAAGATTTCTAATTGCTATTTCAACTTTTTTTCCAACTATACCTTTTAGTATTGGATTAAGTTTTCTTACACTTGATCTAATATTATTATTAACCGATCGAACCGTATTTTCTTTTGATTTATCTTTTTTCTTTTTTTTACTCATAATTATTTTTTCTCTGTTGTTTCAGCTGGTTTTGCCGCTTTTTTATCTGCAGGTGTATGACCAAAAAATTGTCTTGTAGGTGCAAACTCACCAAGTTTATGACCAACCATGTCTTCTGAAATAGTTACTGGAATAAACTTTTTACCATTATAAATTAAAAAACCAACACCAACAAATTCTGGTATAATTGTTGATTTTCTAGACCAAGTTTTAATTGGTATTTTTTTTGGATCAGTTTTTTGTTTTTCAACTTTTTTTATTAAGCTTTCTTCAACAAAAGGTCCTTTCCATACTGCTCTAGCCATTAATTAATCCTTCCTTTTTTTCCTTCTTCTTACAATAAATTTATCTGTACTTTTATTATCTCTAGTTTTTAAACCTTTAGCAGATTGACCAGTTCGTGAAACTGGATGTCTTCCTCCAGCAGTTTTACCTTCTCCACCTCCGTGTGGGTGATCTACAGGGTTCATCACAACTCCTCTCGTATGAGGTCTTCTACCAAGCCATCTTGATCTACCTGCTTTACCAATTTTTATATTTTTTTGATCTGGATTAGACAAAACACCGATTGAAGCTAATGATCTCGAATCAATTTTTCTTACTTCTCCTGACGTCATCTTTATTAAGGAATAGTTTCCATCTAAACCACTAATAGTTACTGAAGTTCCAGCAGAACGTGCAATTTTTCCACCTGCACCAGGTTGTAATTCTACGTTATGAATATTTATACCTACTGGTATATCTTGGAGTGGCATACAATTTCCAATTTTTATTTCTTTTTTTGATCCGTTTTCAATAATATCTCCAACTTTAATTTTTTGTGGAGCAAGGTAATATGAGTGTTGTCCATCTTCAAATTTTACCAACATAATGTAACAAGAGCGATTAGGGTCATATTCAATTCTCTCGACTTTTGCTGGGATATCAAATTTTTTTCTAAAAAAATCTACTTTTCTATACATTTTTTTATGTCCACCAGCTCTATTTCTTGCTGTAATTCGTCCATAATTATTTCTACCTTTCATAGAATTTTTTGGTTCAACTAAAGCCTTAAAAGGTTTACCTTTCCATAAACCAGATCTGTCAACTAGAATTGTTCCTCTAGTTGATTTTGTGTACGGTTTAAAAGTTTTTAATGCCATTGTTTAAATACCTGTTGTTAAATCTATACTTTGACCTTTTTTAAGAGTGATAATTGCTTTTTTAAATCCTTGAACTTTAACTTTTTTCCCTCTAACAATTTTTCTTCTATTTTGCTTATTTATAATATTAATTTTAATAACATTAACTTTAAAAATTTTTTCTATATTTTTTTTTAGATTTATTTTATTTGCTTCTCTAGGTACTTTAAAAACAATCTTATTTTGTTCAGATAAATTTGTAGATTTTTCTGTTACTAAAGGTGATATAACTTTATCGTATAAATGAAATTTTTGCATTTTAAACATATCTCTTTTCTAATTCTTTCACTGAACTTTCTGTAAAAACAATTTTTTTAAATTTAATTATATCAAAAGCACTAAAATGATTTACATCAGTAACTTTGATATTTGGAATATTTCTAGCTGATTTTTCAATTTTTTCTTTAGAATTTTTATCTAAAATAATTAGAGAATTTGAAATATCAAACTTTTTAATAATTAAATTCATTTCTTTCGTTTTTTTAATTTCATTATTAAAATCACTGAAGATAAGTAACTTTTTAAGTTTATTTTTTTCACTTATCAAAGATGCGATGCTTAATTTTTTTTCACTTTTATTAAGTTTTCTTTTTTTATAAGCAAGTTGACCTTTCGGTCCATGAGCAACACCTCCACCTACAAAGATTGGTGCTTTTCTACTCGCATGACGTGCTCCACCTGTTCCTTTTTGAGCATAAATTTTTGCAGTAGACCCAGCAACTTCGTTTTGTTGTTTTGTCTTTCCATGTCTACCTTTATAATTTGAATTAGTTTTATAAAGTACTTGTTCTACAACTTTTTTATTAATATTAGCAGAAAAGATTTTGTCTAAAACCTCTATAGAATTTTTTTTACCATCTAAATTTAATATATCAATTTTCATTATTTTTTCTTTTTATCTGGAGTTTTTTTTGCTTGTTCTGCAACTTTAATTTTTTCATTAATCGTTAGTTTGTTAATATTTTTAACTGATTTTTTTACTAATATTTCAGTATTTTTTGATCCAGGAATTGATCCCTTTAAATATAAGAGTTCATTTTCTAAATCTGTTTTGATGATCTCTATGTTTTGCATTGTTCTAATTTTATCACCCATGTGACCAGCCATTTTTTTTCCTTTAAACACTTTTCCTGGATCTTGTCTTTGTCCAGTAGATCCATGTGATCTATGTGATACAGAAACTCCATGTGTAGCTCTTAAACCTCCAAAATTATGTCTTTTCATAGCACCTGCAAACCCTTTACCTATTGTCTTGGATGTAGTGTCAACAAATTTTACTTCATTAAAAATTTCTAGACCAAACTCATTGCCTTCTTTAAAATTTTCAGTGTTTAAAACTCTAAATTCTTTTAATTTTTTTTTCGCTTCAGTGTTTTTCTTTGTATAAAAACCTTTCATAGCTTTTGTTAATTTTGAGTTTTTAATTTTACCAAATCCTAATTGTACAGCTTTATAGCCTCTTTTATCTTCATCAATAACTTGTATAACTCTTCCTTTTTCCATTTTAACAACAGTTACAGGGACTAAACGACCAGTTTTATAGAACTCTCTTGTCATTCCTATTTTTTTTCCTATTAAAGCAATTTCATTCATAATCTAAATCTTTATTTCCACATCAACTCCAGAAGCTAAATCTAATTTCATCAAAGCTTCAACAGTTTGTGGAGTTGGCTCAATAATATCTATTAATCTCTTATGTGTTCTAGTCTCAAATTGCTCTCTACTTTTTTTGTCAATATGAGGACTTTTTAAAACTGTATATCTTTCTACTCTTGTTGGTAAAGGAATTGGACCTTTAATAGTTGCACCTGTTCTTTTAACAGTATTTACAATTTCTTCTGTAGAAGCATCTAAAATTTTATTATCATAAGCCCGTAGTTTAATTCTAATGTTTTGTTTCTCCATAATTAACCTGCAACCTTTTTTGTAACTTCGTCTTGAACATTTTGAGGAACTTTTGAATAATGATCAAAAAACATTGAATATTGAGCTCTTCCTTGTGACATCGATCTTAAACTATTTATATAGCCAAACATATTTGCTAATGGGACCATTGCTGTAATTACAGTAGCATTACCTCTTTGTTCTTGAGTGTTTATTTGACCTCTTCTACTATTTAGATCACCTATAACATCTCCCATATAATCTTCTGGAGTTACAACTTCAACTCTCATAACTGGTTCTAATAGTTTTAATGTACCTCTAGTACATGCCTCTTTAAAACAAGCTCTACTAGCTAACTCAAAAGCTAAAACACTTGAGTCTACATCGTGATGTAAACCATCCAATATTGTAACTTTGTAATCAATCATTGGAAAACCTGCTAAAATTCCACCATCAGAAATAGTTTCAATTCCTTTTTCTACTCCTGGAATAAATTCTTTAGGAATAGCTCCACCCTTAATTTTACTTTCAACCTCTCTACCTTTTCCGGGTTCTTGAGGCTCAACCAAAAGTTTAACTTTTGCAAATTGTCCTGCCCCACCACTTTGTTTTTTATGTGTATATTCAAATTCTGAAGAATTTTGAATAGTCTCACGATAAGCTACTTGAGGTGCACCAACATTGGCCTCAACTTTAAATTCTCTTTTCATTCTATCTACTATTATATCTAAGTGTAATTCTCCCATTCCTTTAATGATAGTTTGTCCAGACTCTTCATCAGAAGTAACTCTGAATGATGGATCTTCTTTCGCTAATCTACCTAAAGCTTCTCCCATTTTTTCTTGGTCTGCTTTAGTTTTGGGTTCAACAGCAATTTCAATAACTGGGTCTGGGAATTCCATTGGTTCAAGAAGAACAGGTTTTTCTTCATCACATAAAGTGTGACCAGTTATAGTATACTTCAGTCCAGCTAATGCTACGATATCACCCGCATTTGCCTCTTTTATGTCTTCTCTAGAGTTAGCGTGCATTAATAACATTCTTCCAACTCTTTCTTCTTTTTCTTTAGATGAATTATAAATACCTGTACCAGTTTTAATGGTACCTGAATAAATTCTAATAAATGTAAGAGAGCCNACAAAAGGNTCNTTAGCAACTTTAAANGCTAANGCNGANAANCCAGCNCCNTCNTCNAATTTCATNTCAATTTCNTCTTCAGAACCAGGTTTAGTTCCTTTAATTGANCCAATATCGATNGGACTTGGTAAATAGTTTATAACAGCATCTAGTAATGGCTGCACACCTTTGTTTTTAAATGCTGAACCTGTGGTAATTGGAACAAAACTAAAATTCAAAGTTCCTTTTCTTATACATTTGATTAAATCTTCCTCTTTNATTTCATCTCCATTTAAATAGCNTTCCATAAGTTTTTCATCTTGTTCTACGGCCATTTCGACTAATTCTGTTCTATATTTTTGTGAAATTTCTTTTAAATCTTCTGGTATATCTTTATATTCCCACTCTGCTCCTAAAGCTTCATTTTTCCACACTTGAGCTTTCATTTTAACCAAATCAACNACTCCAGATAACGAAGCTTCTAAACCTATCGGAACTTGTAATACTAAAGGTTTTGCTCCTAATCTATCTTTAATCATCTCTACACATCTAAAAAAATCTGCACCTGTTCTATCTAATTTATTTACAAAACAAATTCTTGGTACTTTATATTTATCCGCTTGTCTCCATACAGTTTCTGATTGAGGCTCAACACCTGCTACTCCATCAAATACTGCTACTGCACCATCTAATACTTTTAAAGATCTCTCAACTTCTATTGTAAAATCCACATGGCCTGGTGTATCTATAATATTAATTCTATGATCTTGCCAAAAACATGTTGTNGCAGCAGATGTAATTGTNATTCCTCTTTCTTGTTCTTGTTCCATCCAGTCCATTGTTGCTGCGCCATCGTGAACTTCACCTATTTTGTGACTTTTTCCTGTGTAATATAATACNCGTTCAGTTGTTGTAGTTTTACCGGCATCTATGTGAGCCATAATTCCAATATTTCTATATTTTTCTAAAGTATGAGTTCTAGCCATAATTATTTACCACCTAAAATGTGCGAAAGCTTTATTTGATTCTGCCATTTTGTGTACGTCTTCTCTTTTTTTAACTGCAGATCCTTTTTTTTCGTAGGCATCGTATAATTCGTTAAAAATTTTATCTGACATTAATTTATCTTTTCTTTTTCTTGAAGCATCAACTAACCATCTTATTGCTAGTGCTTGAGCTCTTTTAGACTTAACTTCAACGGGAACTTGGTAGGTAGCTCCACCGACCCGTCTAGACCTTACTTCTACAGTAGGTTTAATATTATTTATTGCTTCGTTAAATACACTAATTGGTTCTTCTTTTGTTTTAGATTTTATNTTATCTATTGCATCGTAAACTATTTTTTCTGCTACAACTTTTTTACCATCATACATTATTGAGTTGATTAANTTTGGAATAATTGTTGATTTAAATATAGGATCAGGTGTTACAATTTTTTTGGGTTGTGTTTTTTTTCTAGACATTGTTATTTACCTTTTTTAGTTCCATAAAGAGATCTACGTTGTTTTCTATTAGCAACTCCTTGGGTATCCAAATTCCCTCTAAGAATATGATAACGGACACCAGGTAAATCTTTAACACGACCACCTCTTATTAAGACAACTGAATGTTCTTGTAAATTATGTCCTTCACCTCCAATATAAGCTGTAACCTCAAAACCATTAGACAATCTAACTCTTGCAACTTTCCTTAAAGCAGAATTTGGTTTTTTTGGTGTTGTTGTATAAACTTTTACACATACTCCTCTTTTAAGAGGTTGTTTTTGTAAAGCAGGAACTTTATTCCTGGCTATTTGTTTAATTCTTTTTTTTCTTAACAACTGGTTANTAGTTGGCATAAATTATTTTGTTAAATAGTTATATTTTGGGTGAAAATAACTGACAGGTTATTTTGTGGCAGCGTTTAGTACGTTTAACTTAGTACTACATTCCAACCAAAAACACCGCCAAATTACTATTAAATTACACTTTGTCAAACTAAAACTACTAAGTTTAACAGGTTTTTTTTATTGATTTGCTTGAGTTTCTGAACTCTCTACAGGTTCGATTTTTTCTTGCTCGGATAAGAATTTATTGTCAGCTTCAACAGCTTTTTTATTCCATTTATTTTTAATATGACCTGTTCCAGCTGGGACTAACCTTCCTACTATAACATTTTCTTTTAAACCATTTAAAGGATCAATTTTACCTTTAATAGCAGCATCAGTTAAAACCCTTGTAGTTTCTTGAAATGATGCAGCTGAAATAAATGACTCCGTCTGCAAAGAAGCTTTGGTGATTCCCATTAAAATTCTTTCACCTACTGCAGGATTTTTACCCTCAGAAACTAATTTTTCATTAACTATATCAAATTTTATTCTATCTATAACTTCACCAGGTAGATATGAAGAATCACCGGATTTTTTAACCTCAACCTTTTTAAGCATTTGTCTTAAAATTGTCTCAATATGTTTATCATTTATTATTACTCCCTGTAGTCTATAAACTTCTTGGACTTGATTTACAAAATATTCTGTAAGATCTTTGATGCCTAATATTCTTAATATATCATGTGGTAAAGGTTGCCCATCTAATAAGTACTCTCCTTTTTTTATTTTTTCTCCTTGATTAAAATTTATATGTTTACCTTTCGGTATCAAATAATTTGATGGATCACCACTTTCAGGTTGAATAGAAACTCTTTGTTTGCCTCTTACTTCTTTGCCAAATAAAACTTGACCATCATTCTCAGCTATAATGGCACTATCTTTAGCTTTTCGTGCTTCAAAGAGTTCAGCTACTCTTGGTAAACCTCCAGTAATATCTTTAGTTTTAGTTGTTTCTTTTGGAAGTCTAGCAATAACATCACCTGCAAATATTTTTTGCCCGTCTTTAACAGATAGAATTGAATCAGGTACTAAATAATATCTTGCTTCATTATCATCTGCTTTTTTAATTACATTTCCTTTTTCATCTCTTAAAGTTATTCTAGGTTTAAGATCTGTATTTTTAGATTGCGCTCTCCAATCAATAACAGATTTTGAAGAAATACCAGTTGCATCATCTGTAGTTTCTTGAAGAGAAACTCCATCAATTAAATCTACAAATCCTGCAACACCACTTTTTTCTGCAATCACTGGAGTTGTATAAGGGTCCCATTCACAAATTTTTTCATTCGCTTTTACTTTATCTCCATTTTGAAAAAATAACTTAGATCCGTAAGCAACTTTATATACTGCTACTTGGACACCATTATCATCTTCAATGGAAAGTTGAGTATTTCTACCCATAACTATTAAATTCTTTTTAGAGTCTTCAAGAAGATTGGAATTTATTATTTTTAATGTTCCAGCTGATTTAGTTATAATTTGAGACTCTTGTTTTACAGAAGCTGTACCACCAACGTGGAATGTTCTCATAGTTAATTGTGTTCCTGGTTCTCCAATAGATTGTGCAGAAATCATTCCAATTGCTTCTCCAACATGAACCATTTTTCCTCTGGATAAATCTCTTCCGTAAGAAGTTGCACAAACACCTTCTTTACTTCCACAAGTCATTACTGAGTAAACTTTAATTGATTTTACACCTGCTGCA
>NHFH02000011.1 GCA_002170275.2 Candidatus Pelagibacter sp. TMED106 | reverse complement strand
TATAAAGCAAAGGTTATTGGTGCAGATCCATTATCTGATATTGCAGTACTTCAAATAGACTCTAAAGAAAAATTCAAACCAGTCAAATTTGGGGACTCAGATAAAGCAAGAATTGGTGACTGGGTTATTGCGATAGGTAATCCTTTTGGTCTAGGAGGGACTGTTACATCAGGAATTATTTCTGCTAGGAATAGATCAATAGGTTTATCTAGATACGAAGATTATATTCAAACAGACGCATCAATAAATACTGGAAATTCTGGAGGACCATTATTTGATATGAAAGGTGATGTGATTGGAATAAATACTGCAATTTTAGGCAAAGGAGGATCAATTGGAATTGGATTTTCAATTCCTTCAAATAGTGCAAAAAAAGTTATAGATCAATTAATTAATTTTGGTGAAACAAAAAGAGGATGGCTTGGAGTAAGAATTCAAGTAGTGACAAAAGAAATTGCAGACATAGAAAAATTAGATGAACCCAGAGGAGCTTTAGTTGCAAGTGTTGCTGAAAATAGTCCATCGGATAAAGCTGGTATTAAAGCAGGAGATATAATTCTTGAGTTTGACGGAACTAAAATAAAAGAAATGAAAGAATTACCGCAAATAGTTGCTCAAACCGAGGTTGGTAAAAAAGTTGATTTAAAAGTTTGGAGAAATAAAAAAGAAATTACAAAAAAAATAAAATTAGGAAGATTAGAAACGTCAGAAGATTTTAAAGAAAAGAAAGAAGAAAAAAAAGAAAAAATAGAAATTACTGAAATAAAATCTTTAAAAGTTTCTGTAAGGGTTTTAACAAGTCAAGATATTGCTTTAAGGAAACTTCCCAATCAAACAACTGGATTAGTTCTAACTAATATCTCTCAAGATAGCCCAATAAACTATCTTAAGGTAAATGATATAATTGTTGAAGCTCAAAAGAAAAAAATTAAATCTGCAAAAGATTTAGAACTAATAATAAATCAAGCAATTAAGTCTAATCAAAATACAATTTTAATAGCAATAATTAATCAACAAAACCAAAGAAGATATATTGGTGTTAAATTAGATTAAAAATGAACAATCAGTCCAAGATTGTTCTAATCTCAGGTCCTACTGCATCAGGCAAATCAAGTTTTGCAATAAAACTAGCTAAAAAGATTAATGGTGAAATTATTAATGCTGATAGTATGCAAGTATATAAAGAATTAAAGATTTTAACTGCTAGACCTAATAAAAAAGATCAAAAAAAGATTAAACATCATTTATACGGAATAATTAATGCAGATAAAAGTTTTTCAACAGGTCAGTGGTTAAAACTTACAAATAAAAAGATTAAAGAAATATTAAATCGAAAAAAAGTTCCTGTAATAGTTGGTGGCACTGGACTTTATTTTCAATCTTTAATAAATGGATTAGTTAGCATTCCGAGGATTCCAGTCAAGATAAGAAAAAAGGTGAGATTAATTCAAAAAAAAGAAGGACAAAATAAATTTTATAAGCGACTTTTAAGATTAGATAAAAAGATTAAAAGCAAATTCAATAAAAATGATAGTCAAAGATCAATAAGAGCTTTTGAGATTAAGTTGCACACTAAAATTTCAATGTATGATTGGTTGTTAAAAACTAAATCTAAATTTAATGAAAATCAGTTTATAAAATTCTATGTCGATTTAGGGAGAGAAAATTTATTGAATAAAATTGACCTAAGAATATCCAAGATGTTAAAGGAAGGAGCAATTAAAGAAGTAAAGAAATTTAATAAGAAAAAAATAAAAAACGATAAAAGTGCAAATAAGGTTATAGGAGTTAATGAGATTAAAAAATATCTTGAAAATGAAATAACCCTAGATCAAGCAAGAGAATTAATAGCCATCAGAACAAGACAATATGCCAAAAGACAAGCTACATGGGCAAGAAGTAGGATGTTTAATTGGAAAAAAATTGACCCAAGTCATACTTTAAACTGGATAAAAAAAATAAATAAATCGTCTCTTAAACTTGACCAATTAATATAAAGTCGAATAGATTGTTCAAATGGGTAATTTATATTCAGGGGCAGAAATAGTTTTTAAATGTTTGGAAGATCAAAAAGTAGAATATATTTTTGGTTATCCTGGGGGAGCTGTGCTTCCGATATACGATGAATTAAAAAATCATTCCTCTATTAAGCATATTTTAGTAAGACATGAGCAAGGAGCAGGACATGCTGCCGAAGGTTACGCAAGATCAAGTGGAAAGCCCGGTGTAGTTTTAGTTACCTCAGGTCCAGGTGCAACTAATGTAGTCACAGCCTTGACTGATGCATATATGGACTCAGTGCCTTTGGTTTGTATTTCAGGTCAAGTTCCAACTCATCTTATTGGAACTGATGCTTTTCAAGAGTGTGACACGACAGGTATTACAAGACCATGTACAAAACATAATTGGTTAGTAAAAGATGTGAAAGATTTGCCAAGAATTATGCATGAAGCTTTTAAAGTAGCTACTACTGGTAGACCCGGACCTGTTTTAGTTGACATTCCAAAAGATGTTCAGTTTTCTAAAACAAAATATTCAAAAAATAAAAAAGAAAAAAAATTAAATGGGAAAGTAATTAATAAGTTCAGTCAAAATGATATCGATAATTTAATTGATTTAATGAATAAAGCCTCGAAACCCATTTTTTATACTGGAGGAGGTGTAATTAATTCTGGTCCAAAAGCTAGTGAACTATTAAGAGAGTTAGTTGCTACAACAGGGTTTCCAATAACATCAACTCTTCAAGGTCTTGGAGCTTATCCAGGTGATGATAATCAATTTTTAGGTATGTTGGGAATGCATGGAACTTATGAAGCAAACAATGCTATGCATGATTGTGATTTACTAATTAATATAGGTGCAAGATTTGATGATCGTATTACTGGTAAAATTGATGAGTTTTCACCTAAATCAAAAAAAGTTCATATTGATATAGATCCTTCTTCAATAAATAAAATTGTAAAAGTTGATCTTTCAATAGTTGGAGATGTTGCGGAAGTAATTAAATCTACAACTAAAACTTTGAAAAAAAAAAATTTGAATTTAGATAAATCTAACAAGCAAAAAATTTCAAAATGGTGGCAACAAATCGAAAAATGGAGAACTAAACAATCTTTAGATTATATTAATAGTGAGACAGTTATTAAACCTCAATATGCTGTTCAGAGATTATATGAATTAACTAAGGGTCAAGACACTTATATCACAACTGAAGTAGGCCAACATCAAATGTGGGCTGCACAGCACTATAAATTTAAAAAACCNAATAGATGGATGACCTCGGGNGGACTNGGTACAATGGGATATGGATTACCAGCAGCAGTTGGAGTTCAGATAGCACATCCAAAAAAGCTTGTAATTGATATTGCTGGAGAAGCCTCTATCTTAATGACTATGCAAGAGATATCAACAGCAGTTCAGTATAATTTACCTATAAAAATATTTATTTTAAATAATCAATATATGGGCATGGTTAGACAATGGCAGGAATTGTTACATGAAAAAAACTATTCTGAAAGCTACACTGAGGCATTGCCTGATTTTGTAAAACTTGCTGAAGCTTATGGGTGTGTTGGAATTAGAGCAAAAACTCCAAATGAACTAGACGAAAAAATTGAAGAAATGATTAATATTGATAAACCTGTAATTTTTGACTGTCTTGTTGATCAAGATGAAAATTGTTTTCCAATGATACCCTCTGGTAAACCTCACAATCAAATGTTACTAGGCCCTAAAGATCAAGAGGAAAATAAAATAACAGGTAAAGGAAAAACGTTGGTTTAAATGGTAAAATCAAAATCTGCATATAGTACACCAAGTAAGTTGGGAAAATTAGATACTCATATTTTTGTTATCTGGGTTGATAATGAGGCAGGTGTTTTAGCTAGAGTAGTAGGGTTATTTTCAGGTAGAGGCTATAATATTGAGTCTTTGGCTGTTGCTGAAGTTGATCATCAAAAAAATCTATCTAGAGTTACAATCGTAACAACTGGTACACCACAAGTAATTGAACAGATTACCTTGCAATTAAAAAAATTAGTACCAGTTCATAAAGTGGCTAACTTCAAGAGAGAGGATAAAAAAGTAATATTTAAAGAAATGGCTTTATTAAAAATAGTATCAAATTCGGCAAAAATTAAAAAAGCTTTAAATACTTGTAAAAAATATAATCCAGTTGTACTAGATCAAACTAAAAAATCAGCTGTAATCCAAATAACTGCATTACGAAGAGAGATAGATGTTGTAACAAAAAATTTAAGATCACTTGGTCTTGTAAGTGCTTCTAGGACTGGAGCAGTCGCAATGACTAGAGGCGCAGAAGTATTCAACTAATAACTAAAAGGAGAAAAAATGAAAATGTTTTATGAAAAAGATGCCGATGTAGATTTAATTAAGAATAAAAAGATAGCGATTTTTGGGTACGGAAGCCAAGGTCATGCGCATGCCTTAAATTTAAAAGATAGTGGTGTTAAAGAAGTTGTTGTAGCTCTAAGAGATGGATCTGCAAGTAAANTAAAAGCCGAGTCAAAGGGCTTGAAAGTCATGAATTTATCTGATGCAGCTGAATGGGCAGAAGTTGCTATGATATTAACACCAGATGAATTACAAGCAACAATTTATAAAAATCATATAGAACAAAGAATTAAACAAGGAACAAGTTTAGCTTTTGCTCATGGATTAAATATTCATTACAAACTTATTGATGCAAGAAATGATCTTGATGTTTTTATGGTTGCTCCAAAAGGCCCAGGTCATTTAGTTAGAAGTGAATATGAAAAAGGCGGAGGAGTGCCATGTCTTATGGCAGTTCATCAAGACGGAACTGGAAAAGCAAGAGATCTTGCATTATCTTATGCCTCAGCAATAGGTGGTGGAAAATCAGGAATTATTGAAACAACTTTTAAAGATGAGTGTGAAACAGATTTATTTGGAGAGCAAACAGTTCTTTGTGGCGGACTTGTGGAGTTAATTAAAAATGGTTACGAAACGCTCGTTGAGGCTGGGTATGAACCAGAAATGGCTTATTTTGAATGTTTGCATGAAGTAAAATTAATTGTTGATCTTATTTATGAAGGTGGAATAGCAAATATGAACTATTCTATATCTAATACAGCCGAATATGGTGAATATGTTTCAGGTCCTAGAATAATAAAAAAAGAAGAAACAAAAAAAAGAATGAAAGAAGTTTTATTAGATATACAATCTGGTAAATTTACCAAACAATGGATGGATGAATGTAAAAATGGTCAAAAAAACTTTTTAAAAACTAGAAAAGATTTGGCCGATCATTCAATCGAAACTGTTGGAGCAAAACTCAGAGCGATGATGCCTTGGATTGGTAAGAAAAAACTAATAGATAGCGATAAAAAATAGATCTTTTAATTTTTTAAGAAATATCAATAAAGTTGAATGAGTAAAAGTTTAGTAAATAAATATATAAATGATGGATTTGCAATTTTAGATCCAGCATTAAATGAACATGANATTAAAACTCTTAAAAATGAAATANTTACTCTTTTTGAAAACGAAGAACAAAAAGAANTTTTAGTTAAGGATATAAAAGATAGGAATACTGAAATTTTTAAAAAAATTATTAAAATAGTTCATTCAAATGAAGCACAAAAATTTTTCAATGATTTAGGTAATTTTTATAACAAAAAAATTTCTATTCTTCCTCAATTTCTTATTATGAAAAATTANCATGTNAATAGGTTAACTACCAGAAGAATAGGATGGCACAGAGATTGTGCGTTAGAATTTAAACATGAATATTCCAATAATAAATTAANAAAAGATGATTATGTTTTTGGTAAAATGGGTATTTTTTTACAAAATAATTCTGAAAATTACGGAGGGGCTGTAGATCTAATTCCAGGATCACACAAATTTATAAAAAAAAATAATAAGTTATTACAATTATTAAATAGTTTAAGACTGCAAATATTGATTGCTTTTAATAAAAGATTTGTAAATATTTATAAATTATTACCTGAAAAATATTATAGATTTTTTTTAGGAGCTAAAAAAATTGATCCAAAAATTGGNTCTCCAATTGTTTTTGATAGTCGCACNCAACACCGAGGANCAACTGTTAATGAAAAAAAATTAATNGATTCTGATCAATTAGGTGAACATTTTTTGCGAGTGCCTGAATCTTTTACCAAAATTGCAATATATTGTTATTATGGATCTGTAGACGGAGCAGATGCTCACTTACACGGGCAGATNAATCGAAAAGAAGGAGATTATAAAAAACTTTTTAGTATTTGGAAAAATGAGTCAGAAGAATATAAAGATTTCGATAAAAATCTTTATAACTCTATGAACTCTATAATTGACCCACTAGAGAGCAAATATAAAGATAATTAATCTTAAAATATTTTACATTCTCTATTATAGATTGTATTATACTTCTAAAATTTAAATTATGAGCGACAAAAATAAGGTTTTTATATTTGATACTACGATGCGAGATGGTGAACAGTCACCAGGAGCATCTATGAGTCTTGAAGAAAAAATTCAAATTGCTAAAATTTTTGATGAATTGGGCATAGACATTATCGAGGCTGGTTTTCCAATAGCCTCACCGGGGGATTTTGAAGCAGTTACAGCAATAAGTAAAATTTTAAAAAATTCAATACCATGTGGACTATCAAGGGCTAGTAAAAAAGATATTGATGCTTGTCATGAAGCTTTAAAAGCAGCTCCAAGATTTAGAATTCACACGTTTATTTCAACTAGCCCCCTTCATATGAAACATAAATTAAACAAAACGCCAGAACAAGTTCTTGATGCAATTAAGGAAAGTGTTACTTACGCAAGAAATCTTACTGATGATGTAGAATGGTCATGTGAAGATGGAACAAGAACTGATATTGATTACATGTGTAAAACAGTTGAGCTTGCTATTAAATGTGGAGCAAAAACTATAAATATTCCTGATACAGTAGGTTATACTGTACCATTGGAATTTACTAAGATTATTTCAACACTAAAAAATAAAGTACCAAATATTGATAAAGCAATTTTATCTGTGCATTGTCATAATGACTTAGGTCTGGCTGTAGCAAATTCATTAGCTGGAGTTTCGGCTGGTGCAAGACAAGTAGAGTGTACTATTAATGGAATTGGCGAAAGAGCTGGTAATGCTGCTCTAGAAGAAATAGTTATGTCAATTAAAACTAGAAATGATTTAATGCCATATAAAACTGGAATAAAAACAGAATTATTAAGCAAAGCTTCCAAAGTTGTTTCGAATGCGACTTTTCCAGTTCAGTTTAATAAAGCAGTAGTAGGTAAAAATGCTTTTGCTCATGAGGCAGGTATCCATCAAGACGGAATGCTTAAAAATAGAAATACATATGAGATTATGACTCCAGAAAGTGTTGGAGTAAAAAAAACTTCTTTAGTAATGGGGAAACACTCTGGTAGACATGCATTCAAAGAAAAGTTAAATGATCTTGGTTATGCAGATATTACGGATGATATAATCCAAACATCATTTGGAAAATTTAAAATTTTAGCTGATAAAAAGAAACATGTATATGATGATGATATTGCTGCATTAGTAGATGATAGCATGGTACATGATAAGTATGTTATTAATCTTAAATCTCTTAAAGTATATGCTGGCACCGGAGAGCCTCAAAGAGCTGAAATGACTCTAGATGTCTACGGAGAGGTTAAACAAACCTCTGAAACTGGAGATGGACCAGTAGATGCTATTTTTAAATGTATAAAAGTTTTATATCCTCATGATGTTAAGTTACAACTGTACCAAGTTCACGCAGTAACTGAAGGAACAGATGCTCAGGCAACTGTAAGTGTCCGAATTGAGGAAAATGGAAAAACAACAGTTGGACAAGCAGCAGACACTGATACATTAGTTGCTTCAGCAAATGCATACTTAAGTGCTTTAAATAAAATGATTATAAAAAGAGATAAAACAGCTCCAACGGAGCATGAAACATTAAAAGTGAAAGGTATATGAAATGTCAAAGTGGTTTAAAAATCTAACAAATATCTGGAGTCAAGATATGGCTATAGACTTAGGAACAGCTAATACACTTGTAGTTCTTAAATCTCAAGGAGTTGTTTTGAATGAACCATCTGTTGTTGCAATCGTTGAAAATATGGGAAAAAAAACTGTTTTAGCAGTAGGTGATGAAGCTAAAACCATGCTTGGAAGAACTCCAGGAAATATTAGCGCTATAAGACCATTAAGAGACGGTGTAATTGCAGATTTTATAGTCACAGAAGAAATGATTAAACATTTTATAAAAAAAGTTCACAAAAATAGTACCTTTGCAAATCCGAGAATTTTAATTTGTGTACCAACAGGATCAACACCGGTTGAAAGAAAAGCCATACAAGATAGTGCTCTTGCGGCTGGCGCTAGAAGAGTTCAATTAATTGAAGAACCTATAGCTGCAGCTATTGGTGCTAATTTACCAATATCAGAAGCTACTGGATCAATGGTGGTAGATATTGGTGGTGGTACTACAGAGATTGCAGTAATGTCTTTAGGTGGTCTAGTGTATTCTAAATCTCTAAGAGTTGCTGGTGANGCAATGGATGCAGCACTTATAAATTATATGAGAAAAGAATATAATCTTATGATTGGTGACAGCTCTGCAGAGAAAATAAAAAAAGAAATTGGTACTGCTATAGCATCAAACAGTAATACTTATCCGGTTAAAGGAAGAGATCTGAGATCTGGAACTCCTAAAGAAGTTAATATTACTGAAGAAGATACCGCAGAGGCTTTAAATGATATTTTAAAAGAAATGGTTAATGGAATAAAAGATGCTTTAGAAAACACTCCTCCAGAATTATCTGCAGACTTAGTTGACATGGGTTTAACTTTAACAGGAGGTGGAGCATTGTTAAAAAATATAGATAAAAGATTTTCTAAAGAAACAGGTTTACCAGTATACATAGCAGATGATCCATTAGCATGTGTTGCTATAGGAACTGGAAAAGCTTTAGAAAATGAAGAAATATTTTCTACTATGTTATCNGAGTACTAAATGATATGGAATCAAGTAGAGACGATTTTGTAATAGCAATACGTTCTGCTTTTTTAAAAAAAGAGACTCAACAAAGATTTTCATTATTAGGTTTATTATTATTTTCAATATTGTTTTTAATCTTAGGTAGTTTTAAATATAAAGCTGTTGATTATGTTAAAATTGGAATCAAAGAGGTAGTTTATAGAGCCTCTTTTATTATTTCAGTTCCAGAAAATGCAATTAAAAGTACNTTNATAAAAGTAGATGATCATTTTTCCCATTATAATGATTACCTAAATATAAAATATGAATTAGATGTACTTAAATCAAAAGACTTATCTAAAAAAATTATCAATCTAGAAAATATAAAATTAAAAAAATTGATTGATGATTATTTTATCTCAGAAAATGAAATATTTGCAAAAGTATTAATTGATAAAAAAAGTCCATTTTTAAGATCTGTAGTCCTTAATAAAGGGAGTAAAGATAATATAAAACTTGGGATGGCTATCCTTGACGGGATGTATTTAGTGGGCAAGGTAGTTGAGGTTAATTTTACTACTTCTAGAGTTCTGCTTCTTTCAGATTTAAATACTAAAATTCCCGTTACTTTAGAGCCAGGGGATTTTCAAGCAATAATGTCAGGAACAGGTAAAGATAATGGAACAATTCAATATGCTAGAGAAAACTTTTCAAGTAAAGTTGATGAAGATTTATTAGTTTTTACTTCTGGGGCAGGTGGTCTTTTTAAAAGCGGAATCCCAGTAGGTAAAATATCTAAAGAAAACGCTATCTTAGAAAAAGAAAACAAAATAATTGATTTCTATGTNGATTTCTCCCAATTNAAATACGTTCAAGTTTTATCTTTTACTAAAGAANAAAAATTTGTATCTCAACCTCTTCAAGAAGAAATTGAAAAAATAGATAATAATATAAATGAAATCAAGGCGGATAAGCAAAAAATAAATATATTAATAGAAGAAAAAAAAATCTTGGAAGAAACAAGATTTAAAATTGAAGAAGAAAATGAGATATTGAAAGATAAAACGATTAAATTACAAAATGAAGTTTCGACAGCAAGAAAGATAATAGCTGATCATGAAAAAGAGAAAAAAGAAATTAAATTTCTTCAATTAAATCTAAAATATGGATCTAAATGTAAAAAAACTTTTTATAATAATCTTTATAAAGTTGGTACACCAGAATATAAAGATTGTGTTTTAAAGAAAGGGAAAGTTAAAAAAAATTAAATGGCTATTGGAAACAGTAATAGANTAGTAAAATTNATTTTAATATANTTGCCAATAATTTTGCTTTTTNTTTCGGTATTAAATGAATTTGATTTTAATTATTTAGGGATNAAATATTTTTCATTTAATTTCAGTTATATTTTAATTTTTTACTATAGCTTAAAAAGAAATAAGAGTTTGGGTTATGGATTAATTTTTATAGCAGGTTTATTTAATGATGTTGTTTCAGGAAATTTAATGGGTATAAGTAGTTTAAATTTCTTATTATTGTGTGGTTTTGCTGCTTATTTAAGAAATATAACTTTAAGCCCAAGTTTATTAAAAGATTGGATGTTTTTTTTAATAACAATTTCAGTAATAAATTCACTTTCATTTATTTTAATGACTTTTATTTTTGATTCACCAATGAATTATTTTGACTTAGTAGTAAATACACTTTTTACTTTTTTGTTTTATTTTATTTTTTCATTTTTATTTGACAAGTTTGAACAAAGATTTATTGGAAAGCTGGAATGATCTCAGGAGATTTTGGAGTAAGGAAATTACAGACCATAAATAGACGTATGTTTATTATTGGTGCAGCAAAAATTATTGTTTTCACAGGAATAATCACAAGATTATTTTCACTTCAAATAACTGAAAATAAAAAATACCTTACTTTATCTGATAAAAATAGATTAAGAGAATGGAGATTGCCACCTGTCAGAGGCGATTTTATAGATTATTTTGATAATGTAGTAGCTGGAAATTTAAGAGTATATCAACTTCATGTTATTCCTGAACAAGTGGAAAATTTTAAAAGTTTAATGTTAAGATTAAAAGAAATTTTAAATCTTAATAAAAAGGAATTTTCAAAAATTATTAAAAAAAAGAATAGTCAAAAACCCTGGGAAACTTTAATTATTTCTGAAAATTTAACTTGGGAACAATTTACCAAAATAAATTATTTTTTGCATGAATTATCTGGGGCAAAACCAGTCTTAACTGTATCTAGAAATTATCCATTTAAAGAAAATTATACTCATGTATTAGGATATGTTGGTCAGGCAAGTGAAAATGACTTAATAAATAATGAAATTATAAAAAAAAGTCATGTTCCAGGCTTAAAAGTAGGGAAAAATGGTTTAGAAAAAACTTTTGAAAGCGAGCTGATAGGAAAAAATGGAGTTCAAAGATATGAAGTTAATGCGTATGGAAAAAGAATAAACCAACTTGATCATGAGGAAGGAGAAAAAGGCAAAACAATCAAACTTACAATTGATACTGAAATTCAAAAATTATGTAATAAATTATTAGGTGATAGGGCTGGTTCTATTAGTGTAATGGATATTTATACTGGAGATATAATTGCAATGCACTCCTCACCGTCATTTGATCCAAATTTATTTTTATTTGGAATAAGTCAAGATGATTGGCAGTTAATAAAAAATAATCCATTAAAACCCTTAACAAATAAGACGTTATCTGGATTATATTCTCCAGGATCAACTATTAAACCAATTGTTGCTTTATCAGCATTAGAAAACGATGTGATTTCTCCAAAATTTAGAGTGAACTGTACAGGAAAAATGGAAATGTATGGGCAAACCTATCACTGTTGGAAAAAAAGAGGTCATGGAGTTGTAAATCTTAAAGAAGCAATAAAACAATCATGCGATTCATATTTTTATGAAATAGCTAGAAAACTTGGTGTAGATCGACTGAATGCTACTGCTTTAAAGTTTGGTCTAGGAAAAAAAGTTTTAAAAGAGACTTATGCTAATGAAAAAAATGGATTAGTGCCTAGCACTGAATGGAAAAAAAATAACTTGGGAAAAGGTTGGGTTTTGGGAGAAACTTTAATTACAGGTATTGGGCAAGGCTATATTCAAACCACACCTTTACAATTATGTTTGATGACAGCTCAATTAGCTAACGGTGGTTATCAAATTTATCCAAGAATAGTTGTAAATAAAAATGAAGCATCATTTGAAGAAATTCAATCTATAATTAAAAAAAATCAAGAATCTTTAAAAGAAAATAAAGATGGTTTAACAGAGGCGAGTGAACAATTATTAAGTTTTGTAAAAGAAAAAAAACACGAACCTCTTTATAGAAATCCTGAAAATGTAAAATTTGTTTTAAACGCAATGTTTAGTTCTACGAACGAAGTTAGAGGAACTTCTTATTCTTCGAGAATAGAGGATCCAAAATATCAATTCGCAGGAAAAACAGGAACAGCTCAAGTAAAAAGGATAACTGAAAAACAAAGAGAGCTAGAATTAAAGACATCAGACATACCTTATAACGAAAGAGATCATGCTTTATATATAGCTTTTGGACCATATAAAAATCCACGTTATGCTTTAAGTATTATAGTGGAACATGGTGGTTCAGGTAGTTCAACTGCTGCACCAATGGCAAAAAAACTATTTAAATTAATAATAGATAGACATGAAATAAGAGAAGAGATTAAAAAAAAAAATTTAACAAAAATATAGATGCTTCATCAAAATTCTTTATATAGCCAATCTACAATTATTCAAAAATTTAAGAATTTTGATTTTATTTTACTTTTTAGTATTTTATTACTTGGGGTAATTAGTATGACAGCCATGTACTCAACTGATGGAGGTGAGTTTTTGTTTCATAGTAAAAGTCATATGTTTAAATTTTCAATTTTTTTTGTAATGATGATAATTCTGTCTTTTATCAATCTAAAGTATTGGCATTATTTTGCTTATCTATTTTATGTAATAGTTTTGTTATTTCTTATTTGGACATCCTTTTATGGGGTAAAAGCTTCTGGTTCACAAAGGTGGATAGATTTATATTTTATAAATTTACAACCCTCGGAACTAATGAAAATTGGTATTATTTTATGTTTTGCAAGGTATTATAATCGACTTCAATTAGATCAAGTAAATTCTTTTAAAAGTTTAATAATAGCTTTAGCTATATTGATTTTACCAATCATGCTTGTAATTAGTCAACCAGACCTTGGCACATCTATTTTAATTGCTCTGAGTGGATTAGTTGTTCTATGGCTTGCAGGTTTAAATATAAAATATTTTTTATATTCTTTTTTGACTTTAATTATATCTATGCCTTTTGCTATCTCATTTTTAAAACCATATCAAAAATTAAGAATTTTAACTTTTTTTGATCCTGATAAAGATCCCTTAGGAGCCGGATATCAAATTATTCAATCTAAAATAGCTGTAGGTTCTGGTGGACTTACAGGTAAGGGTTTTTTAAAAGGAACTCAAAGCTATCTAGAATTTTTACCTGAAAAACATACTGATTTTATATTTACTCTATTTTCTGAAGAACATGGATTTTTAGGATCTGTTAGTCTCTTGATAATTTATATTATTATTATTTATAGAGTTTTAAAAATTGGAACTGTATCAAGAAGCTATTTTGCTAAACTTTTTTGCTATGGATATGGATCAGCAATTTTTTTCTATGTAACAGTGAATATGTCAATGGTTTTAGGGTTATTACCAATAGTAGGATCTCCTTTACCTATAATGTCATATGGTGGATCTTCAATGTTAGCTACAATGATAGGGTTTGCTATTGTTATGAGCTCTAAAATAAATCATAAACAAATAATTGCCTAACTATATAAAATTTATTGAGTATAATTTGTCGCGATAAAATTTAATTATAAAAAATATATAATTTTTTATGAAAAAAAATATAGAAATTGGAATTATAGGTGCTGGTATTCAAGGAATTTCTAATGCATTATTTTTACAAAAAAAAGGTTTTAGTGTAACTATTTTTGACAGAGATTATCCAGGCAGTCCAGCGGCTTCTTATGGAAACGCTGGTCATTTTTCTCCTTATGCATCTGTTCCATTAAATAGACCAGATATTTTAGCTGATGTCCCAGCTATGCTTTTAAATTCTTCGGGTCCACTAGCACTTAAATGGAATTATGTTCCAAAGATGATTCCATGGTTTATTAAATTTATTCTTAATTCCACAAAAAAAAACATGATGCATACTGCAAAAAATATGCATCAAATTTTAGATTTAGCAATACCTGCTTATGATGAATTATGTGAAGAAATTGATTTAGATGGATTAATAGAAAAAAAAGGGATCCTTTATATTTGGAATGATCAAGATCTAAAAAGTAGAGAATTGGAAATTAATATTAGAAAAGAACTTGGTGTAGAGCAGCAATTAGTAAGTGCAAAAGAAATTCATGACCTTGAACCAAATATAAAACGTTTTTATCATGCTGGTGTTTATTATCCATACGCGAGACATGCAAGAAATCCAAAAAAGATACTTTTAAAATTGTTTGAATTATTTAAAAAAAAAGGCGGTAAATTTTTTAAAACAAATGTAAATGATATTAAATTTGAAAAAGATAAACCAATTTTGAAAACAGAAACACAAAATTACATTTATGATAAAATAATTATTGCTTGTGGAGCATTTTCTAAAAAACTTACTGATAATCTTAATGAAAAAATACCTTTAGACACTGAAAGAGGTTATCATGTTCATTTTAAAGGGTGCGACCATCTTTTAAATAGACCTGTGATTTTTTCAAATAGAGGTTTTGGAATAACACCAATGGAACAAGGTCTTAGAGTTGTCGGTACAGTTGAGTTTGGAGGATTGGAAAATCCATTATCTAAAGCAAGAATAAATAATTTAGTAAATAATGCAAAATATATGCTTGGTAATTTGCCTGAACATGAAGACGAATGGTTAGGATTTAGACCTAGTTTGCCTGATTTTTTACCAGTGATGGGGCCTTCAAAAAATCATAAAAATGTATTTTATTGTTTTGGNCANCANCATTTAGGATGGACNTTAGGNCCAATATCTGGAAAGATTGTTTCTGGAATGATAGCTCAAGAAAATACTAACTTAAACTTAGAACCTTATAGCTCTATAAGATTTAGTTAATCCATGCAAAATAGTAAGGCATATATAATGCTAGTATGTGCAACTTTATTTTGGTCTGGAAATTTTGTTATAGGAAAATTTGCTTTCCTAATAAATATTCCTCCTTTGTCATTAGTGTTTTATAGATGGTTACTTGTGTGGCTTTTATTATTGCCTTTTACTTTTAAAGAGATACTAAAATATAAAGATACTATTTTAGACAATTTACCTTTATTATTTTTTCTAGGTTTCACGAGTGTTGGTTTATTTAATTCTTTTACTTATTTATCTTTAATTCATACACAAGTAATTAATGCAACTCTTTTCAATACAGCAATTCCAGCAGTAATAATATTATTGTGTTTTTTATTTAATGTTGAAAAAACTAATAAATTTCAAATTTTAGGACTTATAATTTCAGTATTAGGAATTTTATCAATTATAACAAAATTTGATACGGAGATTTTGCTATCATTAAATTTTAATAAAGGTGATATTATAATGATAGGAGGAGCTTTAAGCTGGGGCGTGTATTCAACTCTTTTAAAGAAAAAAAAATTTACATTGCCACTTCTTACCCTAGTTCATGTCATATGTACTTTTGGATTAATTTGTGTTTTTCCACAGTTTCTTTATGAATTTTCGCAAGGACAGTTAATAAAAATTGATATTAATCTTTTTTATATTCTTATTTTTTTAGCTTTGTTTCCAAGTATAGGTTCTTATTATTGTTGGGCAGGTGCTGTCTCGATAATTGGTGCAAATAGAGCAGGTATTTTTTTATCTTTGATACCTTTATTCAGTACATTTTTTGCAATAATATTCTTTAATGAAAAATTTGAATTTTATCATCTTATTGGATCTATTTTAATTATGTTAGGGTTACTCTTATCAAACAAAAAAATTGAAAATGCTTAAAGTTGCTATTTTAGATGATTACCAGAATGTTTCTCAAGAATTTGTGGATTTAAAAAATTTATCCGGTAAATATGAATTTAAAATTTTTAGTCAACCCTTTATTGATGAGGCAGATGCTATAGAACAACTAGGAGACTTTGAAGCGCTTTTAATAATGAGAGAAAGAACAGCTATATCAAAAAATTTAATAGATAATTTAAATAATCTTAAATATATCATAACTAGCGGATCTAGGAATAAAGCAATTGATTTAAAAGCAGCTAAAAAAAGAAGAATTATAGTTTGTGGAACTGAAATAAATTTAACACCAACTTCAGAATTAACTTGGGCATTAATTTTAGGTTTAGCTAGAAATTTTAAGGAAGAAATTGATAATATGTATCAAGGATATTGGCAAACAACTATTGGTTTTGAGCTTAAAGGTAAAATTTTAGGATTAATAGGATTAGGCAGGGTTGGTACTCAAGTAGCAAAAATAGGAAAAGCTTTTGGTATGGAAGTTATTGCTTGGAGTGAAAATTTAAATTTAGATAAATGTAAAGAACTAGAAGTATTACCTTCTAGTAAAGAGGACTTATTTCATAATTCAGATTTTGTATCGATACATGTGCAAGGTGGTGAAAGATATAAAGAATTAATAAAATTGAAAGAGTTAGATATGATGAAAAAAACAGCTTTTTTGATAAATACATCGAGAGGGTCAATTATTAATGAAGATGATTTAATTATTGCATTATCAACCAATGTTATAGCTGGTGCTGGACTTGATGTTTATCAAAAAGAACCTTTACCAGAAAATAATAAATTAAGATTTTTATCTAATGCATTACTCTTACCACACATTGGTTATGTTACAGCAGAAAATTATAGTATTTTTTATACTCAAATGATTGAAGCGTTAGAAGCTTGTGTTGCTGGAAAACCAATAAGAGTATTAGAATAAAAAATTATGATTAAAAAAATTAATAAAGATCTTAGCGCTGAACAAAAATTAGTTTTATTTGAAGAAGGAACCGAACCACCAGGAACTAGTGAGCTAAATCAAGAAAAAAGAGAAGGGACTTATCACTGTATTAATTGTGATGAAAAATTATTTGATTCGAATACTAAATACGAAAGTGGATCAGGTTGGCCTTCATTTTACAAATCTTTACCTGAAGTATTTGAAACCAAAACAGATCATTTATTAGGTTATGCTAGAACAGAATATCATTGTAAGAAATGTGGTGGACATCATGGTCATATTTTTGAAGATGGTCCTGATCCTACTGGAAAAAGATATTGTAATAATGGTGTTTGTTTAATATTTAAACCTAAAAAATAATACTATTTTAATAAGTTTTGTAATTTATTTTCTTTCTCTAGGGCTCGTGCCTCATCGTAACCACCAATGTGTTGATCATCAAAAAAGATTTGAGGAATAGTTCTTTTTCCGTCAGCTTTCATAATCATTTCATCCATAGCACCATTAACATTAGCAATATTTATTTCTTTAAAGTTAATATTATTTCTAGCCAACAATCTTTTAGCTGCTTCACAGTAATTACAATTTGGACCAGTATAGATTATTACATTTTTCATACTTTATAAATAATCATTCTTTCTAATTTTACTAGTTATTTCTTTTCTTGAATATTCAAATTTTTTTCTATGTTTTATACTTTTTTGATTTACTCTTTTTCTCCATAACCTAAATGAGGAAGGTTTTAAGGATCTACGCATAATTTTTATAACTTCAGATTCTGTCTTTCCAGTTTTTTTTTTTATTTCTTCAAAAGTAATCCTATCAGCCCAAGCAGCCCAAATTATCCAATCTGGGTCTTCTATATTTGGTTCTGGATTTTTTACCTTAGTTATGGGGGTGTGACCTTTTTTTTTCATAAATTCCTTATATTTCAAAAAAATCATTAATGCATTTTTTTTCTACATATGATATTATAAGTATAGATAGTCCTACTTAGCCATCTTTAGCTCCCGGTTTTTTAGGACTATCCCAGAATTACATGTACAAAATTGATGGCTTTGATATTTCATCTCATGACCGATCAAATAAAATAGTTAATATAAAAATTGACAATGAAATTTTAGATAAACTAGTATTCCCTTTTAATAAATTTGATATTACTGCGTTGGAATATAAACCATTTACTAGATTCACAATAGCTAAAAGCTTAGATGATTTAACTTTAAATAAACTAAGTAAAGTGATGAATTCAATCGTCCGAGATAGAAATACTGGATGTTTTATATTTAGTCCTAAAAATATTAACTCTAAAATTAACCAAACATTTTTAATTAAATTATCAACTGCAATTGCTCATTTAATAGGGATTCCTAATTATGACTCAATGGCTGGCAAATATTATGCAAGATTTCATGTCAAACATGAAGATAGAAGTGACTCATATTTAAGAAAAGCTTACATAAATATGGATCTTCATACTGATGGAACTTATGTAAAAGAAAAAACTGATTGGTTATTGATGACTAAATTGGAGGAAAAAAATGCTTTTGGAGGAGAAACAACCTTGCTTCATCTTGATGACTGGGAACATTGTGAAGATTTATATAATGATCCAATTAGCAAACAAAATTTGCTCTGGGGCTCGCCTAAAAGCAAAAAAATTGATTACAAAGTAGAACACCCAGTATTTTTTGAAGATGAGAACAACAGAATACAAATTTCTTATATTGATCAATTTCCTGAGCCTAAGAATATGGAGCAAGGTGTATTCTTACAAAAACTATCAGATGCATTAGAAGAAAGTAAAAATAAAATCATTATAAAATTACCCGTAGGTTCATCGTTAGTAGTTAATAATTATTTTTGGCTTCATGGCCGTAAGCCTTTTAAAGAAAACAAGGATTTAAGTAGGGAATTAATGAGAATTAGAGGTGCATTTTAATTTTTTTTAAAATGTGATATTTTTACAACAAATTTTTGTTGTTTTTATTGGTTTTTTTGAATTACAACCTATGAAAATAAGTTTTTAAAGAATGTAAAATATTAAGAATCGTGTATGTTATTACCGTTAATAACAATTTTTAAGACAAAGGGAATTATGAAAAAACTATTTGCAACTACTCTTTCTGTATTGCTTTTAAGTGCTAGCTCAGCCTTCGCTGGTATGGGTATTGGAGTAACATTAAGTTCAAACTCTTTAGATACTGATGCAAAAGAAGACGTAGACAGTAACACTACAATTGATGCTACTAAATCTGTAACTGACAAATTTATGGCAGGTTCTATATTTGCAGAATACACATTAGATTCAGATGCTTATGTTATATCTGTTGGAATAGATTATGTGCCTATGGATGCTGACATTGATAAAAGAACAACAACTCAAAGTTCAATAGCTGGAAAAGCTGCTGCGGGAACTGCTACTACTGGAACTAACTCAGTAGAAGGTACTATTAGCGATCACATGACATTTTATGTACAACCAGGAATTAAAATGACTGAAGCTACAACTTTTTATGGAACTTTAGGTTATTCAACAGCTGATGTTGAAGGTAAGAATTCATCTCTTTCATCTACAAACATTACTTCAGGTAGAGACTTAGAAGGTAGAAAAATTGGAATCGGACTAAGACATCAAAGAGGTGACTACTTTTTTAAAGTTGATTATTCATCAACTGACTATAATACAGTTGGTTGGCAAACAGACAATGGTACAACTGGTATGGCTGACTTAGATAACAAAGCTTTAGCCCTATCAATGGGAAAATCATTTTAATAAAGAAGATTTAGAGATTTAAAATTTAAGCCCCCTATAGAGGGGGCTTTTTTTTTGCCTAAAAAAATAATTAATATTGATATACTATGTATTATGAAATTAGGATTTATAGGAACAGGTAATATATCATCAGATGTAATTACAGGCATATGTAATTCTAAAATATCTTTTAAAAAGATAAACATTTCTCCAAGAAATAAGACTAAAGCTAAAAATTTAAAAAAAAAATTTAAAAAAGTAGTTATTGCAAAAAGCAATCAAGAAGTAATAGATAATTCTGATTGGGTTTTTTTAGGTGTTCTACCAGAAGTAGGCAAAAAAATATTACCTAAATTAAAATTTAGAAACAAACAAACTATAATTAGTTTTATTTCTACAATAAATTACTCACAATTAAAAAAGAAAACAAAAAAAAAGGTTAAAATTGTAAGAGCAATTCCTATGCCTCCGGCGCGTTTAGGTAAAGGACCTATTGTAATTTTTCCACCCAATAAAAGTGTGAAAAATTTTTTCAATAAAATGGGCACCACTATAGAAATAAAAAATGAAAATCTATCTAATAATTTTTGGGCAATTTCAGGTACGATGGCATCATTTTATGAATTATTAAATCTATTGTCAAATTGGATGGTCAAGAAGAGCTTGAACAGAATACAAGCTCAAAATTATATTACTTCATTGTATTCAGCCTTGGCTGAATTAGCTGCTGTTAATTCTAATAAACCGTTAAAAAATTTTGTAAAAGAGTCACAAACACCTGGTGGATTAAATTGGCAGGGAGTGAATGAATTAAGAAAGGCTGGCTATTATAAGTTTTTTGAAAAAACTCTAAATAATATTCGCAAAAGATTAGGTTGAAGCATCGATGAATGAAAATATTCTAGAAATTGAGCATCTATCTAAATACTTTGGGGGCCTAGCAGCAGTATCAAAATGCTCTTTAAAGATTAAAAAAGGATCAATTACCGGAATAATAGGACCTAATGGTTCAGGAAAAACCACCTTATTTAATTTAATAGCAGGTAATTTAAAAACTTCAGAAGGAAAAGTAATATTTAATAATGAAAATATTACTGATACCCCTTCTTATGAATTATTTTCAAAAGGTTTACTCAGAACTTTTCAGATAGCTCATGAATTTACAAACTTATCAGTACTTGAAAATTTAATGATGGTTCCTGGGAATCAATCAGGAGAAAGACTTATGACTGCTTTAATGAGGCCAAGTCTTGTAAAAAGTGAAGAACAGATGATTAAACAAAAAGCTCAAGATGTTGTTGATTTTTTAAATTTGAAACATTTGTCAAACGAATTAGCTGGAAATTTATCTGGGGGGCAAAAAAAATTACTTGAGCTTGGCAGAACAATGATGGTTGATGCTAAACTAGTTTTATTAGATGAGGTAGGTGCAGGTGTTAATAGAACTTTGTTAAAAGATTTAGGAACAGCTATTGAGAGATTAAATAAAGAACAAGGCTATACTTTTTGTATGATTGAACATGATATGGATTTTATTGGAAGATTATGTGATCCAGTAATTGTTATGGCAGAAGGTTCTGTTTTATTTGAAGGATCAGTAGAAGATGCCAAAAAAGATGAAAAGGTAATTGAAAGTTATCTAGGAAGAGGAACAAAATATAAGGATAATAATTAATGGCTTTCTTTGAAGGTAATGAAATGACTGGTGGGTATGGCAATGGACCAGATATAATCAATTCATGTTCTGTTAAAGTTGAAAGAGGAGAGATAGTTTCAATTTTAGGTCCCAACGGGGCTGGAAAATCTACTGCAATGAAAGCAATGCTTGGTCTGATAAATTTAAAATCTGGAATAGTCAAGATTAATGGAAAAGATATTACAAAATTATCACCTCAAGATAGAGTAAAAGAAGGGATTTCATTTGTACCCCAAACAAAAAATGTTTTTGCAGGAATGACAGTAGAGGAAAATCTAGAAATGGGCGCATATTTAAGAGAGGATGATTATAAAAAGATTATAACAGAAATTTATGAATTATTTCCAATCTTAAGAAAAAAAAAAAATCAATTAGTTGGTGAATTATCTGGTGGTCAGAGACAACAAGTGGCGCTTGGAAGAGCGTTGATGATTAAACCTACTGTACTAATGTTAGATGAACCAACTGCGGGAGTCTCACCAATTGTAATGGATGAATTATTTGATCACATTTTAAAAGTAAAAAAAACTAATGTTGCAATATTAATGGTTGAACAAAACGCTAAACAAGCCTTATCAATTTCTGATAGAGGATATGTTTTAGTTACAGGAGAAAATCGTTACGCAGGTACTGGCAGTGAATTGTTAAATGACCCTAGAGTTAGAAGTTCTTTTTTAGGTGGATGATATGGATTTTTTAAATGCTATAATATTATTATTAAATTATATTTTTGTTCCTGCACTTACTTATGGATCACAATTAGCTCTTGGAGCAATATTTGTAACTTTAATTTATGGTATATTAAGGTTTGCTAATTTTGCAACCGGAGACATGATGTCTTTAGGAACTATGTTTGCAATTTTATTTACTTGGTATTTTCAATCTCTGGGCATCTCTTTAGGGGTATTACCAACAGCATTATTAGCCATACCCTTTGCTATAATATTAACAATTATATATATGCTTTGTGTAGATAAATTTGTTTTTAAATTTTATAGAGTAAATAAAAGTCCCCCAGTTCAACTCGCAATGGTCAGTATCGGAGTAATGTTTGTTACTCAAGCAGTAGTAAGAATAGTTATTGGGCCTGGGGATAGGAGATTTTTTGATGGTAAAAAATTTTTGATAAAAGCAAGCGAATTTAAAGAGATGACAGGACTTAATGAGGGTTTAGCAATTAAATCTACTCAAATAATAACAATATTTATAACTCTTGTTTTAGTTTCTATTTTATTTTGGTTTTTGAATAAAACAAAAACTGGAAAAAGTATGAAGGCTTACTCAGATAATGAAGATTTAGCATTATTATCAGGAATAGATCCAAAAAGAATTGTATTGATAACATGGATTATAGCAGGAATTTTAGCTACTATAGGTGGAGCTCTCTACGGTTTAGATAAAAGTTTTAAACCATTTACTTATTTTAACAATATGCTCCCAATATTTGCAGCTGCTATAGTAGGAGGTATAGGAAATCCTTTTGGAGCATTTTTAGGTGGATATGTTATAGCGTTTTCTGAAATATTTTTAACTTATGCATATAAAAAATTCTTCATGTACATTCTTCCAGAAAGTTTGGAGCCTGACAGTTTACTTCAACTCCTATCCACAGATTATAAATTTGCAGTTTCTTTTTCAATATTAGTCATAGTTTTACTTTATAGACCTTCTGGAATTTTTAAAGGAAAGGTATTATGAGAAAAAATTTAAATGTAATTTATGCTTACACAATAATGTTGGGTCTCATTATTTTAGTAGGTATTTTTCAATCATGGAACGTTGCCTTATCAATTTTGAACATGTGTTTAATTTCTGCAGTAATGACTATGGGAGCTAATATTCAATGGGGCTACGCTGGATTAATTAATTTTGGTATAATGGGATACACTGCTCTTGGTGGACTAGCAGCTGTACTTATTTCTGTTGCCCCTGTTCAGGAAGCTTGGCAAGCAGGAGGATTTAATATCATTATGTGTATCTGGTTAATTGTTGCAATGGTAGTAATTATTAAATTTATCCTTAAAAACTTTAAAAAATCTAAAATAAGATCTTACATAATAGCAGGAATAATAATTGGTGGAATAATATTTATTAGAATTACTTCTGAACAAAGTATAGAGGCAATTGAGTCAGTCAATCCTGCTACTACAGGTTTTCTTGGTGGATTAGGCTTACCAATAGTTTTTTCTTGGATAGTAGGAGCTTTATTTGCAGCTGGTCTTGCTTTTATAGTTGGTAAGGTTGCATTAGGATTACGAGCAGATTATTTAGCCATAGCCACTTTACTTATTTCTGAGATTGTTATTGCAATTATTAAACATGAAGACTGGTTAACTAGAGGTGTAAAAAATGTGGTTGGTTTAAAAAGACCAGTACCATACGAAATTGAACTACAGACAAAAGAGTGGTTTATTAATTTAGTGGCAAGATTTAATTCAGGAAAATTAGAATTAATTTCAAATCTTTCTGATAAACAAGCGGCATTAAATCAATTAGTAATAGAAGGTTCATCAGTTTTTGTAAAACTTTGTTACTCAGGTTTATTTTTAATTGTTGTTTTAATTTTATTAATAATAACTCAAAAAGCACTTTATTCTCCATGGGGAAGAATGATGAGAGCTATAAGGGATAATGAGGAAGCAGCAAATGCCATGGGTAAAAATGTTGTTAAACAACATTTATTAATTTTTATTTTAGGCTCTGCAATAGTTGGAATTGCTGGCGCGATGTTAGTTACACAAGATGGTCTATTTACACCTGGAAGCTATAGACCAATGAGGTATACATTTTTAATTTGGGTAATGGTTATTGTTGGAGGAAGTGGAAATAATTTTGGAGCAATTTTAGGTGGTTTTGCAGTTTGGTTTTTATGGATCGAGGCAGCACCTATAGCATTATTTTTAATCAATTTATTTACCTCAGGTTTACCAGAAACAAATGCTTTAAAAGCTCATTTGTTAGAGAGTGTTCCATACTTTAGGTATTTAATGATGGGGATAGGACTTTTGTTAATTATGAGGTATAGACCTAAGGGTATACTTCCAGAAAAAATAGAAATAAAATAATCAAGATATGAAATATATTATATTAGGTGCTGCAATAGCTTGGTTCATGTATATGGTTGACAAATACATGTTTTAGATGAGTTTAATTTCTTTTTTGAAATTAAGTAGCCTCAATCTTCTGATTATTTTCTTAGTAGTTGTCTCAATATTTAGAATTTTAGAAATAATATCAAATTTTTATTAAAATTTAATTTATGGATTTTCTTTTTTTAGGTTTTTTTACAGGATTAAGTTTGATATTAGCAATTGGGGCACAAAATATATTTGTTATAGAGCAAGGCTTAAAAAAACAATTTATTTTTACAGTTTGTATAATTTGTGCATTATCAGATTTTTTATTAATTTTTTTAGGTATATTTTTATTTCATCATTTTGAAATTTTTTTTACTTCTTCTGTTGAGTTAATTCTCAATATATTACTTTTAATTTTTTTATTACATTTTATATGGAATAAGATACAAACCCAAAAGAGTGTAATAAAATTTGATAAAAAGATTAAAAAAATTTCCTATTTTAAAATTATTTTTAGAACATTGGGGTTTACTTATTTAAATCCTCATGTGTATTCAGATACAGTTTTTTTTCTTGGTAACTTTTCTAAAAATTTTTCTATTAATGATAAATACATGTTTGGTATAGGTGCATCTATATCTTCAATAATTTTTTTTTTTATAATTGGTTATTTGTCTAAATATTTATCAAATTACCTAAAAAGTAAAGAAATTTGGAATATTATAAATACTATTATTATTTTATTTATGTGTTTTTTAACTTTTTATGTATTAACAAGTATTTTGAAATAAAAAAAACCCCAGCAATTTTCACTGCTGGGGTTTAAAATATAATATTAACTATCTTTGTTTTTTAGTTTTAAATTTTCCACCTTTGATTTCTTTTTCTAAAAAAGAACCTTCGGCTTCACCAACTTTAGTAAAAGAAACTCCAGTTGCACCTTCGTAATCAATTTTTTTACCTTTAGCTAGTAAATCTAAACCTTTTTTTAGTTCGCCTGGATAAATTTTAGTTCCAGGTCCATTAGCAACACCCATTACATTTTTTGCAATAGAGGCTCTGTCAGCAGACTCACCTGCTTGCATAGCAAGAACTATTAAAGCTGCAGCGTCATATGACTCACCTGTATAAGGACCAGAAGAGTTTATTCCAGCACCTTTGGCAACTTTTGAAAAAACACCAGCTCCTTTACCTGTAGAACCAGGAATTGAACCAAAAGATTTATTTAAACTTTTTCCAAATGTATCAGTCAATGAATCACCAATCATACCATCAGATAAAATAAATTTATCAAAAGCTCCAGAGTCTAAAGAACCTTGAATAATTCCTTTTCCACCTTGATCTAGATAACCAATTACAGCAACTGCATCACCACCTGCAGAAGCTAGTGTCGCAACCTCAGAAGAGTAATCTGCTTTACCATCTTCATGAGCTGCTACAGTTGTAACTTTAATACCATGAGCTTTAACTGCTGCTGCATAAACATCAGCTAAACCTTTTCCATAGTCATTATTAGTATAAGTAATAGCAACACTTTTAACTTTTCTGTCTTTAGTAATATCAGCTAAGATTTGACCACCTCTAGCATCAGATGGAGCAGTTCTAA
Source organism: Candidatus Pelagibacter sp. TMED106 (assembly GCA_002170275.2). GTDB lineage: Bacteria > Pseudomonadota > Alphaproteobacteria > Pelagibacterales > Pelagibacteraceae > Pelagibacter. Next base: position 14,331 of record NHFH02000011.1, on the reverse strand, counting down.
AAAAGAACCCTTTGTCATCTAAAGTAGTTAGTCCAGGAGATGTCGCAGAAGGTGAGATCATTACTACACCATTTGGCACAGCAACATTTGATGCTATAGCACCAGTTACACCTGAACAGTCAGCACCCATAATCGCTGCAACACCTTGAGAAATCACACCTTCAGCGGCTGAAGTTGCTGCTGCTGAGTCAACGCAAGTTGAATCTGCTCTTATTACTTCAATTTTTTTTCCACCTAAAAGCGAACCTGAGTCAGAAGCTTCTTTAAAAGCAAGTTCTGCTGAAGCAGCCATAGCTGGAGTTAGAGATTCTATAGGACCAGTAAATCCTAAGATAATTCCCATCTTTATTCCATGTCCGTCTGCGAATATGTTTGATGTAAAAGTTGATACAAACATAAAAGCAGCAATAAATAGTTTTTTCATTATTACCTCTTTGATTGTTAACAATTTATAAAAGCTAATTTAATTATGATTAAATTAATTTTTCAATGATTAAATTAGCTTATTTTATGAAGCAAAAAGACCGAAGTTATAACAATTATACCACCAAATATGAACATTATTGATGGAACCTCTCGAAATACCAAAAAAGTTAAGATTATTCCAAAAATAGGGAATAAAGAATAAAAAGGAAAAATTTGACCAACTGTATAAAATTTATACAGATAAAACATTAGTAGATGAGCACATAAAGAGACAATAATAGCCTGATAAGAAATAAGAATCCAGGAGTCCAGACTAATTGATTTAAAATTAGAAATCGTATTACCCTCAATGATATAAGAAATAATTAATAAAAAGATGAAACCAAAAAGGCCAATACTTGAGTTGATTAAACTAGTATCCAGATCTTTTAATTGTCTAGAGTAAACTTGAGCTAGACCAAAAAATAACGCCATTAAACTTGCAAAAAATAAACCTAAAAGATTATTACTTAACTTTGGATCAAAAAAGATTATTAAAATACCAACAAAAGAAGTAAAGATAAGTAGCCATTTATTCCTACTGATATTTTCTCCAATCATCAAAGCGCTTGCAAGTATTCCAAAAGGTATAGCTAGCTGGGAGCCAACAATTATTGGAGATATTATCGATGAATAATAAAGAGATAGATTCATAAATACATAAACCAAAACTCCCATAGAAATTGAAAAAGCTATAAGAGAAGGGAAATATCTTTTATGAGGTATTTTAAATTTCCAAAAAGGAATTAATATAATTAATACCAATCCCATTCTAAGTGAAGCCATAAGAATAGGAGGCACAGAGTTATTTAATGCTAATTTAGCTACAGGAAAAGCACTCCCATGTGCAGCCATTATAAATAATAAAATTAAGATGTGTTTTAAAGGCAAGTTCTTATCCCATTGTAAATGGGTCTTCCATAGGTTTATCTGATGAATTATACCATGTCGTTTTTATTCTTGTATATTCCTTTATAGACTCAATACCTGCTTCTTTTCCATAACCACTATCTTTAATCCCCCCAAAAGGAGCCATTGGTGAAATTAGTCTATAGGTATTTACAAAAACTATTCCTGCTCTAATAGCCTTCGAGACTCTCATACCTCTACCGAGGTTTGAAGTATAAACCCCTGAAGATAAACCATATTTGTTATCGTTCATTTTATTAACTGCTTCTTCTTCAGTGTCAAATTTCATTACCGATAAAACTGGTCCAAATAATTCATTTTCAGCAGTAGGTAAGTTATGATTTTTACATTCAATTATAGTTGCAGGAAAATAGTATCCTTTATTAGATATTTCTGATCTTTTTCCTCCACATCTAATTTTACCACCTTGTTTAACAGTTTCTTTGATATTCTTTTCAATATTTTCTAATTGCTTAAAACTATTTAAGGGACCCATTTGAGTATCTTTATCCATAGGAGCTCCTAATTTTATTTTTTCCGCTTTTTTTACTAATTTGTTTAAAAATTCATCATAGATTTTTGATTGGATATAAAGTCTTGATCCTGCGATACAGCTTTGACCGCTAGCACCAAAAATCCCAGCAGTTATTCCATTAAGAGCATTTTCTTGCTCAGCATCATTAAATACCACAACAGGACTTTTCCCACCTAACTCTAAACTAACTTCTGATAAATTTTCTGCAGAGTTTTTTACTATATGTTTTGCTGTTTCAGGACCACCTGTAAAAGCTATCCTTTCCACAAGTTTATGGGTGGTTAATGCTTTACCACAAGGTTCACCTAGACCAGTAATAATATTAATAACTCCTTTTGGTATTCCAGATTTTTCAACTAATTTTGCAAATTCTAACAAAGTTACTGGAGCGAGTTCAGAAGCTTTTATAACTACAGTATTTCCCATTGCTAAAGCTGGTGCAAGTTTTACCGCAGTTAACAACATTTGAGAGTTCCAAGGAATAATTGCTGCAACAACTCCTATTGGTATTCTTGTTGTTGTTACTTGCATGTTTGATTTATCTATTGGAATAACAGTTCCTTCAACTTTATCTGCAAGACCAGCAAAATAATCATAATATTCTGCAATATAATTTGCTTGGGTTTTTGTTTCTCTAAAAAGTTTTCCAGTATCAATTGTTTCAATAGTTCCAAGATGTTCAGCATTTTCTCTTAATAGATTTCCAAGAGTTCTTAAATATTTTGCTCTTTCTCTAGGATGTAAATTAGACCATGAATGTTCAAAAGCTTTCTGAGCTGCCTTAACAGCTTTATCAACATCTTTCTCATTAGCCTCTGGAACTGTAGCCCAAATCTCATTATTTTCAGGATTAAGAGTTTCAATTTTTTTTTTAGATACAGAGTCGACCCATTCACCATTTATATACATTTTAAAGTTTTGAATTTTTGACATTTACTTTTTGATAAATTTTTTAATGTTTATATTAACATCATCCGAGCATTCTATACTACAAAGATGTTTACCATTATTTATTTCAACAAAACTTGAGCTTATTAAGTCATTATTTAAGGATTTTGACATAGCTACTGTAGACCCAGGGTCATCTGAACCTGTCATTATAAGTGTTCTTGTTTTTATTTTTTTTATAATCTCAACATTGTCCTTATGATTTGCAAATAATTTATAGGCTTTCAAAAAATTTAAATGATCTTCAGGTTTTTTATTTAGAATATTTGAGAATTGTTCATAGATTTCGGGATGTATTTTTAAATATTCATCGCTGAACCATCTTTTTAATGCTTGTTTAGAAATGGGCTTGTTAAGCTTAGCTTGATAGAATCTATCTAAAACTTGAGCTCTTTCATTATCACTTCTTTTATACGTTGTACCTATTAGAGAAAGTGTATTTAATTTATCTTGATATTTTGATGCAAAATCTAAAGCTATAAGAGAACCTAAAGAAAAACCGACTAGATTAATCTTATTAATTTTTAAAAAATCCAATAAATATATGAGCTGATTTGAAAAATCATTTAATGAGATTTCATCTTTATTATAAGGAGTTTTACCGTGACCCAATAAATCATAAGTGAGGGTCGAAAAATTATCAAAGAAACGTATTTGAGGAAACCACATTTTATGACTAAGCCCAACACCATGAATAAATACTATTGGAACAGTATTATTATCATTGAATTGAAAATAATTTTGATTTGGATCAAAATTTTTAGACATTAACTTATTTAGGATCTAGTCCCATTTCTTTCATATCTTGGTAACGATCTCCTGTTCTGGCATGAGCTCGTCCACTAGCAGCACCACCAATGGCTATTATAATTTCATCATTAAAAGGGGCATCATGGATAGTAAACTCTTGAGTTAAATAATAAGGTCTTAAGCCAGAGTCTGTTTTATGCATCATTGGAATAGATATTTTAGATCCTGCTGGTCCTCTAGTATTAGTAAAACTTAAATAAGATGTTCCCCCAACCGCATCTCTAAATTTATTTCCAAATCTTAAAGTATGGATAAAAGCTGAGGCGTGTTCTATTTCACCGTCTAGACCAACAGTTCCAGCTTTTCCATAGGCTAAAATTTTTTCAGGTGATCCAATTTCCTTTATCAACTCAGGAACTAAAATATCACCAAGCTTTGGAGCAAGGTCTAAAATTATTGGCTTCAGGTCTTCGACAAATCCCCTGCCTGCCCAAGGGTTTTTAAAAACAGCTGCTACAGAAACTAGTAATACAGGTTCTTTAGCTTTTTTCTCACCTTCGATAAAAGTTTTATCTACAAATTTTGCAAACTTTCTAAGCTTCAAATCCATTAACTGGCTTTTTCTATATTAGAAGAATCTAAATTAATTTTTGGGATTACCTCATCATTAAATAATTTTATACTTCTCATACAAGTTTCGTGATTAATTCCTGGAAAGTTTGACCAAACTTGAAGATTTTGTAAGTTTAATTCGGATTTTAACTCATTAATTTTATTAACAACATATTCTGGAGTTCCAAATAATAAATTTCTTTTATGTAAAAAATTATAATTTAATAAATCTAATTTATGTTTTGTTTCTGGCAATTCTTCACCTGGATCCATATGATTTCCTAATCCACGCCAATGACAAACCCATTTCATATAATTTATAATATGTTCACCGGCTAATTTCTCTGCTTCCTCCATAGTCTCCGCAACGAACATATCTCTAACTAAGGATATACCNTCACCTAATGGAACATCTCTATTTTCTGCTTTAGATTTAGCATCTCTGTAGATTTCGAATCTTTTNTTTAAAGCTTTAACAGTTGGTATCCACATAATTGTATTAAGGCCATTTTGCGCTGCCCACTCAATTGATCTTGCACCATCAACTACTTGCCATATAGGTGGATGTGGGTTTTGTTTAGGTTTAGGAACAATACTTAATTTTTTTATTTCATTAGTTTTAGTATCTAAAAATTTTTTACTTGGAGGACTCATATCGTGTTGCCATACAAAGTTTGGTGATGGATAAGTATAAAATTCGCCTTCATGACTAAAGAATTCTTCTGTCCAAGCTTTTTTCATAATTGTTAAAGACTCTTCAAATAATCTAAAATTTTTAGCTTGATCTTTAAGATCTGCTTCTTTGTTCATATTAATTGCTTCTCTTCCATAAATCCCTCTACCAATACCAACCTCAACTCTTCCATTAGATAATTGATCAAGTAAAGCTATATCTTCAGCTAGACGAATAGGATTATGAAAAGTTATTACATTACAAGCCTGTCCAATTCTTATTTGTTTAGTTCTAGCCGCAGCATCTACACCCATCATCAAAGGATTTGTACATGATTCCATTCCTTCATGATTAAAATGATGTTCAGTATACCAGATTGAGTTCCAATTATTTTTATCACAATATTCAGTGATTTCTTGTGTTTCATTTAATAATTGATCATATGGTTTATGATTCCAATTAGTAGTATTACAAAAATATCCAAATTTCATTCAAACCTCCTTAAATAAACATATTTAAAGACGACTGATCCCACTTTCGTATTCTTTAGAAATAACGACGAGTTATGTACGCTTTTCCAAACTCTAATTTAACTAGACTCCTTAATCAATATATATTTAATCCATATATTATAGGTAAATTATGAAATTAAACAAAGTAGAACCNAAGTTTATATTAAAAGCCAATCCAAGAATCGGCCTTATATCACTTGGAAGCGATTTTAGGATTGAAAAAGATTTTAATAACGTTGTTTATGGAAGGAATATTGATCTCTATGTAAATAGAATACATTGTTATAATCCTCTGACCAATGAAACTCTAGCTAAAATGGCTGAAGATATTACTAATGTAACCAAAGAAATCTTGCCAGATCAAAAAATAGATTGTGTTGCTTATGGTTGTACCTCAGGAACAGTTGCTGCTGGTTTTAGCTCAATAAAAAAAAAGATTAACTTAGCAAAACCAGAAGCTAAGGTTACAACTCCAATAACTTCAGCTATTAAAGCTTTTAAAAAATTTAATATAAATAAAATTTCAGTTTTTACTCCATATACAAAAGAAATAAATGACTCAATTATTAATTATTTTGAAAAAGAAGGTATAACTATAAATTCACTAACTTATTTTGACATAGCATCAGATATAGATATAGGAAAAGTAGATCCAGATGATTTGTTTAATGTTTTGTCTAAAATAAATTTAAAAGATAGTGATGCATTATTTGTTTCATGCACTGCGTTACCTGTTTTGTCAATAATTGATAAATTAGAAACCAAATTGAATAAAATTGTTCTTTCAAGTAACCAAACTTTAATTTGGGACTCTCTTAATCAAATTGATTATAAAGAAAAGATTAAAGGTTTTGGAAAATTATTTAATATTTAAGATATATGAACTTTTCTAAAGAAGAATATAAAAATAGATTAAAAAAAGTGCAAAAAGCTATGCAAGAAAAAGGCATAGAATTATTGATTTCTCATGATACCGCAAACATGAACTACTTGACTGGCTATGATGCTTGGTCATTTTATTATGCTCAAGCAGTTCTAGTTCACGTTAATGCAGAGGAACCATTGTGCTGGATAAGAAAACAAGATTCTGGTGGAGCTTATATAAAAACTTATTTAAAAAATGAAAATATCATACCTTATGATGAAAAATATATTCATACTTGGCCAACTCATCCATATGATAATCTTGTGGAAATTATAAAGGAAAAAAAGTGGGACAAACTTAGTATAGGATTAGAAATGGATAGTCATTATTTTACCGCTTATTGTTATGAAAAATTAAAAAAGGGATTACTTAATGCAAAATTTAAAGACTCAGAAAGATTGGTTAATTGGGTAAGATTGGTAAAATCAGAGGCAGAAATTAAACTAATGAAATCAGCAGCACTTATTTCTCAAAAAGGAATGCAAACTGCTATTGAGGTGATAAATCCGGGTGTCAGACAATGCGATGCAGTTGGTGAAATCCAAAAAGCATTATTTTATGGAACTACAGAATTTGGAGGTGAGTATTCTAGTATCGCAACTTTATTACCAACTGGAAAAGGAACTTCAGCATCTCATTTAACAGCTACTCAAGATAAGTTTGTTGAGGGGGAGGCTACAATTATAGAACTTTCTGGAGCATATCAAAGATACCATTGCCCAATGGCAAGAACAGTATTATTAGGAAAACCTGATAATCAAAAAATTGATACAATGAATAGAACTAATGAAGCTTTACAAGCAGGTATTGACTCAGCAAAACCTGGAAAGACTGCAGATGATGTTGCACAAGCCTTTTGGAAAATATTAGATAAATATGGAATAGAAAAAACATCTAGAACAGGTTATTCAATAGGAATTGGCTATCCTCCAGATTGGGGCGAACATACACTTAACATATCCAAAGGCGATATGACGATTTTAAAACCTAACGTTACTTTTCATATGATTGCAGTCATGCAATTTGGAAATTGGGGAGTAGAAGCATCTGAAGCGATAAGAATAACAGATGAAGGATGTGAATTATTCTGTAATTTTCCTAAAGAATTACACATCAAATAGTTGAAATAAAAATAACTTGATAAATAACCCTACAAATGTTTTAAATCTCCGATGTCAAAAAACAAGCAGTTTGTAAGATTTGATAATGTAGATAAAAGCTATGATGGAAAAATTTTAGTAGTTAAAGGCTTAAATCTCGATATTGAAGAAGGTGAATTTGTAACTATGTTGGGACCATCTGGTTCAGGTAAAACAACTTGTTTAATGATGTTAGCAGGATTTGAAACTCCAACTCATGGAGAAATTTATTTAGATAATAATGTTATTTCCAATATACCTCCTCATAAAAGAGGAATAGGAATGGTGTTTCAGAACTATGCATTATTTCCACACATGACAGTCTATGAAAATTTAGCCTTTCCTTTAAGAGTAAGAAAGATTCCAAAAGATGAAGCAGATAAAAAGATTGATAAGGCATTATCAATGGTTTCTCTTCAAGGATTTGAAGCAAGAATGCCAATGCAATTATCTGGAGGACAACAACAAAGAGTAGCTGTAGCTAGGTCATTAGTATTTGATCCTAAACTCGTTTTGATGGATGAACCATTAGGAGCGTTAGATAAAAATTTAAGAGAGAGCATGCAATATGAGATTAAACATATTCATGAAAGTATTGGAGTAACAGTAGTTTATGTAACTCACGATCAAAGTGAGGCTTTAACAATGTCCAATCGTATTGCAGTATTTAACGATGGTAAAGTTCAACAATTGTCAAGTCCTGACAAATTATACGAGGAACCAGTAAATTCTTTTGTAGCAGAATTTATTGGAGAGAATAATACTTTTGGAGGAGTAGTAAGTGATATTTCCGGAGACACTTGTAAGGTTAAGCTTGATAGTGGTAACGAAATTTTAGCAAATCCTGTTTCTGTTAAATCTAAAGGAGATAAAACTACAGTATCATTAAGGCCAGAAAGAGCAATAATTAATCCTTCAGATAAAATGGACAATAATCATAAAGGTAAAATTGAAGAAGTAATTTACCATGGAGACCATACTAGATTGAGAGTGAATCTATTAGGTAATAATAGTTTTATTTTGAAAGTACCAAATAGTTCGTCTAATCTAGATATCAAATCGGGTAAAGATATTAATATTGGCTGGAATTCAAAAGATAGTAGAGCGTTAGATCCAAAATAAATTTCTTAAATTATTTCATTAAATAAGCATAAATTAGCTAGAATCAGGTGTTGACTCATCTTTCTGATCTTGTTTTACTTTGTTTTTAAAAAAAACGTTTAAACGGAGGATAAATGAAGAAATTAAGTAAAATGTTACTTGCTCTATCTTTTGTGCTTTCTATCACAACTTCGGCATTTGCAGTTACTGTAGTGTCTTGGGGTGGTGCTTACACTGAAAGTCAAAAATTAGGGTATGGTGATCCAACTGCAAAAAAATTAGGTATACCTGTTGATTGGGTAGACTACACTGGTGGATTATCAGAGATTAAAGCTCAAAAAGAAGCTGGAAAGATCACTTGGGACATAATTGATGTGTATGCAAAAGATACTATCATTGGATGTGACGAAGGTATATTTGTTGAATTCGATTTTGATAAAGACTTCGCACCTGCTCCAGATGGAACTCCAGCAAGTAAAGATTTTTTTACAGGCATGCCTTCTAAGTGTGCAGTTGGGAATATTCTTTACTCATGGAACTATGCTTACAACACAAAAAACCTATCGAAAGCTCCAAAAACTATCAAAGACTTTTTTAATACTAAAAAGTTTCCTGGTAAGAGAGCAATCTATAAAGGTGCAATGTCTAACCTAGAAATAGCTATGGCAGGCGGTGTTGGAGTTAAACCAGGTAAAGGTGGTGATAAAGTTTACAAAGCTCTTGAAAAAGATGGTGGAGTAGACAAAGCTATCGCTGCAATTAAAAAACTTTGTACAGATCCTAAAGGCGGATGTGTATTCTGGAATGCTGGAGCTCAGCCACCAGAATTATTAGCTAACGGTGAAGTAGTAATGGCTACTGGTTGGAACGGAAGATTCTTTAACGCGACTGTTGGAGAAGGTTCTCCAATTGCTCAAGTATGGGATGGACAAATTCTTGACTATGAATATTTTGCAATGGTTAAGGGTGGACCTAACGATGCTAACGGTAAAGCAATGAAAGTTCTTAGAGAAATGACTAGTACAGAAGGTTTAGCAGGAAGTGCTAAGTATATCGCTTACGCTCCTTGGAGAAAATCTTCTATAGCTGTTATGGAAGCAGGAGAGCCTTGGTATAAAGATGGTAAGACTAACATGGTACCTCATATGCCAACAGCACCAGCTAACACTAAAAACTATATGCTTATGAATCCTAATTTCTGGGCCGACAATCAAGACGAGATCGGTGAGAAATGGGAAGCTATGAAAGCTGGTCTATAATTTTTTTTATAGATTAAACTTTTATTTTATTTAAAGGGCGGTTATTATGTAGCCGCCCTTTTTTATTATGAGCAAAGAACAAATACTATCATCAGACGGTTTACCCCTAGAAGTTAGTTTAAAAAAAGCTGAAAGAAAAAATAAAATTAAAGCTGTTTTATTAGTTGCTCCTTTATTCTTATTTATTTTTATTACTTATGTTATGCCGATTGGAGATATGCTTTTTAGAAGTGTTGATGATCGAATGATTACAAAGATGCTTCCAAATACATTTGCGGCATTAGAAAAATGGGACTCAAAAGAATTACCAGATGAGAAAGTTTATGAAGCATTTTATAAAGACTTCTATCCACTAGCAATGAATAAAACTTCTGGAAAACTTTATGCTAGATTGAACTATGAAAAATCTGGATTTAGTAGTGGATTAAAAAAAACTAATAGAAAAATAAAAAAATTTGAAAAAGGAAATTATAAAGAACAATTTATGGCAACCCATAAGATATGGAACAAAGTTGAATATTGGACTGCATTAAAAAATACAGCTCCAAAATGGTCTTATGCTAAATATTTAAAAGGAATGGATTTAAAATTTGATGATCAAAGAAATATAGTACAAGTAGATAAAGATAGACAAATACATAAGATATTGTGGATGAGAACTTTGAATGTTGCTTTCTGGGTTACTATCTTCTGTTTTGTATTATCTTATCCAATTGCTCATTTGTTAGCTACTTTACCAATGAAATATAGTAATTTACTTATGATCTGCGTATTACTTCCTTTTTGGACATCATTATTAGTTAGAACATCTAGTTGGATGGTTTTGCTTCAGCAACAAGGACCAATAAATGACTTTATTGTATGGCTGGGAATAGCTGCCGACGATAATAGGCCAGAATTAATGTATAATGTTGTTGGAACCTTTGTAGCAATGACACAAATTTTATTGCCTTTTATGGTACTGCCTCTTTATAGTGTTATGAAAACTATATCACCTAGTTTAATGAGAGCTGGCAAATCATTGGGTGGAACCCCTTTAGTAGCATTCGCAAAAGTTTACTTTCCTTTGACGATCCCTGGAATTGGAGCTGGGTGCTTATTAGTATTTATTTTAGCAATTGGTTATTATATTACGCCTGCTTTAGTTGGAGGAGCAAGTGGGTCGTTGATAAGTAACACAATAGCATATCATATGAAAAGTTCTTTAGATTGGGCATTTGCTTCAGCTCTTGGAACTATGCTTCTAGTAGGAGTTTTAACTATCTACTGGGTTTATAATAAATTAGTAGGAATAGATAATATTAAGTTAGGATAATTTATGGCACTACCAAATTACACACCTTTAAATTATAGAATATGGCATTACACTTATTTAACGATTTGTAGTTTAGTATTTTTCTTTTTAATTGCTCCCTTATTCGTAATTCTTCCATTATCATTTAATGCTGAACAATATATTCATTTCTCTGAAAAAATGTTAGCTTTTGATCCCGATGGATTTTCATTAAGATGGTATGAAGATATGATTTGGGGAACGAAGAATCCTTGGGGCCTAGCAACAAAGAACAGTTTGATAATTGCATTTTTTGCTACAATAGGATCAACAGTGCTTGGTACGATTGCTGCATTAGGTTTAAGCAGCAGACATATGCCTTACAAAGCAGCTTTTATGGCATTATTAATTTCTCCAATGATTGTTCCACTAATTATTTCTGGAACTGCAATATTTTTCTTTATGGCAAAAGTAGGTTTGGCCGCAACCCATACTGGGATTATTCTCTCACATATTATTTTAGGAACTCCGTTTGTAGTAATTACAGTAACCGCAACATTAACTGGATTCGATCATAGTGTTACTAGAGCTGCAGCGAGCCTTGGAAGTAATCCTGTTAATACATTTATGAAAGTCACATTACCTTTGATTACCCCAGGTGTAATATCGGGCGCTTTATTTGCTTTTGTGACTTCTTTTGATGAAGTTGTGGTAGTATTATTTTTAGCTGGTCTAGAAAATACAACTATACCTATTCAGATGTGGGTCGGGTTAAGAGAACAATTAAGTCCGACAATTCTTGCTGTGGCAACTTGTTTAATAATTATGTCAACTTTAATTCTAGTAAGTGCTGAACTTTTAAGAAGAAGATCAGAAAGATTAAGAGGAATTAACAGGTAATTCATTTACTAATTCCAATTTTTTAACTATAAATAATTCTTCAAATTATAAAATCTTATGAAAATTAAAAATGTAGTAGTTATTGGTTCAGGGACAATGGGAAGTGGAATAGCAGCTCATTTGTGTAATGCAAATATTCCTGTCACATTACTTGATCTTAAAACTGAAATAAGTGAGAAAGCAAGAGATAGAATATACAAATCTAAACCACCTCTTTTATTAGACAAGTCAAAAATAAATAATATTAATATTGGGAATATTAAAGATGATTTTGATACTGTAAAAGATGCAGATTGGATAGTTGAAGCTGTAGTCGAGAGGATAGATATTAAACATGATATTTATGATAAAATTTTTAAAAATAGAAAAAAGGGTGCCATAGTTTCATCTAATACCTCATCAATACCTATCAAAGTTTTATCCCAAAAATTAACCGAGGAAGAAAAAAAGGATTTTTGCATAACACATTTTTTTAATCCAGTCAGATATATGGGCCTTTTAGAAATAGTTAAAAATGAAAATAATGATTTAGAAAAGATTAACTATTTAAAAAAGTTTTGTGAAACTGAACTTGGAAAGGGAGCTATAATTTGTAATGATACTCCAGGATTTTTAGGAAATAGAGTGGGAGTTTATGCGATGCAAATTGCCATGACAGAAGCATTTAAAATGAAACTTTCAGTCGAAGAAGCAGATTCAATTTTTGGAAGACCCATGGGAATACCGAAGACAGGAGTATTTGGTCTTTATGATTTGATTGGAATAGACTTAATGGCAGATGTTTTAAAAAGTTTTATTAAAGAACTTCCTGAAAGTGACAAATTTCATTTGGTTGCAAAAGAAATTCCTTTAGTAAAGAAATTAATTGAAACAGGTTATACAGGTCGAAAAGGTAAAGGAGGATTTTATAGAATTAACAAAACTGATGGCAAAAAAGTAATGGAAGCATTAAATCTTGAGACTGGAGAATATTTTCCAAGTAAAAAAATAAATATTAATTCAGAAAAAATTGATATTAAAAATTTAATAAATAGAAATGATAAATATGGGGAATATGCATGGTCTGTGATTTCAAAAATAATTAGTTACGCATCTTCTTTAGTCCCAGGAATTACAAAGGAATTTAATGATATTGATGAAGCTATGAGATTAGGTTTTAATTGGACTAAAGGACCTTTTGAGATGCTTGAAGAAATTGGTGTTTCAAACTTTTTTAGTAAATTTGATGATTTCAAAGATAATAAATTTTTAGAAAATTTAGAAAAAAATAAAAATGAAAAATTTTATGGTGAAAGACAAAAATACACTGATATTGAAACATTGGGAAAAGTTAAAAAAAATGCAATCAAAATTGACGGGAATGACTCTGCAGAAATATATAGATTTAAAGATTATAATATTGTTGAATTTACCACTAAAGCTAATGCACTAGATTATAATTCTATGGATGCTTTAAAAAAAGCTACAGATAAACCTTTAATTATTATTAATGAAAGTATGCAGTTTTCGGCTGGAGTAAATTTAAGTTATACAATGGATTTTGCAAGCAAAGGTGATTTTAAGTCTATCGAAAAATTTATTAGATATTTTCAAGAAACTTGTAAGCATTTAAAATACTCTGATCATCCTGTTATATCAGCACCATCAGGATTAACACTGGGAGGAGGTTTTGAAGTAATGGTTCATAGTAATTTTGTAGCTTCTCACACAAATATTGTAATTGGTTTAGTAGAAACAATAGTTGGATTAATTCCCGCAGGAGGAGGTTGTAAGGAAATGCTATCTAGATGGATAAATACAAAAGAAGCTAAACAAGATCCAGAATACGCACCTTTGAAAGTATTTGATATTATTGGTTATGGTAAGACAGCCACTTCTCCGGTTGAAGCTGAGCCTATGAAGTACTTAAGACCTGAAGACAAAAAAGTTATGAATAGGAATAGTTTGTTAGAAGTATCAAAAAAAATTTTAGATAGTAACAAAGATTTTAAAGCCCCATCAGAAACAAAATTTAAGCTTCCAGGAAAAGCTGTTAAAGACAAGATGATTAAAATTTTAGAAAAACTTTACAATGATAAAATGATTTTAGATCATGGAATGATAGTGGGAAAAGAGTTGGCTAATGTTTTAAGCGGAGGTGACACAAATATAAACAAAACTTTATCTGAAGAAAATTTATTCAAGTTGGAGCTAGATTCATTTATGAGTTTAATGGAAACCAAAGAAACTCAAAATAGAATTAAACATACTTTAGCTACAGGAAAACCTTTGATTAATTAGAATCATTTTTATCTTTTAATTCTCTTTCATTAAATTTTTTGATTAATTCA
>NHFH02000001.1 GCA_002170275.2 Candidatus Pelagibacter sp. TMED106 | reverse complement strand
TTTTTTATTTGTTTTTTACAGATATATTTTTTTCTAATTTTTTCCATTATTAAATTTAAAAATTTATTATTAAGTGGCCTATATATTGCAGCTAAATTTATACCTGATCGTTCAATATGCATTGCCATTAATTCAAAATTATTAAAATGGCCAGAAACAAATATTACAGGCTCATTATTCTTTTTTATTTCTTCTAAAATTTCTTGACCAATAATGTCTATGTTAAAATTTTTTTTTGAGTTTCTAAAATTTTTAATAAAAACGTATTCAGATAAAATTTTTCCATAATTAACCCACATTTTTTTAGATAATTCTTCAACTTCATTCTGTTTAAAATTTGGAAGAGCTTTTAAAATATTCGATTGGATTAAATTTTTTGATCTAAAAAAAGGACCAAAAGTTGATAAGATTTTGCTGGAAATAATTGATGCTAATTTTAATCCAATACTTTTAAATATTAAAAACATTGTTGAAATAATCACAAATTGTATAAAATATTTTAATGTTTTCATAATTTTGATTTTAGAAAGTTGATTAAGTTTTCCTCTTTTTTAATTGAAGTTTCTATTTTTAAAAATTTTATTTCATTGTCATTTAATTTTATATAATCTTTTTCTGTTGTAATAATTTTAGCATTTAAAGATTTTGCTTCTATCTTAATTTTATCTATATCCTTAGTTTTATATTCATAGTGATCAGGAAAAACGAATTCTTTTATTATATTTAATTTGTTTTTTGTAAGAGTTTTTTTAAAACTTTCAGAATTTCCAATTCCAGAAAAAATAACGTAATCATCATTTTTATTAAATTCGTTTAAATTAGTTGGGTTATAAAAAGTTTCAAATATTTGAATATTTGAATTATATTTTTTTACTTCATTTATTAAGTGTGAATTATCCTCATCATTTCCATTTAAAAAGATAGCATCGTATTTTTTTATACTCTCTATTTTTTCTCTTAATGGTCCAGCAGGTATTAGAAGTCCATTACCTATCCAGGTTAAACTATTAAAACAAACAAATTTTAAATCATAATAAATTGTTTTATCTTGAAGTCCGTCATCAAAAACTGCTATTTCAAATCCATCTTTTATTGCCTCTTTCAAAGCTTTTATTCTAGATTTGAAACAATATAATCTTGTTTTTTCATTTAACAATTTTTGTTCATCGATTTGGTTTTTATAAAATTTTTTGATTGTTGCGCTTTTAAAATTAAGATTTTCTAAAATTTTATTTATTTTGATTGTTAATGGTGTTTTAGCAGTACCTCCAACATATATATTTCCTATACAAATATTTTTAATTTTATCATTTTTTTTAATTTTATTTTTGTACAAAAAGAAATTATTAATAATAATAGGAAGTGTTAATGGTATGAGAAGATAAGAAAAAAAATTAGGTTTTTTATAGTCCCAAAATTTAGGTTTTTTTATTTTCATTTTTTATTAATAAAAAAATTTATTTCTTTTAATGTAGAATTTAAAATTCTATTGCCTAATTTTTTTATTTTTAGATTAATATTTTTAGAATTATTTTTTTTTTTAAGCATCAAATCAACTTTATCACTTAATTGTTTAAAATTTTTTACTTTAAAAGATACTTCATATTTATTTAAAAGATTATATATTTCATAAAAATTCCAGTAATTAGGTCCGTGCAAAATATTACAACCAAATCTAACTGCTTCAAGAGGATTTTGACCTCCATGTTTTATCATTGAACCTCCTAAAAAAACAGTTTTACAAATTTTAAAAAATGATTTTGTATTACCATAAGAATTAACTAAATATATATCAGTGTTAGGCTGTATTTTCTTTTTTGGTTCATGAGTATGAACTTTAAGATTTAATTCTTTTATTTGATTAGTTATCTTTTCAGTTCTATGAACATGTCTTGGAATTATAACAGTCAATAAATTTTTATATTTATTTTTAAGTTTTTTATGAACATTTGCACATAATATTTCCTCAGATTCATGAGTGCTTGAGGCACACCATATTTTTTTTTTTGATATAGTTTTCTTAAAATCTTTTGATAAACTATTTTCATTCATTTCTGTTTGTGAAAATTTTAAATTTCCAAAAAATTTTATTTTTTTGGCTCCAAAAAAGTAGAGATATTTTTTTGATTCTAAATTTGAAGAAATACAAGTATCAAATTTTTGAAATAAAGTTTTTGCAATATTAATAAATTTTTTCCATCTTCTAAAAGATTTTTTAGTAATTCTAGCATTCAAAAGTACCAAGGGAATATTCTTTTTTTTTATATTTATAATTGTATTAGGCCATATTTCTGAGTCTATGAATATTGCAACTGCTGGATTCCAGTATTTTAAAAATTTATTTGTATGATAGTTAGTATCAATAGGAAAAAATTGATGTATAGTTTTTTTTAATTTTAAATTAGATATAATCTTTGATGAGCTTAAAGTGTTTGAAGTAATTAAAACTTGTTTAATCTTTTTATTTTTTTCTAGTTTTTCTATTAGTGGTATAACACTTAATATTTCTCCTACACTGGCACCATGAAACCAAATTAATTTTCCTTTAGTTCTTTTTTTTGAAAAGAAACAAAGTTTTTCACTAAATCTTAATGGATGTTCTTTTTTCTTTAAAATTCTTAGAATAAAAATTATTGGTGATAAAAATAATATTAAATTAATTAAGATTCTATAAATAAATAACATCAATTTTTTTTAATTTGCTTTTCGTAAAAGTTTTTATAAATCAAAGATTTTTCTAGTAATTCTTTATGATTTCCTTCACCGATAATTTTCCCTTCATCAACAACATAGATTTTGTCTGAGTTTAAAATAGTTGATAATCTATGAGCAATTACTATTGTTGTTCTGTTTTTAGTTAAAAAACTAATTGCTTCTTGAATTTTATTTTCAGTTTCAGGATCTAAAGAAGATGTTGCNTCATCCAAGAGTATAATTTGGCTTTTTTTAAGTATTGCCCTTGCTATTGAAAGTCTTTGTTTTTCTCCCCCTGAAAGCCTAATACCATTTTCTCCAATTAATGTTTCATATTTATCTGGCAATTTTTGTATGAATTCATCTGCAAAAGAGTATTTCGCAGCATCTTCTATATCTTTTTGTGAAGCATCNTTTTTTGCGTAGGCAATGTTATTTTTAATTGTATCATCAAACAAAGTTGTATCTTGACTTACTAAAGAAATATTTTTTCTTAAAGAATAAATTTTAGATTTATAGATAGATTGATTATCAATCTTTATATTTCCACTAGTACAATCATAAAATCTTGGAATTAAATTTAAAATTGTAGACTTACCAGCNCCACTGTGGCCTACTAAAGCAGTCATTTTACCACCTAGAATGTCTAGATCTATATTTTCTAAAATGTTTTCTTTATTTTTATCGTACTTGAAATTTACTTTTTCAAATTTTATACCTCCATCAGTAATTTTAATTTCTAAATCATTTTCATTCTCGTTGATGCTATTCTTATCATCTATTATAGGTAGAATTCTTCGAGCAGCAGCCAAACCTTGAGTAACAGTTATNTTNAAAGTAGCTAAGGATCTAACTGGTTGATAAGCTAACATCATTGCAGCTAAAAAAGAAAAAAAATTATTAACCTCTAACTCATTTTTTATAACAAGTTTAGCTGAATAGAATATTAAACAAGCTATCATTATTCCTGTTAAAGCTTCCATTATGGGCGAAGCTCTAACTAATACAATTTGAATTTTGGCAGATTTTTCTTTTAAATCATTAATAAATTTTTTTGCCCTATCATTTTCATAAAGCTCTTTTTGAAAAATTTTTATTAATCTGTGATTTTTAAAAATTTCAATTAAATATGTATTTAGAATTCCAGCTCTTTCCATTTGTTGAGTTGAAACCTTGCCAATTCTTTTACCTAAAGTTCTAGCAGCATATGAGGCCAATGGTATCATGATTAATGCAATTAGTGAAAGTTTCCAGTTTTGATAGAACATAACAACTAATAGTCCAATTAAAGTTAAGCTATCTTTGAAAAGATTTAAGATAGCAGTACTAACAAGATTGGTGATCATATTAACATCATTAGTAAGGTTAGATATAAATTTACCAGAGTGTTTACTATCTATTAATTGAGTATCTGCTTTAATTAACGAGCTTAACATATCAATTTGAACATCTTTTCTGACATCTTCAGCAACATTAATCATTATTACTTTAGCCGTGTAGAGAGAAATACCTTTAATTGCAAAAGCAGTTATGATTAGGATTGGAATTATAAAGATTAAAGTTTGATTTTTTTCAACAAATAATTTCTTAATCGCTGGATCTAATAAATAGGCAACAGCAGAAGTACTTGCAGCTAATAAAATAGTAAAAAATACTGAAATTAATATTCTATTAAAATATTTTTTTGTATAATCTTTATAAAGACGTTTTAGAATACTTGTATTATCCATTTATTTATATTTTCCCTATTAAGATATTCATAAAAATTAAAAAACCAAAAACATTATTACTTTTAAATATTTTTAAACAATTAAGTGGACTATTAATTTTTAGACTGTTTATTTGATATATCATTAAATGCAAAATTGGAATTATTGAAAATATAAAAAACATGTTATTTAATTCCATTAAAATGCCTGTAGTTAGAAAAGAAATTATGAATATTAAATAACATAAAACTAAAAATTTTTTTGGATCTTTTTTAAATTTAATTGAAGTTGATTTTAAACCTATAATTTCATCATCTTTTAAGTCTTGATATCCATAAATAGTGTCGTAACCAAGTGTCCAAAATATGGCTCCTAGATAAAATATTATTGGAATTATCTCTAATTGATTTGAGACACATGTCCATCCGAGAATTAATCCGTAATTAAAAGTAATACCCAAGAATAATTGTGGCCAATAAGTATATCTTTTCATTAGAGGATATGTAAAAGCTAAAGGCATTGAAATTATTGCTAAAAAAATAGTTAAGATATTAAAATTTAATAAAACCAGAAGTGCTAAAAGACAAAGAAAAATTACATAGAATAATCCTAACTTTATAGATATTTTTCCGGAGGCCACTGGTCTTTTTTTCGTTCTAGAAACTTTTTTATCAAATTCTTTATCCAAAATATCATTTACTATACATCCAGCAGATCTCATTAAAATTGATCCTGAAAAAAATAAAATTAGATAAAAAAAGTAATTATTGATGTTCGATGAAAAATCGTAAACGATAGTAAGACCCCATGCACAGGGCCAAAATAAAAGCATATAACCAATTGGCTTTTTAAGCCTTGTTAGATCGATAAAGAGATTTAATTGTTTCATAATATTTTACTTGTAAATAACAAAGGCTAGTTTCATAATCAAATTGATTCGTATGAATATAGATTATACTGTAACTGCCCTGATGTTTCCTGCAATTCCTTTATTGATGAATATTTATAGTAATAGATTTCATTCTTTAAGTAAACTTATAAGACAGCTTCATGATGAACATGTTTATGAAAATCACATTCCACCGGAGTGGAAAAAACAGTTCATCAACTTAAATGGAAGAATTGTATTATTAAAATGGACTATCATGTTTGGAGCTTTTGGTTTTTTGTTTAATTTGTTAACTGTTTTTGCCCTTTACTTAAGTGAAATTTTTATTGCTAGAATAATCTTTGGTTCATGCTGTTTGTCCATGATGATATCAATTATTATTTTTTTAAGAGAGATTCAAGTTTCAACAAATGCTCTTAAACTACATATGTCTGATATGGATGTTGATTTAGATTAATAAAATGCAAAGTATTAATGAAATAGAGGAGTTGGTAAAGTTAATTTCAAAACTTCCAGGTCTTGGGCCTAAATCTGCAAAAAGAATTGTTTTAAAACTAATTAATAATAGAGATGAACTCATAAAGCCGTTGGCAAATACATTAGCTCAAGTTTATAAAAATGTTGTAAGATGTAATTTATGTGGAACTTTAAAGTCTAATTCAACTGCATGCTCCAACTGCGAAGATACGAAAAATAAATTTACAAAAATTTGTGTAGTTGAAGATATTGCCGATCAGTGGTCAATTGAAAATTCAAATATTTTTCAAGGATATTTTCATATTTTAGGTGGAACTATTTCTTCAGTAGGACAAAAAAAAGAAGATTTATTAATTAATTCTTTAGTGGAAAGAGTAAAAAAAGATAATATTGATGAAGTAATATTAGCAACAAGTGCAACAGTTGAAGGACAAACTACAGCTTTTTATATTCAAGATAGTCTTAAAAAAACATACGTAAAAGTTACAAAATTAGCTCAAGGTTTACCTGTTGGAGGAGAAATAGAAAATTTAGATGATGGTACTTTATTTTCTGCATTTAAAAATAGAACAGGAATTAAATCAAATTCAGATTAGTTTTTTTTAATTAATCGATTTAAATGTAAAAGAGGTTCAGTGTAACCTGAAGGCTGAGATCTACCATGAAAAACTAAATCACAAGCAGCTTTGAATGCTATTGATTTATCAAAACTTGGTGACATGTTTTGATAAAGTTTGTCATTTTTATTTTGTTTATCTACTATTTTTGCCATTTTTTTCATGATTTCTAAAACTTGTTTACTTGTACAAACTCCATGGTGAATCCAATTAGCTATATGTTGAGAAGAAATTCTTAAAGTTGCTCTATCTTCCATTAGGCCAATATTGTTTATATCAGGTACCTTCGAGCAACCTACTCCTTGATCAATCCATCTAACCACATAACCTAAAAGTGTTTGAGCAGAATTTGATATTTCAGACTCAATTTCTTCGATTGACCAGTTGGGCCTATCAGCTATTGGTATAGTTAATAGATCATTTAATTTTGCAGTTTTTCTATTTTTTAACTCTTTTTGTTTTTCAAAAATATTTATATCGTGATAATGCAGAGCATGGAGTGCTGCTGCAGTAGGAGAAGGAACCCAGGCACAATTTGCTCCAGCTTTTAAATGACCAATTTTTTGTGTCATCATATCCGCCATTTTATCAGGCATTGCCCACATACCCTTACCAATTTGTGCTTTCCCAGAGAATCCGCATTGAAGCCCAACATCAACATTGTTGTTTTCGTAAGCGTTGATCCATTTAGAAGATTTCATTTCTCCTTTTTTTATCATTGGACCAGCCTCCATAGACGTATGCATTTCATCTCCAGTTCGGTCCAGGAAACCCGTATTTATAAAAAATACTCTATTTTGAAGTGTTCTTATGCATTCTTTTAAATTTGAAGAAGTTCTTCTTTCTTCATCCATTATACCAATTTTACAAGTATTCTTTTTTAATTTTAAAACTTCTTCAACTTTAGAAAAAATTAAATCTGTAAATGCAGTTTCATCAGGGCCATGCATTTTTGGCTTAACAATATAAATTGAACCAGTTCTTGAATTATTTTTTTTATTTAAATCATGAAGACAAGCAGCCACAGTTATAAATGCATCCATAATTCCTTCTGGTATTTCTGAGCCATCTTTTAAGGTAATTGCAGGATTAGTCATAAGGTGACCAACATTTCTTATCAATAATAAACTTCTTCCGTGAAGTTTTAGACCTTTTCCTTTTTTAGAAATATAGCTTCTGTCAGGATTTAATTTACGTTCATAAAATTTTCCATTTTTTTCAAATTTTGATTTTAAATCACCCCTCATTAAGCCTAACCAGTTTCGGTAACAAATAACTTTATCTTCAGCATCAACAGCAGCTACACTGTCCTCGTTATCACAAATGGTAGAAATAGCTGACTCTACTATTACATCGCTTATTCCCGCTATATCATGAGCAGCACTAAATGCTCTAGGATTTATAATTATTTCTATATGAAGATTGTTATTTTTTAAAATAATTGCTGAAGGTTTATTACTAGCACCTCTATGACCAACAAATTTTTTCTTATCTTTTAATCCAAACTTATTCTCATTTTTATAAATTACTAGACTCCCATCTTTAACGATTAAATTAGAAATACTTTTCCAGCTTGTACCTTTTATTGGTACATATTTATCTAAAAATTCTCTAACGTATTTTATTACTTCTTGGCCCCTTGCTGGATCATATCTTTCACTTCCACCTTCCTCTGATTTAATAACATCAGTACCATATAGACTATCATATAAACTCATCCATCTTGCATTTGCTGCATTAAGAGCATATCTTTCATTCATTATAGGAACTACTAATTGTGGTCCAGCAATACTTGTAATCTCTTCATCAACATTTTTAGTTTTAATTTTAAAATCAGGCCCAACTTTTTTAAGGTATCCTATTTCTTTTAAAAATTTTTTGTAATTTTCAATCTTAATTTCAGTGCCTTTATGCTTGATGTGCCATTCATCTATTTTTTTTTGTAAATTTTCTCTTTTTTTTATTAGTTCTTTATTTTTAGGTGCTAATTGGTGCACAGCTTTACTAAAGCCTAACCAAAATTTCTTAGATGAAATTTTAGTATTTTTAAGAAGCTCATTATTTATAAAGTTTAATAGTTCATTTGATACTGAAAAATCGTTAATTTTTGTATATTTTTTAATCATTTCACAATGTAGTTTGGTAGTCTCTCTAGACGCGAAACTTAAAACGTTAATTGAATTAAGTCAAATGTTAATTAATTAAAACATTTTATTGCCTTTTTTAAGAATTAATTAATAATTATATAATATAATGAAAAATTATTTAAATTTTGAAACAGAAATAAAAAATTTAGAAGATGAAATTGAAAAGCTTAAAGACCCATATAATCAAGATGGTCTTTCAGAAGTAGACACAAATAAAATTTCAAATTTTGAAACTGAATTAAATAAAAAATTAAAAGATATTTATTCGAATTTAGATCCTTGGCAAACAACTCTGGTCGCAAGACATGAAGATAGACCAAAATCAAAATTTTTTATAGACAACCTATTTGAGGATTTTATTCCATTATCTGGAGATAGATTTTATGGAGAAGACAAATCAGTCTTAGCAGGATTTGCAAAATTTAATGAAAGTTCAGTTTTGGTAATTGGTCAAGAGAAAGGAGATAGCTTAGATACCAGAATAGAGAGAAACTTTGGAATGATGAGACCTGAGGGCTATAGAAAAACAATTAGACTGATGAGAATTGCTAATAAGTTTAATATTCCAATTATATCTTTTATCGATACACCTGGCGCTTATCCTGGTGTTGGAGCTGAAGAGAGAGGTCAGGCAGAAGCAATAGCAAAATCTATAGAGTGCTCTATGGAACTGAGCGTTCCTACGATTGCAATAATCATTGGTGAAGGTGGGTCTGGTGGTGCAATAGCATTAGCATCATCTAGTAGAGTTATTATGTTAGAGAATGCTATCTATTCTGTAATATCTCCAGAGGGATGTGCTACAATTTTATGGAGAGATCCGAAAAAAGTTCTTGATGCTGCTAAAGCAATGAAAATTTTAGCTAGAGACTTAATGGAATTAAAAGTAATTGATGAAATTGTCGAAGAGCCTGTCGGAGGTGCTCATAGGAATAGAGATTTGATTTTAGAAAATGTTAAAAAATCAATTTCAAAAAATTTAGATGATTTTAAAAACATGAATAGAGAAGAAGTTTTGAATCATAGAAAAAATAAATTTTTGAATATAGGAAGAGGTAAGGGTTTCTCAAGTCAATTAGATAATGCTAGTACTCTTACTATACAAAAAAATAAGATTAATATTTTAATTGAAAAATTATTAATTAAAAAAAATATATTTTTTGTTGCAGTTGTGGTTTTAACTTTACTTTTATCTATCGTTTATTTTTTATAAGGCTCCACAACATCGTTTATATTTTTTACCTGATCCACAAAAACAAGGTTCATTTCTACTCATTTTTTTCCCAACATATTTTGGGTCAATTTTAGTTGGTTTAGAGACGACTTTTTCTTGTGATTCTTGCTGAACAATTTTAAGATTGAACAAGATATTTATGTAATCTTTTTTTAATTTTTCCAGCAAAGTTTCAAATAAAGAGAATGCTTCTTTTTTATATTCTACTAAAGGGTCCCTTTGGCCATAAGATCGAAGTCCTATTACTTGCCTTAATTGTTCAAGGTATTGAATGTGTGATTTCCAATTTGAATCTATACTTTGTAAAAAAATCCTTTTTTCGATTTCCATAGCCTGATCATTTTCTATTAACTTAATTCTTTCATTTCTTGAATCTAAAAATTTAAGATTAATTTTTTCTCTAAACTCTTTGTCGTTTAAATCTATTAAGGCACTAAACTCTTTATCATCAAAACTTTTACCTAATAATATCTTAAGTTGATTTTGAAATTCATTATTTTTAGTTTTTGAAATATTTTGATTTTTTAAAGCAATCAAATTTTCTAATATTTCAGTTAAAAATTGATCAGAATAATCAAAAATTTTGGAACTATTCATCACTTCTTCCCTCTGAGAAAATATTACATGTCTTTGATCATTCAAAACATTATCAAATTTAAGTAAAGTTTTTCTTATATCAAAATTTCTAGCTTCCACTTTTTGTTGTGCTCTCTCCAAAGCTTTATTTATCCATGGGTGATCAATACTTTCCCCATCTTTAAGACCAAGCTTTTGAAGAATATTATTCATAGACTCAGAGCCAAAAATTCTCATTAAATCATCCTCTAAACTTACATAAAAAATTGAGTTTCCCTCGTCGCCTTGTCGACCAGCTCTTCCCCTTGCTTGGTTATCTACTCTTCTAGACTCCATTCTTTCTGTACCTATAACAAACAAACCGCCAAGAGATTTTATTTTTTTTTTGTTAATATTTAGCTCTTCATCTGGCATAGTTCCTTTTTTACCGCCAAGTTGAATATCTACACCTCTTCCAGAAATGCTTGTAGTTATTATAACTGAATTCAGTTTTCCAGCATTTGCAATAATCTCAGCTTCGTTTTCATGGTTTTTTGCATTTAGTACTGTATGTTTAATTTTTACTTTATTTAAGAGTTTCGAATATATTTCTGACTTATTGATACTAGATGTAAAAATTAATATTGGCTGTCCTATTTTGTTACACTCAAGAATTTTTTCAACAATTGCTTCATTTTTTTCTAATTCAGTTCTAAAAATTTGATCATTCCAATCTTTTCTTATCATCTTTTTATTAGTTGGAATTACTACGACAGGTAAATTATATATCTCATAGAATTCTTCAGATTCGGTAGCTGCTGTTCCTGTGCACCCAGAAATTTTATTATAAAGTTTAAAATAATTTTGATAAGTAATAGAGGCTAGAGTTTGATTTTCTGCCTGCACATCAATCCTTTCTTTAGCCTCAAGAGCTTGATGTAGTCCGTCACCAAATCTTCTACCTTCTAATATTCTTCCAGTAAGTTCATCAATTATTTTTAAAGAATTTTCTTGAATTATATAATCTTTCCCCTTTTCTAATAAATGATTAGCTCTTAAAGATTGGTTTACATGATGAACTAATCCTAAGTTTTGAGGGTCATAAAAATTATCATTTTTAAGAATCCCTGCTCTTGAAAAAATTTTTTCGACATTGTTTATTCCTTGATTTGTTAATAATATATTCTTTTCTTTTTCATCAATTTCGTAGTCTTCAGCTTTTAATTGTTTAACCAGTTTATCTATTACAAGATATTGTTCAGTTTTATCATCAGCGGCGCCTGAAATTACCAGCGGAGTTCTTGCCTCGTCTATTAAACATGAATCTATCTCGTCAACAATTGAAAAGTAATGTCCTCTTTGAACCATTTGATCTTTAGAAAATTTCATATTATCTCTTAAGTAATCAAACCCTAATTCACTGTTAGTGGCATATGTGATGTCATAATTATAATTTTTTTGTCTTTCATGATCATCTTGTCCTGTATTGATATATCCTGACGTGAGACCTAAAAATTTATAAATTTCCCCCATCTCCATAGAGTCTCTTTTAGCAAGATAATCATTTACTGTGACTACATGTACACCTTTTTCATTTAAAGCATTAAGGTAAGCTGCAAGAGTAATAGTTAAAGTTTTTCCCTCACCAGTTCTCATTTCAGATATTTTTCCTTCGTGAAGTACTACACCCCCTATTAATTGCACATCAAAGTGTCTTTCATTCCTAGTTCTCTTGGATGCTTCACGCACAAGAGCAAAAGCCTCCGGTAATAAAAGATTAATATCTTCACCTGATTTTAGTCTATTTTTTAATTCTAAAGTTTTTTTTGGAAAATCAGAATCTGCAATTTTTTCTACTTTGCTCTCGAAAGAATTAACCTTTTCGACTATCTTGCTGATTCTATCAAGCTCATTTTGGTTACCTGATTTAATGAATTTTGATATGAACTTTATAGGGTTAAGCATTTAGTTATATTTGATATATTATTTAATTATAGCTTTTTATATAGTTATTAAATAAAAATTTTAAATAGTAAGAAAATAAACATGGAAAATTTTATATATTCAAGTGGAGATTCGAAAATGATTGATTTTCAGGATCTAGACCATATTGATGGTCTTTCAATATCAACTATTAGTGCAAATTTATACAATAAGTTTCGGGATGATTTGGTTATGTTTTATTTTAGGGATGGTGCAAATCACGCTTCAGTTTATACCCAATCAAAAATAGTTTCTGAAAACATCAAATGGAATTTAAATCTTAAAAGTAAAAAAATAAAAATATTATTAGTCAATACCAGAAATGCAAATGCTTTTACTGGTGCTAAAGGATTTCAAAGTTTAAAAGAAATAGCAGATGAACTTTCCTCTGGTTTGACCAAAAAACAAATAGAGGATGAAGATAAACCTGAAAAAGTTTCTTCTGGAGAAATTATGTTTGGATGTACTGGAACTATAGGAGAAGAGTTCCCGAAAGAAAAAATAAAGAGATGTCTTCCTCAATTAATCAATAAGATTAGATATACTCAAAATAAATTAATTTGGATGAAGGCTGCCTTAGGTATAATGACCACTGATCTTAAGCCAAAACTTGCAATGGAGGAATGTAAAATTGCAAATTCAAAAGTAAAGATTTATGGAATTGCTAAAGGATCAGGAATGATTTTTCCTAATATGGCAACTACTTTGGGTTACATTTTTACTGATGCAGATCTTTCAAATGAAATTCTTCAAAAATTGTTAAAGAAAAATATTGAAACAACATTCAATGCAATTAGTTGTGATGGGGATACAAGTACTAATGATATGGTTACTATTTTTTCAACATCGAAAATAAAAAATAAAAAAATAAAAAATATAAACTCAGAGGAAATAAAAGATTTTGATCAAGCTCTTCACAGTGTTTTATTAAATTTAGCTAAGAGAATAGCCGCAGATGGGGAAGGGGCTTCGAAATTTGTTAAAGTAGAGGTAAATAAATGTAAGACACAAGAAGATGCTAAAAGAATTGCTTTCTCAATTGCTAACTCTCCTTTGGTTAAAACTGCTATTGCAGGAAGAGATCCTAATTGGGGAAGAATTGTTATGGCAATAGGTAAAGCAAATGTTGATATCAACATAAATAAATTATCTATCAAACTTGGAAATATTAAGATTATAGAAAAAGGACAACTATCAAAATCATATATTGAGGATGATGCCTCAGTCTATATGAAAGAAGAAAAAAAAATTGATATAATTGTAGATATAAATGTTGGTAAAAAAAATTTTATTGCATATACAATGGATTTAACAAAAAAATATATAGAAATTAACTCAGATTATAGAACTTAAATAATGATTAAGTATAAATTAATTTGTAAAGATTGTAATAACTCATTTGACAGTTGGTTTTCATCATCAAAAGAATATGATAAATTAAAAAAACAAAAATATTTAAACTGTCACTTTTGTAATTCTTTTAAAATAGAGAAAACTTTAATGTCTCCGAGTGTTTTAAAGCCTAAAAATGAGATCAAAACAAAAGATCCTAAATATAAAAAAATAAAGAAAAAAATGAATGAGTATCAAGAATTTATTAAAAGAAACTTTAAATATGTTGGTGAAAATTTTGCAAAAGAAGCAAGATCTATTCATTATAATGATAAAAAAAATTCAAAAGGAATTTATGGGACAGCATCTTTTAATGAGTTAAAAGAACTAAGGGAAGAAGGTATAGAAACAGAAATGATTCCTTGGTTTAAAGATAATATCAACTAATTTTTAAAAAATTTAAGAATGTAATTAACAGATGTATCACTACTTAATTTCCAGCTATTATCTAATAGGTTAAAC
Source organism: Candidatus Pelagibacter sp. TMED106 (assembly GCA_002170275.2). Lineage (GTDB taxonomy): Bacteria > Pseudomonadota > Alphaproteobacteria > Pelagibacterales > Pelagibacteraceae > Pelagibacter. The sequence goes on along the minus strand of NHFH02000001.1, from coordinate 6,968 downwards.
TTCATTCCATCTAATTTTTTTAAAATGAGTTCGTTTTTTTTTGAAATTTTAATTAGATCTTCAGGTTTAATAAATTTTTCCCAATCATGAGTTCCAATAGGAAGCCATTTTAAAATATATTCAGCACCCACGATAGCAAAAGCATAAGATTTTAATGTTTTATTTAATGTTGCTATAAACATAATTCCATCTTTTTTAAGCAATCTAGAACTCTCTTTAATAAAAAATTCTATATTTTCAACATGTTCAACAATCTCCATGTTTAAGATTACATCGAATTTTTTTGAGATCTTTAATTTTTCAGGAGAAGCAGTTTTGTAATCTATCTTAAGCTTATTTTGTTTTGCATGAAATTTTGCTACTTCAATATTTTTTTTTGATGCATCTATGCCAACCACATTAGCTCCAAGTCTACACATTGGTTCAGATAATAATCCCCCACCACATCCAATATCTAAAATATTAAGATTTTTTAAAGGCTTATTAGAAATTCTTAGATTAAAATCTTTTATTATATTATCTTTTATATATTTAATCCTAATAGGGTTAAAATTGTGTAATGGTTTAAATTTTCCTTTAGGATTCCACCATTCTTCGGCGATTTTAGAAAATTTATCAATTTCATTTTTATTTACTGATTTCATAATAGATCACTTGCTGACATAACAATTAAGATGTATTTTATCAAATATAATTTTAATAGAATAATCAATGAAAACTGTTGTATTAAAGTTCGGAGGAACTTCAGTCGGAACTATAGAGCGAATTAAAAAAGTAGCTAATATTATTAGCTTTTATAAAAAGAAAAGATTCAAAGTGATAGTAATTTCATCTGCTATAGGTGGAATTACGAATGATTTAATCAAAAAATCAAAACTTATTAGTAATAATTTTGATAAAGCAGAATATGACTCACTATTAGCCTCTGGAGAGCAAGCAGCATGTGCTTTGATTGCGGGTAGACTTAATCATTTAGGATATAAATCTAGATCTTGGATGGCTTGGCAAATACCAATTTTAACAAAAGGACCACATAATAACTCCAGAATTTATAAAATTAAAAAAAATCAAATATTAAATTTTATAAGGACTGGAGGTGTACCGATTATTACTGGTTTTCAAGGTATTAATGATGAGGCTAGAATTACTACGTTGGGCAGAGGAGGGTCGGATGCCTCTGCAATAATTGTTGCCAAATTTTTTAAAGCTGAAAAATGTATAATCTATACAGATGTAGAAGGTGTATATACCACAGATCCAAAAATTAATAGTAAAGCAAAAAAAATTGACAAAATATCATATGATGACATGTTGGAAATGGCATCGCTTGGATCTAAAGTAATGCAACCATCATCAGTGCAAGATGGAAAATTACATAAGATTGATATTCTTGTGAGATCATCTTTTAAAAAAAAATCAGGCACATTGATTACTAGTTCAAAAAATTCATTGAGTAATCAAATTATAACTGGAATTTCTTCAACAAAAAATGACTCAAAAGTAACTATAGTAGGAGTAAAAGATAAACCTGGAGTAGCTGCTTCAATTTTTAAACCATTATCGCTTAACCAAATAAATGTAGATATGGTAGTTCAAAATATTTCTTTGAATGGAAAAGAGACTGATATGACTTTTACAATTAAATCTGAAGATTTAAAAAAAACCCAAAAGATAATAAAAGATAATAAGAAGATTTCTTTCAGAAAATTAGCGTATGATAAAAATGTATCAAAAGTTTCAATTATTGGTGTAGGAATGGTTACAACTCCTGGAATTACTTATCGAATGTTTCAAGCACTTGCAGAAAAAAGAATTAATATTATGGTGATTTCTACATCTGAAATTAAAATTTCTGTTTTAATTTCAAACAAACAAACTAAAAAAGCTGTAGCAGCTTTGCATAAAGAATTTAAATTAGATTAAAGATTAAAAATGAGCATAAGACCTTATAGAGATATAAAAAGAAAAAAAACAAAAGTCATTAGAGTTGGAAACGTTAAGATTGGAGGAGACAATCCAATCTCTATACAATCAATGACTAACACTTTAACTTCAGATATTAAAGCTACTATAAAACAAATTAATGATATTAGTGAAGAGGGAGCAGACTTAGTAAGAGTTTCTTGCCCTGATGAAGACTCAACTTTAGCCTTAAAAGAAATTACAAAGCATGTTCCAGTTCCTATAATAGCTGATATTCATTTTCACTATAAGAGAGCAATTGAAGCCTCAGAAAATGGAGCAAAATGTTTGAGAATTAATCCTGGAAATATTGGAGATAAAAAAAAAATTCATGAAGTACTGACTGCTGCTAAAAATAATGATTGTTCGATAAGGATTGGTGTAAATGCTGGTTCTCTTGAAAAAGATATATTAGAAAAATATAAAGAACCCTGTCCTGAGGCTTTAGTAGAAAGTGCTATCAGAAATATAAAAATTTTAGAGGATCAGGATTTTTTTAATTTTAAGATAAGTGTAAAATCTTCAGATATTTTTTTATCAATAGGAGCTTATAGACAACTTTCAAAAATTACAGATTATCCTTTGCATCTTGGAATAACCGAGGCAGGAAGCTTTATTCCTGGAAGCATCAAATCATCTATGGGATTAGGGTCACTTTTAATGGATGGAATTGGTGACACTATAAGAGTTTCGTTATCTGATGATCCAGTAAAAGAAATTAAAATTGGCAATGAAATACTTAAATCGCTTAATTTAAGAAAAAGAGGAGTAAAGATTATTTCTTGTCCATCATGTGCTAGACAAGCTTTTCAAGTAATTGATACTGTAAAAATTTTAGAAGAAAAGCTTTCTCATATAAAAACACCAATTACTTTATCTATTATTGGCTGTGTAGTTAACGGTCCTGGTGAAGCTTCTATGACAGATATAGGAATTACAGGCGGTGGGAAGGGAAACAATATGCTTTATTTATCTGGAATACAAAATGAAAAAGTCTTATCTAAAGATATTATATCGAGAGTCGTAAGCGAAGTTGAAAAAAAAGCAGCTGAGATTGATAAAAAATTATAATGATCCCATTAAAAACAATTGAAGATTTAATATCTAGTCATTCCTTATTAGAAAAAGAATTATCGTCTGGAAATGTAGATAAAAAACAATTTGCAGAAAAATCAAAAGAGTATTCTGATTTAAATGAAATTATTGATGATGCAAAAAAATATCATTCTTACGAAAATGAAAAAAAGGAATTAGAAAAAATACTAGAAGATCAAAATAGTGATAAAGATTTTATTATAATGGCAGAAACAGAGTTAAAAACACTTAAAACACAGAATGAAATAATTGAAAAAAAATTAAAATTATTTTTACTTCCAAAAGATGAAGCTGATAAAAAAAATGCTATTATTGAAATTAGAGCTGGTACTGGGGGATTGGAGGCAAGCTTATTTGCTTCTGATTTATTTAAAATGTATGAAAAAGTAAGTAATAAAAAAAAGTGGGAATTAGAATTAATAAGCATGTCTCAAAGTGAGGCAGGTGGATTAAAAGAAGTTATAGCATCTATTAAAGGAAAAAATATTTATTCAACCTTAAAATATGAAAGTGGTGTTCATCGTGTTCAAAGAGTACCAGATACAGAAACCCAAGGTAGAGTTCACACTTCAGCTGCTACTGTTGCAGTTTTGCCAGAAGCAGAAGAGGTAGATTTAAAGATTAACGAGTCAGATTTACGTATTGATGTATTCAGAGCTGGAGGGCCAGGAGGACAATCTGTAAATACAACAGACAGTGCTGTAAGAATTACTCATATACCGACAGGTTTATCAGTATCTCAACAAGATGAAAAATCCCAACATAAAAATAAAGCAAAGGGTATGAAAATTTTAAGATCAAGACTATATGATTTAGAAAGATCAAGAATTGATCAAGAGAGATCAGAAGATAGAAAAAACAAAATTGGGAGTGGTGATAGATCTGAGAGAATTAGAACTTATAATTTTCCACAAGGACGAGTTACAGATCACCGTATAAATTTAACATTGCATAAACTTGATGAATTTTTAGAAGGTGAGGCATTTGATGAAATGGTAGAAAGCTTGACATTACAAGCTCAAGAAGAAAAATTAAGTAATCTAATTTGAATATGAATATTTATAATACATTATATCAAGGTAAAAATATTCTTAAAATGAATAAAATTCTAAGTCCAAATCTTGATAGTGAAATACTCTTAAGTGAAATAATTAATAAAGAAAAAAAATATCTTATCCTTAATCCTAAAAAGGTTTTAGATAGAAAACAATTAGAAAATTATAATAATCTTATTAATAGAAGGAAAAATGGTGAGCCTATCGCTTATCTAATTAATAAAAAAGAATTCTGGAAATATGAATTTTATGTAAATAATGACGTTTTAATTCCAAGACCTGATACTGAACATATTATAGATCAAGTTTTAAAAATATATCCAAAAAAACATAAAATTCGTGTTCTTGATATTGGAGTTGGCTCAGGATGTATTCTTTTGTCTTTGTTAAAAGAAAGAAAAAACTTTTATGGAATAGGAATAGATATTTCAAAAAAAAGTATAAACGTTAGTAAATTCAATGCAAAAAAACTTAATGTGGCCCATAGAGTTAAATTTTATAATTCAGATGTTGACAATTTTATGATTGGCAAATATGATCTAATTGTTTCAAATCCTCCATATATTGAATTATTAAATTTAAAATATTTGGAAAGAGAAGTAGCTAGTTTTGAACCGAAGTTAGCATTGAATGGTGGATTTGATGGTTTTTCAAAAATAAAAAAAGTTATTAAAAAAGCAAAAATTTTGATTAAAAAAAATGGGAAATTTATTTTGGAGATAGGATTTAACCAAAAAAATATTGTTAAAGAGTTGTTAAAAAATGAAGGTTTTTATGTTAATAAAATTCAAAAAGATTATGGAAACAATGATCGCTGCATTATAAGCACTAAAATTTAAAATAGTAAAAAATATGGTAACATTTAGAAATAATAATAATAGAAGATCTTCATTTAGAAGTAATAATAATAGAAGATCCTCTTTTAGAAGAAGTGATGAGGGATCTAAGTTTTCAAATAATGATGCTTTTCAAAGAAAGGCCCCAGGAAGAAATAATCACAACGCTTCTAAGCTAATTGAAAAATATAATGACTTAGCAAGAGAAGCTTTAGCAAATGGAGATAAAATTTTATCTGAAAATTACTTTCAACATGCTGATCATTTTACTAGGATACAAAAAGAGCAAGAGAACAACAGGATTACGAGAGTAAAGACTATTACGTCAGAAGTTGTTACTCCAATAAAGACTGAAGAAGCTTCTAAAGAAACCGAAATTAAAAAACTTTAAGATATTTTATTTAAGGCCAATAATTAATTCAGATTTTAACACATCTGTTTTTATTTTCTGAATTTCAAATAATTTTCTTTCTTTTCCGTTTAATATTTTACCTGATGGTAACTTTAATTTTTGAGAATTTATTTTTACTCCGTTTTCAATTACTTCATAGTGTAGATGTGGGCCAGTAGATTTTCCTGTGGAACCTACATAACCTATAATTTGACCTTGCTTTACTCTTAATCCTACTTTTATACCACGAGCAAAATTTTTCATATGAGCATATACTGTTTGATAGGTTGAGTTGTGTTTTATTTTAATACAGTTTCCTCCTCCTCCACACCATTTTGCTCTAGTTATTATCCCATTTCCAGATGCCATTATCGGTGTACCTGATGGCGCAGCAAAATCTGTTCCCCTATGCATTTTATTATAACCATCAATAGGATGTTTTCTCATACCAAATGAAGAAGATAATCTTGCTCCATTAATTGGAGTTTTCATTAAAGCTTTTTTTACACTTTTGCCATACTCATCGTAATGACCTTTACTTCCTTTTTTATCAAAAAAGTACAGCTGATTATTTGTTCCACTCAATTTAAGATTTGCAAAAATAATATTACCGGTCTCAAAAATTTTGCCATTATCATCTTCAAAAATTTCATACATTATTTGAAAGCTATCATTTTTTCTTATATCTCTTTGAAAATCTACTTGAAAACCATAAACTCTTGCAAACTCAATAATTATATTTGGTTTTATACTTAGAGTAGAAGCTGATTTGTATAAACTTTGTGAAATTTTTCCTTCTTTAAATACAATTTTTTTATTTAAGTTTGTAATAATATCTTTACTTTGAAACATGTCTGTCTCAAAATTTCTTGATAAAAGAATTTTTTGAGTTCTAGAAACTGGAAATAAAAAGCTAGTAACTTTTCTATTATTATTTGATTCATCAATTGTAAATTTAAGTGTTAGGTTAGTTTTGAGATTATTTAGATTATAATTTTTATTTAATTTTTTTTTTATTTTAACGATCTCACTGTTTGGAATAGAATAACTATTTAATATCTTATGGAATGTTTCTCCCTCTGAAATTTTATGCTCAATATTTTTAAATTTTGGGGAGAGATTGCTTAGAAGATGGCTTAAAGTTTTTTGAAAATATATATTATTTAAAGTATCTTTATAATTTTCATTAATTGATTTTTTTTTGCTGTTATAGAATGATGTACTCAAAACAGTCATAAATATTAATAAAAATAGGAATGAAATCTCAGTATTGATCCTGATTATTTTTACGAGCCTATTTAAATTGAATATCATCTAGAATTTTCAATTATTAAATGACAAATCAAAAAAAATCAAAAAAAACCTTGTTTTGCTTACATATTTAAGCACTTTTTAAATGCTAAATGCTTGATTTACTTTTAATTTAGCTTATAAGCAGCACACTTTCTCAATAAAATTAATGTTTATTTAATGAATTACTGAGGATTATTAGGCTTTTTTAGACCTAATTAGCTATTTGAAAAGTAAAAATTTAAGAAGAGAAGTGTGGACGGTTAAGGTTACCAAAATTTGTCGTACACACTTCAACATTTATATAAATTTTATTCTTAGAATTTATATAGAAGCTAG
>NHFH02000014.1 GCA_002170275.2 Candidatus Pelagibacter sp. TMED106 | reverse complement strand
GATTCTGGTTTAATATTTTCTATTTCTTTAAAAAATTTACTTTCAGTTTGTGTGACACACTGTGTTACACCAAAATGATCTCTTAAATCTAAAAAAAGTAGATTTCCATGATCTCTTTTTCTATGCACCCAGCCTGAAAGCTTGATACTTTTCCCTATATCTTTTTCTCTTAATTCAGAACAGTTGTGCGATCTATATTTATTCATTGCTTTAATACTTTTTTAATTAAATTAATATTAATTGATTTTCCAGTAGATAAGGATTCTTTATCAATTTCTTTTATAAATTTAAATACAACTTCATAAGATCTTTCAATATTTTTCAGAATGTATTCCAATACTTTCACATTAACTTTAATTTGCTTGTCAGAAAAGGATTTAGTGAGAATTACCATCAATAAATCATCAGTAGGTAGAGTTATACCAAGTTCTGTGAAACTGTTAAGTCTTGATTTTAAATCAACTAATTTAAGTTTAGCATTTTTTATCGGTTTTAATGAATTGACTAAAATATATTGATTAAATTGATTTGCTTGATTCAACAATGAGTATAAAAGTTTTTCATTAATATTATCGTTATAATCATCTACTATCAAACATTTTGAATGTTTTAAATCTATTAACATTTTATCAGTTAACTCTGGTGCCTTAATATAAATTGTATCAATTTTTCTTTTTAATATATTTGATAAATGTGTTTTGCCGCAACCGTTCGTGCCAAAAATATTAATTTTTTTATTTGTCCAATTTGGCCAACTTTCAATTAATTTGTATGCTTCAAAATTATTTGATGAAACAAAAAAATCTTTATCATAATAAGTTGTTTTAAATGGAAATTTAAAAATTAACTGGCTCATTTTAGGTTAATTCGATAGTCCATTTTTCGTCTGAAATTGAAATTTTAATTCCTTTTTCATTTAATTTTTGTTTAATCTTATCAATTTTTCCTAAATATTTTATTTTGATTTTAACGAAATTTTTATTTAATACCAAAACATTATAATTTTCTATTAAATCTATTTTTACTAATATCTTTTTTACTTCAAGAAGATCATTTGGCTTTTTTAGTTTTAAAGAGAAGTTCAGAAAAGCTGGGGTTGTTAGATCTATTAAATTTTTTGACTTCCATAAATCATTTATTTCTCTTTTAATTTGATTTATTAAGTAATTAAATTTAACTTCTTTATTTTCTTCTTCAGAAATAAATGAAATATTTTTAATAACTTCACCGCCAGAAATTTTTCCTTTTAAAAAAATATTAAATTTATTATTTTCATTTTTTATAATTAAAAAAATATAGTCCTTTATTTCATAACTTGATAATATTCTTGAAACATTTAAGGTTTCTAAATTTCTAATATTATCATTTATGAATTTTATATCATCAATAGACTCTACTGCTAGAATGTAATCTATAAAGTCATTCTTTTTAATTTTTTTTTCACTGTTCCAATTTTTATAAAAATAATTTTCTGAGTAAATATAAAATTTATCTTCTTCAACCAATATAGGCAATATAACTATTTTAGTTTTAGATATATCTGCATAAGATATGTTTTTAGTGAAAAAAAAAGAATTTATCTTTTCTCTATTAAAAGATAAATTAATTTTTACACTGTTTTGTTTGTTCAGCTCTTCATTCTGTATTATTCTATAATGTGATATTAGCTCTCTTATTTCAGTTAAATTAGTATTTGAAACTTTTTTAATATCACTGGTTTTAAGAATTCTTTGAGTTAGTTTATTAAAGCCCTCTTTAAAAGCAGTGTTAATCAAGTTTTCATTTTTTTTGTGCGTTTCTTTCTTAACAACTATATTATCAACATCAAATATACTTTCGGAAGAAAAAACATTTCCAGTTTTAGGTAAAAATACTATTATAATTAAAATTACATATAATTTATTCATAGTTTAATTATCATTTTATTTATGGAAAAAACAAAAAATAGTTATAAAAAAAGTGGAGTAAATATTGATCTGGCAAATAAATTTGTAAAACACATAGCTACTTTGTCAAAAAAAAATGTCAAAAAAAAGGGTGACTCGATCAATAAGGGTAATATTGGAGCTTTTGGATCCGTATTTGACATAAGTAAATTAAAGATAAAAGACCCTGTAATAGTTTCTTGTACAGATGGAGTTGGTACAAAATTAGATTTAGCTAATCAGTTTAGAAAATTTGACACTATAGGTATTGATTTAGTTGCTATGTCAGTAAATGATTTAATAGTTCAGGGTGCAAAACCTCTTTTTTTTTTAGATTATATTGCAGTTGAAAAAATAAACCTTAGAAAGATTAAACTTATTCTTAAAGGAATTGTTAAAGGTTGCAAGCTTTCTTCCTGCGAATTAATAGGGGGTGAAACAGCTGAAATGCCTGGAATATATAAAAATGAAAAATTTGACTTAGCAGGGTTTTCTGTAGGTATAATCTCTAAAAAAAAAATTTTAAATAAAAATAAAGTAAAAAAAGACAATATAATTTTAGCTATTCCATCAAGTGGACTTCATTCAAATGGTTTTTCTCTTGTAAGATCATTATTAAAAAAAAATAAGATTCCCAAAAAATTGAAATCTGAATTGTTAACTCCAACAAAAATTTATGTAGAAGAAATTTTAAATCTTACAAAAAGAAATTTAATTAATTCTGCAGCACATATAACTGGTGGTGGATTAGTAGAAAATCTTGGTAGATCTATACCTTCTAACTTATCTTTAAATATTGATCTCTCAAAAATAAAAATAAAATCTATTTTTAAATGGTTAAAAAATAATAATATTTCAGACAAAGAGATGCTGAAAACATTTAACTGTGGTGTGGGTTTTTGTTTAATTGTAAATAAAAAAAATGTAAAAAAAATAAAAAAATATTTTTCTAAGAATTATAAACCCTACGAAATAGGCTTTATTTCAAATAATAAAACTAAAATTAATATTTACAATAAAATCAAATGGTAAAAAAGAAATGTTGTGTTTTTATTTCAGGTAAAGGCACAAATCTTGTTGCTTTAATTAAAAGTTCTAGAGAGTATAATTTTCCTGTTATTATCGATCTAATAGTTAGTAATGAGAAAAATGCCAAAGGTTTAAATTTTGCTAAAATTTTTAATATTGATTATCGTATTTATAATATTAATAAAAAGAAACATTTTGAAATTCTTTTAAACGAATTAAATAAAAGAAAAATTTCTTTGATTTGCTTAGCTGGTTATATGAAAATTTTATCAAAAGAGTTTATTGAAAGATTTAGAGGTAAAATAATCAATATTCACCCTTCTTTATTACCAAAGTACAAAGGTTTAAATACTTTCACTAAAGCAATTAAAAATAAAGATAAACAAGCTGGTTGTACTGTTCATTATGTTAATAAAAAATTAGATTCCGGACAAATAATTTTACAGAAAAAAGTAATTATAAATAGAAATGATACAGAAAAATCATTAAAAGAAAAAATTCAAAAAAAGGAGTATAAAGCATACTCTGAGGCTGTTAGAAAAATATTTAGTAATATTAATTCTTAAAAAAAAAAATTTATTTCTTTGTTTGCATTTTCGACTGAGTCTGAGCCATGAATGGAATTTTTATCTATCGAAATCCCATACAATTTTCTAATAGTGTCTTTCTCAGCTTTTTTAGGATCTGTAGCTCCCATTAATCTCCTATTTAAAGTTACCACTCCTTTTCCTTCTAGAATCATCACAAATATTGGCCCAGATGCTAGATAATTACACAAATCATCATAAAAAGGTTTTGATTGATGAACTTTATAAAACTCACTTGCTTCCTCTTTTGAAATATGAATTTTTTTACTCTCAATAATCGTTATATTGTTTTTTAAAAAAATATTTTTAATCTCTTCAACTAAATTTCTTTCTACAGCATCTGGTTTAATAATTGATAGTGTTTGCTCTATATTACTCATAATATTCCTCTATCAATTTATTTAACAATCTAACACCAAATCCTGTTGCACCACCTGAATTTAAAGCACCTCCATATTTTGAAAAAGCCATACCAGCAATATCTAAATGAGCCCAGGGAGTTTTATTTAAAATAAATCTTTGTAAAAATTGAGCTGCAGTTGTTGATCCAGCCCCACCAATATAATTTATATTTTGCATATCAGCATTTTTAGAATTCATAAGCTTATCGTAATTTTTATGAAGAGGCATTCTCCATAGTTTCTCTTCAACTTTTTCACCCGAATTTAAAATTTGTTTAGACAACTTATCGTCGTTTGAAAAAAGTCCAGCATATTCTGATCCCAGGGAAACTATAATGGCACCTGTTAAGGTTGCTAGATCAACCATAAATTTTGGTTGAAATTTTTTTTCAGTAAAAGTTAATGCATCGGCTAAAACTAGTCGGCCCTCAGCATCTGTGTTTAGAACTTCTATAGTTTTGCCGCTATACGACTTCACAATGTCACCAGGTCTTTGAGCGACTCCACTTACCATGTTCTCTACAAGCCCTACAACACCGACAGCATTAATTTTTGCTTTCCTTAATGCTAAATTCTTCATCAAACCTACTACAGCGGCTGAGCCCGCCATATCATATGTCATGTCTTCCATAAATCTTGCTGGTTTTAATGAATAGCCACCAGTATCAAAAGTAACTCCTTTCCCAACAAATGCTAAAGGTTTGGAACTATTTTTTGCTCCATTCCATTCCATTGTAACAAGATATGATCCTCTGATGCTTCCCATCCCGACACCGAGCAAAGCATTCATGCCAAGTTTTTTTAGTTTTTTTTCATCGTATATATTTACTTTTAAACCATCTTTTTTAAGTGAGTTTAATCTTTTAGCATATTCATCTGGATGCAAAATATTCCCTGGTTCTGAAACTAAATCTCTTGCATAAAAAGTTCCTTCTTCCAAAGCTTTAAATTTTATTTGATTTAGAGCAGAAGGTTTGTTTTTATTTCCAAATACATTTATAGAAATAATTCTTGTTTCTTTTTTTGTTTTATATTTTTTGAATTCATAAGATTTTAACTTTAGACCGTGAAGAAAATAACCTATAAAATTCTCATATTTACCTACTACGGTATCTGAGTTTATGAAGTACTCACTATTCTTTCCGTAGTTTATACGTCCATAAAATTCAGCTCCTAAATTTTCTACATCAAAGCTTTTTAAATCTTTTTTGATAGAAATTAAAACTATCTTTTTTTTTGAATTGACTTCAAAAACAAACATATTTTTTTTCAAATCACTGGTTTTTAATAAATCATTAATGTAAGAGAACTCTGAGCTAGAAAGATGTTTTTTTAATCCATTTATATTGAATTTTTCATCTGCAAATAGGACATTATTAGCTGAAGATTTTCCGCTGACTTTATTCGAGAAGTTAATTTTAATAGACATAAATTTTTAAATACACCCTATTAGAGCTGAATGCTATATATGTGCAAATATATAAGATTTCAATGGAAAATTTATCATATTGTACTATCTTAGGTTGAGTTTAGTTAAAAGTTGAATTAATTATATATATCAATTTTTCATGCTTAAAAACAAAATTTATAAATACTTTACACTAGAAATTGGCAAATCCTTTTTGACTATTTTGTTTGCTTTTACTGCTATTGCGTGGACGGTTAGAGCAGTCAATTTTTTAGATTTAATTGTTGAAGATGGTTTTATGGTTACAACCTATCTTTATTATTCTGCTCTAAATATTCCAACTATAATAACTAGATTTATTCCCCTCGCCTTTTTATTAGCTATTATTTTATCAATTTTAAAATTTGATCGACAAAATGAGTTTGTAATTTTATGGACTAGTGGTCTTAATAAAATGAAAATAGTAAATTTATTTTTTCTAATATCTTTATTTGTTACAGTAACACAAATTTTTTTAGCAGTTTTTATTATTCCAGATACTCTTAATAAATCTAGATCTTTGCTAAGATCCTCAGATATTAAGACCATATCTTCAATAGTAAAATCAAAAGATTTTAGTGATACATTTAAATATATAACTTTTTATGTTGATGAAAAAAAAGAAAATGGAGAGATGAAAAATATTTTTATTAGGGATGAGATGAGTTCGTTAAGTACATTAATTGCTGAAACAAAAGGAAATAGCAATACAACAATTATTGCAAAAAAAGGCAATACATTAAATGGAAAATTAATTCTTCATGATGGAATGATTCAATCTCAAGATAAAGCTGGAAATATAAAAAATGTTAATTTCACAAAAACTGAATTAGCTATTGATAATTTAACTACAAGAACAATTATTACTCCGAAAATTCAAGAAACCTCTACAAAAGTTTTGTTTAATTGTTTGTTTGATAAAAGAACTTTTCTAAAAGAAATTAGAAATTGCCCTGAGACCAATTATAAACAGCAAGTTGTAGAAAATGTTTCTAGAAGAATAGGTATGCCATTTTACATTCCTTTGGTATCTTTGATTGCTTCTTTTTTGTTAACTTCAAGAAAAAATAAAAAAGGTATTTTTTTTAGTAAATATATTTATTTTATATTTGGTTTTATAATTTTAATTTTAGCTGAAATACTTGTAAGATTTTCTGGATTTTCTTCTTTTAATACTCTCTCATATTTTTTATTTCCTTTTTTAATGGTTTTATTATTATACTTTACCTTAATGAAAACATTCTCAAATGAAAAGGTTACTTCGTGAACAAGATAATAAATAAATATCTTATTTTTAATTTTTTCAAAATAATATTAAATACTGTTTTTGTGTTCATGTGTTTAGGCTTACTATTAAATTTATTTGAAGAAATTGAATTCTTTAAAGACTTAAACGAAAGTATGCTTCTACCTTTTCTTTTAACATTATCGTTTATTCCAAGTCTTATAATTGATTTGCTTCCATTTGTTGTTTTTTTAGCTTCCATGTTTTTCTTTAAAAATATTAGATCTAATACAGATCTAATATCAATAAAAATTTTGGGCTATTCAAATTTAAAAATTGTTTTTATTTTATCTATAACAGCATTTATTTTTGGAAACTTTATTCTTGTTACAATTAATCCAATAACTTCAACTCTAACTAAATACTATGAACAGACAAAAGCAAAATACTCGAAGGATACTGATCATCTTGTAGCTATTAATAAAAATGGTTTATGGATAAAAGAAAATTATAAAAATGGAAGTAAGATTATTACAGCAAAAAAGCTAGAAGATTTTTTTTTAAAAGAAGTTACTATTTATGAAATAGACAATGATTATAAATTATTAAAAAGATTAGAGTCGAAAAAAGCCGATATATCAAGCACACCTTGGGTTTTGAATAAAGCGGTAATCTATGATTTTAGATTAGATGAAACCCTAAAAAAAGAACAAGATGAATATAGATTTATAACTACTAACACCCTAGAAAAAATTAATTCGCTTTATAGAAATTTAAATACTATTTCATTTCTAAGTTTAGTAACTGATTATAGCTCTTTAACGAAAAAAGGCTATAAGGACGAACTATTGAAAGAAAGATTACACCGTTTCATTTCGTTGCCAGTTTTCTTATTTTTGATGGTAGTCCTTGCAGCAGTATTTTCTTTAGGCTCCGTTAAGAAATCTCAAAACTTATACTATGTAGCTATATCGATATTAGCATGTGTTTTTATTTATTATTTTAAAGATCTATCTATTGCACTCGGGCAAACAGAAAGAATATCATTAACATTATCTGTTTGGATGCCTATAATAGCTGTGGCTTTATTTTGTTCAATTGGAATTATTCAAATAAATGAAAAATAAAAAACTTATATTTTTTTTAATTTTATTAGTTAATATTTTGACTAGTCATTCTTTGTACGCTGATGACCTAGAAATTAATTCTAATAAAATAAAATATGATGATATTAATAAAGTCACTATCCTTGAAGGAAACATTGATGCAACTGACAGTAAAAATAATAAGATTTTTACTGAATATGCTCGGTACGATAAAAAAAACATTTATTTTGAGTCCGTTGGTAAGACAAAATTAATTACCTCAAAAGGTTTTGAGGTAGATGGGAAAGACATTGTGTTAGATAATAAAAAAAGGATAATTTCCTCAAATAGTAACACTACTGTTATAGACAAAGATGGTAATAAAGTAGAAGTTGAAATGTTCAACTATTTTATTGATAAAAATATTTTTTTTTCTAAAGGTAAAATAAAATTGATTGATAGCAAAAGTAACGAGTACAATCTCTCTGAAATATACATAGATGAAAAAAAAGGTAAAATAATAGGAACTGATGTAAAAGTATTTTTAAATTCACCCGATCTGAAAATAAATAGTAAAAATGAACCTAGAATGTTTGCGAACAGCATCTCTCTTTCAGGTAACGACAGTACTTTAGAAAAAGGAATTTTCACATATTGTGAAAATAAGGGAAAAGATAAGTGTCCTCCATGGACCTTGCAATCTAAAAAAATAAAGCATAATAAATCAAAAAAAACAATTTATTATGATAATGCAGTTTTAAAAATTTATGACTTTCCAATATTTTACTTTCCTAAATTTTCTCACCCAGACCCTACTGTTAGTAGAAGGTCAGGTTTTTTGGTTCCTACTTTAAGTAATAGTTCTAATTTAGGGACTGGCACAAGTCTTCCTTACTATTGGGCAATTAATAATGATAGAGATTTAACCTTTACGCCTAAATTATACTTCACTGAAAACCCATTAATGATGGGTGAGTATAGACAAGATTTTAAAAATTCTTTTTTAGTTGTAGATGCGGGTTATACCCAAGGCTATAAAAAAACTACAAATAAAAAAACTAGTGGTGGAAGAGCGCACTTTTTTTCAAAATTTAATAGCAGTTTGATTGATGAAGAAAATAAAAGTAGTGACCTTCAAATTAATTTCCAAAAAGTTTCTAATCCCACATATTTAAAAATTTATGATATAGATACTTCAATTGTAGATAGTGACATAGATGTACTGGAAAACACTCTAGACTATAACTATCAAACTGAGAGTGTTTATTTTGGTGCTAACGCTAGTATGTATGAAAACTTAAGTAAGCAAGGCAGATCAAAATATGAGTATTTAGTGCCTCATCTTAATTTTGAAAAAAACCTTCTAGTGAGTGAAAATTATGGTTTTTTTGACTTATCCTCAGATTTAAGAGTAAAAAACTATGAAGTAAATAAACAAACAGAATTTTTTGTAAACGATTTAGAATGGAAATCAAATAAATGGTTAAATAGTTTAGGTCTAGAAAGTCAACTTAAAGGATTGTTTAAAACAGTTAACTATAACGCAAACAACACTGAAAATTATAAAACCGATAAGACTGTGTCGGAGCTTTCTGGTGCTTTAGGATATTTAGCTAAAATTGGTCTTTACAAAAATGATTATAGTAATTCCAAAAATCACCTATTAACTCCTAAAGCTTTTTTTCGTGTTGCACCAGGACATATGAGAAATATTGACGGAGGAAGGTTAAGATATTCTAATTTATTTGAAATTAATAAAGTTAATGAGATAGATGTAGTTGAGAAAGGCACAAGTTTGGCTTTAGGAGTAGATTATAAAAAAAATAAATTAAATAAAGACAATTCAATAGGTGAACAGGAACTTAGTTTTTCAATCGGTCAAGTAGTTAGCGCAGAAGAAAATAGTGATATACCGGCTAGCACTTCTTTAGATCAAAGATTTTCCGATGTTGTAGGAAATTCAAGTTTAAAAGTTAATAATTTTTTGAAACTTGATTATAATTTTGCAATAGATCAAAATTATAAGAACTTTAATTCAAATGAAATAGCTGCAGACCTGATGCTTAATAATGCAAAATTTAATATTAGTTATTTAGAGGAAAAAAATCATATTGGAAACCAAGAGTATGTTAAAACCGGGTTTGATCTAGAGGTAAACGACAGTAACGAACTAAGTTTTTCAACAAGGAGAAATTTAATTACTAATTCTGCAGAATTTTATAATTTAAGTTATAATTATATAAATGATTGTCTAAAAGCTGGAATTGTTTTTAGACGAGAATTTTATACAGATAGAGATATCGAACCTGACAACTCATTAATGTTTAAAGTTTCATTCATACCATTTGGGGATATAAGCAGTCCACAACTATCAAGATGATAAAAAAAAATTCATTATTTGTAATAATATTAAGTTTATTATTTTTTTTTAATTTAAATGCTCAAATCAAGAATTCAATTATAGCTAAAGTTGGAAGTGAAATAATAACAACTTATGAAGTTGAAAATGAGATAAGGACAATATTATTTTTTGCTAAAGCACCTCTAAATCAAGAAAATATTAATAATTTTAAAAATACTGCGTTGCAATCATTAGTTAAAAGGGCAATTAAGAAAACTGAAATTAAAAAATTTAAGGTTACAGAATATAGTAAAATTGAATTAGAAAATAAAATGAAAAATTTAGCTAGAAAAGTAAATATACCACCCAGTAATCTTAAAAAGACACTTGAGGCTAATAATATTAGTTATGATTTGCTTAAAGAGAGTTTTATAATTAATCAAACATGGAATACTTTAATTTTTCAGATTTATAAAAATCAAGTATCAATAAATACAATAGAACTAGAAAATGAATTAAAAAAAAGATTGGAAAAAAAGATAAATTTAAAAGAATATAATTTGTCAGAAATTGAAATATCTGGGTTAAATACATCTGAAGATAAATTAAAAGAGATTTATGAATTTATACAAAAAGAAGGATTTAAAAGTGCTGTGGTTCGTTTTAGCATATCAAGTACTTCTAAAAATGAGGGAAAAATTGGATGGGTCTCAGAATCTTCTTTGTCTAAAATATATCAGGCTGCATTAAGTAATGTTGAAGAAGGTAAAATGACCAAACCAATTAAGACTTTAAACTCTTTAGTTGTTTTAAAAATAAATAAAATCAAATACATAAAAAATAAAGAAATTAATGTAGAAAAAATAAAAAACCAAATTTTAGAGCAGAAAAAAACTGAAAAATTAGATTTATTTTCAAGATCTCATTATTCTAACCTTGAAAATTCTATTTTGGTTAATTTTTTATGAGTAAAAATATAGCAATAGTTGCCGGAGAACCTTTCAGTATTAATAGTGAAATTATAGCCAAATCGTGGAAATTAATTAGAAAAAATGAAAGAAAAAATATTTTTGTAATAGGAAATTTTAAATTAATAAAAAGTCAGTTACAAAAGAAAAGAATAAAAATTCCAATTAAAGAAATTAATAATATTAAGAATATTGATTCCTCAAATAGTCTCAAGGTATTAAATATTAACTTAAATTTTAAAAATCCGTTTAAAATTAATAAGAAAGACAAATCAATTTATGTTTTAAATTGTTTAGATAAAGCTCACAAACTTGCAAGAGAAAAAATAATATTTGGCTTTGTAAATGCCCCGATAGATAAGAAAATATTTAATTCGAAATATCTAGGTGTTACGGAATACCTTTCAAAAAAAAATAAACTGAAAGGTGAAGAAGTGATGCTACTTTTTAATAAAAAACTATCCGTAGTTCCAATCACAACACATTTAAATATAAGAGAAGTTTCAAAAAAATTAAAAAGTAGTCTAATAGAAAAAAAAATTAAAACACTTAATAAATTCTATATAAAAAAATTAAATATAAAACCAAATATTGCTGTGTTAGGACTTAATCCACATAATGCTGAGGGAAGACCTAATTCTGAAGAACAAAAGATTATAATACCAGTGATAAAGAAACTTAAGAAAAAAATTAATGTAAAAGGCCCCTATCCTGCTGATAGTCTTTTCATGAGAGAAAAAAAATCTGCTTTTCACGTTATAGTTGGAATGTATCATGATCAAGTTTTAGCTCCTTTCAAAGCATTATATGATTTTGATGCTATAAACGTAACGCTCGGATTAAGTTATATTAGAATTTCACCTGACCATGGAACAGGAAAAGATATTGTTTTTAAAAACAAGGCAAACCCATTAAGTTTAATAAATAGTCTTAAGTTTTTTAAATTAATAAAAGAATGATTGAACCTAAAAAATCATTAGGTCAAAACTTTTTAATTGATCAGAATATTATAAGCAAGATCATTAATATTTCACCTATAAAAAATAATCATGTTTTAGAAATTGGTCCAGGAAAGGGTGAATTAACAAGTGCAATATTAGAAAAAAAACCTAGGAGTTTGATCCTAATAGAAAAAGATACAAGATTATGTAAAATTTTATTAGAAAAATTTAAGAATATTGAAAATATTAAAATTTATAATGATGATATACTTAAGGTTAACCTTGAAAATAAAATTAAAAATGGAACTATAATCTTTGGAAATCTTCCTTACAATATTTCAACGCAGATATTAGTAAGATTAATAAAGTTTATTCATTGGCCTCCCAAATATAAAAAATTGATTCTTATGTTCCAAAAAGAAGTTGCTGATAGAATTCTAGCAAAAAAAAATACATCATCGTTTGGGAGGTTATCAGTTATATCAAACTGGAGACTTAAAATAAAAAAAAGCTTTAATATTTCTAAAAATTGTTTTTTTCCAAAACCAAAAGTTGAATCTTCACTCTTAGTTTTTGAACCAATAAATAATAAAAGATTTATTATAAAACATATTCATAATTTAGAAAAAGTTACACAGATTTTATTTTCAAGTAAACGAAAGATGATAAATAAAGCAATAAAAGTCTTATTTAAAAAAAACATGTCTAAAATAAAAACTTTAAATATTGAAATGAAATCTAGGCCAGGTGAGTTAAGTTTGGAAGAATACTACAGAATTACAGAAATTTTTGAAAAATAGATATTTAGTTTAATTTCACGGGCTTAATACTTGTTTCAATAATCTTTTCAATTTGTCTAAAACAGTTTTCTAAATCTTCATTTGTAATTATATAATCATAATCTTCCCAGTGAACTATGTCATTCGCATAAGATTTCAATCTTTTGTTTACAGATTCTTTTCGATCTTGATTCCTTTGGGTCAATCTTTTCTCTAGCTCCTTTTTTGAAGGCGGCAAAATAAATATCTTAATTAAGTTTAATTCTTTAAATTTTGATAATTTTTTTGTTCCTTGCCAGTCGATATCAAAAAGAACATTTTTCTTATTTTTGATCAAATCTAATACCATTTTTTTAGATGTTCCATAATAGTTGTCAAATATTTTTGCATACTCATAAAATTCATTATTTTCAATTTTTTTTTGAAATTCATTTTTACTTACAAAAAAATAATCAATTCCATGAACTTCATTGGGTCTTGGTTTTCTAGTGGTATGAGAGACTGATATTTTGAAATTTAAATATTTTTGCTGTATTTTTTTTGCAATTGTGGTTTTTCCTGCTCCAGAGGGAGATGATAGTATAATCATAATACTTTCATCTTTAGTAGTCATTTATAATTTATAGTACTTAAATTATTGAGAAGATTTACTCTCAATAAATTTAATCGCATCACCTACTGTAAGAATTTTTTCAGCCTCACTATCTGAAATCTCAGAGCCAAATTCTTCTTCAAAAGCCATTACTAGTTCAACTGTATCTAAACTATCTGCTCCTAAGTCATCTATGAAACTTGCTTCGTCAGTTACTTTCTCTTCTTCGACTCCTAGGTGATCTGCAACTATTTTTTTAACCTTGGTATTTATTTCTTTCGACATGTAATTTCCATTTTTGAATTTATGATTAATTTCTTATTAAATTATTCATTGTGATTGTCAAGACATATACATACCGCCATTAACATGTATGGTTTCACCAGTTATATAAGAAGAAGATTCGGATGATAAAAAAGCCACACAGTTCGATACATCCTCGCCTGATCCTAATTTACCCATAGGTATTCTAGATATAAGGTGTAGTTTTACTTTTTCTGGGATGTTCCTAGTCATAGCAGTTTCGATAAAACCAGGAGAAACACAATTTATTGTTATATTCTTTTTAGCATATTCAATAGCTAAACTTTTTGACATACCAATGATACCTGCTTTCGCAGCGGAGTAGTTTGATTGCCCTAAATTTCCTGTATGTCCAACAATTGAAGCGATATTGACAACTCTTCCAAATTTATTTTTTAACATTATTTTTATTGAATTTTTAGATAATAAAAAAGTTGAAGTTAAATTGACATCAATAACTTTTTTCCATTCCTCATCTTTCATCCTAAGAGAAAGAGTATCTACATTAATTCCAGCATTATTTATCAAGATATCCAATCCACCTAATTCGTTTGAAACACTTTCAATAAATTGTTCTATATTTGAGTGCTCAGAAATATCAAATTTTTTTACAATTATTTTTGGATATTTTTTTTTTAATTCATCTAATTTTTCATTTTTCGTACCTGTTGCAACAATTCTTCCATCATGTTCGGAGAACTTTTTAACTAAAGCATTTCCAATTCCACCAGTTGCCCCAGTTATTAAAATTTTTTTATTATTGAAATTCATTTAAAAGTATTTTTAATATCATCTATAGAATTGATACTATTTGTTTTACATTCTTTTATAATTCTTTTAATCAAACCTGACAAGACTTTTCCTGGACCTATTTCTATAAACTCATTTATGCCTTGTTTTGACATATTTAAGATACTTTCCCTCCATCTAACTTTAGAATAAATTTGTTCAATTAATAAACTTTGAAATTTTTTTCCCTCTTTTTCAGCAGTAGCATTTACATTAGCAATTACTTCTATGGTTGAGTCTTCAAACTTTGTGGCATTTATTTTTTCTTTCATTTTTTCTGCAGCGGGTCTCATTAAAGAACAATGAAATGGTGCGCTTACAGGTAATAAAATTGATTTCTTTTTTTCATTTTTTAAAATAAGCTGAAGTTCTTTAATTGGTTCAATATTTCCGCTTATAATAACTTGACTATCTGCATTATCATTTGCTACTTCACAAACTTCTTTAGATTTTATTTTTGAAATATAATTTTTGACTTCATCAGTTTTCAAATTTAACACTGCTAACATACCGCCTTCGCCATTTGGCACGGCCTCCTGCATTGCTTTCCCTCTTTCATGAAGTAAGTATAAAGCATCAGAAAATTTCAATGATTCTGCACAAACTAAAGCACTGTACTCACCTAAAGAATGTCCTGCAAAATATTTAAAATCATTAGGATTTAAATCAAATTCTTTTTTTAGAACTGAAAAAATAGAAAAACTTACTATCAATATTGCCGGTTGAGTATTTTGAGTTAATTTTAGATCATCATTTGGGCCCTCTAAAATAATATTTGAGATTTTGTATTTAAGTTTTTCGTCAGCCTCTAAAAAAATTTTCTTTACAATATCAAAATTATTGTAAAATTCATAACCCATTCCTACTACTTGCGAACCTTGACCTGGAAATAATAATGCCTTCATATTAATAATATTATTACTATTGAAATGAGTTATTTATAATAGTATAAAACCGTTCTTTATATAAATAAACTATTATTGATTACAATATGAACTTTTATGAACATACATTAGTAGCAAAACAGGATCTTTCTGGGGCAGAAGTTAAAAATATCGAAAAAAAATATAACGATCTTATCAACAGTGCCTCTGGTAAAGTTCTCAAAATTGAAAATTGGGGACTTATGAATTTTAAAAAAAAAATAAAAAACTATAGCAAGGGATTTTATATTCATTATAAATTTGAAGGAAGTACTAATACGCTTGATGAAATCAAAAAAAAAATATTGTTGGATGCATCTGTAATTCGACACTTAACTATAAAATATAAAAAATTAGATACTACAACAGAGTATTTTAAAGAAAAAGAAAACAATGAAAAGAAATAATAAAAAGTTTAAAAAAAGACCGCAAAATAGTTTGAATAAATTAAGTTTATTTCAAAAAGCTGACGGAAGATTTAAAAAAAAATGCCCTTTGTCTATTAAAAATGCTCCAATTATTGATTATAAAAATATAAAATTATTAAAAAGATACATTTCTGATACAGATAAACTTTTACCTTCACGTATTACTTCTGTTTCTCAAAACAAGCAAAGAAAATTAAATAATGAAATTAAAAAAGCTAAAATTTTAGGACTTTTATAATATGGAAGTTATTTTATTAGAAAATATAATAAATCTCGGTAAGATTGGTGATCAGGTTAAAGTAAAGAATGGTTATGGAAGAAATTTTTTACTACCTGAAGGAAAAGCATTAAGAGCGAACAAAGAAAATGTAGAGTTAGTAAATAAAAAGAAATTCGAATTAAATAAAAAAAATGACGAAACAAAATTAAAATTTAAAGAAATAGCTAATAAGATTAAAAATAAAATTTTAAAATTTAACAAGGAAGCGAAAGAAAATGGAGAATTGTATGGATCAATTAAACCAAAAGAAGTTTCAAATTATTTTGTTAATAATCTAAAAGTTGAAATTAATCCGTCAGAAATAGACTTGAGACAGGAAATTAACAAAATAGGCAGTTATAAAATTAATATAAATTTGCACTCCGAAGTCTCTACAAATGTAACCCTTGTTGTAGATAAAATAGAGTCCATATAAGTCTGCTCAATAATCTTGTTTTTTCCACAGGTTGAAAAAAAAGTGTGTAACTTTTAAGTTTTAATTAACCTTTCTTATAATAATATTATTTAAGTGGAAAATATTAAACTTAATATAAATAATAACGAACGAAGTCTTCCTTCTAATCTTGACGCAGAACAAGCATTGATAGGATCTGTTCTTGTGAACAACGATATAATAGATGAAATCTCAAATATCGTTAATTCGAGTAAATTTTTTGATCCTTTGCACAAAAAAATTTATCAAATAATTGAAGTCCTAAATAATAAGGGAATGATTGCCAATCCAATTACTTTAAAAAATCATTTCCAAAATGAAGGCAGTCTTAACGAGGTGGGTGGAATTGATTATTTGGTGAAACTGACTAGATTTTCTTCATCAAACAGACAGGCGGTAGATTATGCAAAACTTATTCATGAGATGTATGTTAAAAGAGAACTAATTTTTATTTCTGAAAATATATCTGAAAATTCTCAAAATAAGGAAATAGATAAAACTGCTGAAAATATAATTGAAGATGCAGAACAATCTCTCTATCAATTAGCGGAGAGAGGTAATTTTTCTCAATCTTATATGAAATTTAATAAAGCTCTTGATCAAACAATAGAGATGGCAACTCTTGCAATGAAAAGCGATCAAGGTATTGTTGGTGTTCCTACTGGCCTTACTGATTTAGACCAAAAATTAGGGGGCTTGCATAAATCTGATTTAGTCATAATCGCTGGAAGACCCTCCATGGGAAAGACCGCTTTAGCAACTAATATTGCTTATTATGCCGCTAAAAAAATTTATGAAAATAACGAAAAAACTTCTGTAGCCTTTTTTTCTTTAGAAATGTCCTCAGAACAATTGTCAACAAGAATTTTATCTGAACAAGCAAGAATAAAATCTAATGATATACGAAGAGGATTAGCAACGGAAGAAGAGCTTAATAGGTATATAGAGACTTCAAGAAACATATATGATTTACCTCTTTATATCGATGAAACACCTGCGATTAGTATTTCAGCGCTTTGTAATAGAGCAAGAAGATTGAAGAGATTGTTTGGATTAAATTTAATAGTAGTAGATTACATACAGTTGATGAGATCTAATACAAAAAAAAATGATGGAAGAGTTCAAGAAATTTCTGAAATTACTCAAGGTCTAAAAGCTTTAGCTAAAGAATTAAATATACCAGTTCTAGCTTTATCTCAGCTTTCTAGAGCAGTAGAACAAAGAGATGATAAAATTCCTCAACTAGCTGATTTAAGAGAATCTGGTTCAATAGAACAAGATGCAGATGTGGTAATGTTTGTATATAGAGAAGAATATTATTTAGAAAAAAAACAACCAAAGCTTGGTTCTATTGAGCATGCAGAATGGCAGTCAAAAATGAATGATATAGTTGGGTTAGCAGAAATTCATATTGGTAAGCATCGTCATGGTCCTACTGGAAAAATTTATGTAGAATTTGAAGGTATGTATACTAAGTTCAAAGATCGAACAAAAAATTAATTAGAATTTTAGCCTTTAGTTATCTAAAATATAAGATATATCTGAGTTTATAGGATGATTTCATCTATATATAAAAAGTTGGTAATTGATTATTCAAAAATAACTTTATTTTTGATCTTAATACTGCTTGCTTTTTCTTTGTATTTTTCAAAAAATTTTAAATTAGACGCATCTTCTGATGCTTTACTTTTAGAGGGAGATAAAGATTTAAAATATCTTAGAGAGGTAAATGAGAGATATGGCTCTAAGGAGTTTTTAGTCCTTACTTATACCCCAGTCTCTAGTTTTACAGATGAAGATACTATTATTAATCTTCAATTCTTAAAGTCAAAAATAGAAAAATTATCATGGGTTGAGAGAGTAATAACAATTATAGACGTTCCATTACTTAAGAGCACCGATGATTCTTTAATGGAAAGATTAAAAAATTATAAAACTTTATCATATCCAGACATTGACAAAGAAAGAGGATTTAAAGAAATTTTAAACAGTCCAATTTATAAAGATTATGTTATCAGCAAAGATGGAAAAACATCTGGAATTGTTGTTTATTTAAAACAGGACTTAAAACTTAATGAGTACATTAAAATTAAAAATGATTATTTTAATCGTTCAATTGAAGAAAGTTTATCCGCTAAAGAAAAAGAGAAATATAGTTTGTTTTTAAGAGAATATGAAAATTATAAAAATTTATATAACCAAAAAAACCACCAAAATATAAAAGAAATTAGAGAAGTTATAGCCAAGTATTCTGAGAACGCAAAAATACATCTTGGAGGAATTCCAATGATTGCAGATGACATGATGTCGTATATTAAAAATGATATAGTAGTTTTTGGTATTGGGGTTTTTTTATTTATTGTTGCTACGTTATGGATTATATTTAGAAATATTAAATGGGTGTTGATACCTCTTCTTGGATGTTCTGCCTCAGTGATAATTATGATTGGCCTTTTGGGTCTAACAGGTTGGAAGGTTACAGTCATATCATCTAATTTCATCGCGTTGATGCTTATACTTAATATGGCGATGAATATTCATGTAACTGTAAGATTTCTACAATTAAAAAAAGAATTCAATGAATTGAGTAATGAAGAAGCTATATTAGAAACGTGCAAAAAAATGTTTAGACCAATTCTATACACTGTTTTAACTACAATATGTGCATTTCTATCTTTGATCTTCAGCGGTATTAAACCCATCATTGATTTTGGTTGGATGATGACTTTGGGTCTGACTGTTTCCATTGCCGTTACTTTCTCTTTCTTGCCTTCATTGTTAAACATATTTACCTCCAAAGAAAATTTAGAAATAAAAGATACTGAAAAATCTAAAATTACAGGAATGCTTAGTAATTTTTCAAAAGAAAATACTAAAACTATTTTTGCTTTAGCTATAGTGGTTATAATTTTAAGTATTTTTGGGATTTCAAAACTTGAAGTAGAAAATAGTTTTATTAATTACTTCGATAAAAAAACAGAAATTTATAAAGGAATGAAAAAAATAGATGATGAATTAGGTGGAACTACTCCATTGGATGTAATTATTAAATTTCCTATTAAAAAAGAAGAAAAGTTAGAAGATGATGAGTTGGATTGGGATGAGGGTAGCAGCTCAGAGAATGATTCTACTTATTGGTTTACAAGAAACAAAATAGATAAAATATTAAAAGTTCATGACTATTTAGACTCTCTACCAGAGATTGGCAAAGTTTTATCTTTTGGTTCTATAATAAGAGTTGCCGAAGATCTAAATGGAAAAGAATTACAAAGTTTGGAAATAGCAGTTCTATATAGCAAAATACCAGAAGAAATAAAAAGAGAAATTGTGACACCTTATATATCGGTCAAAAATAATGAAGCCAGAATTAGTGTTAGAATAAAGGATTCTCTTGAGGATTTAAGAAGAAACGACTTAATTAATAAAATTCAAAATGAATTAAATTCTAAATTAGGTTTAAATTCTGAAGACTATAAATTGGTTGGAGTTTTGATTTTGTTTAACAACTTGTTACAAAGTTTATTTAAATCTCAAATTCTAACATTGGGAATAGTCATGCTGGGAATATCATTTATGTTTTTTATTCTTTTTAGAAATTTTACACTTTCTATCATAGGTGTAGTTCCAAACTTTATGGCAGCTTTCTTTATCCTAGGTATTATTGGTATTATGGGTATTCCATTAGACATGATGACGATTACCATAGCCGCAATAACAATAGGGATAGCAGTAGATAATAGTATTCATTATATTTATAGATTTAAAGAAGAATTTGAAAAAATAAAAGATTATAAGACGACCGTTGATCGTTGCCATAGTACTGTAGGTATCGCAATTCTTAATACCTCTGTAACAATTGTTTTTGGTTTCTCAATATTAGTTTTATCTAATTTTATTCCAACGATATATTTTGGGGTTTTTACTGGAATTGCAATGTTACTCGCATTGCTATCTGTTCTAACATTGTTGCCAAAGTTAATTTTAATTCTCAAACCATTTGGAAAAGCTGAATTTTAAAAAATGACTCAAAATTTTATGGATAACATAACTGGCAACATAGGTTGGTTTGATGGATTTTTTTTAATAATAATGATTTATACTGTAGTGCAATGCTTAGCCAAAGGTTTTACTTTAAGTTTTATTTCCTTCATGAAGTGGGTTGTAGCATTGATACCAACAATCATTTTTGTTCCAAAATTACAACCTTGGGTTTCTGAATATATTGATTCTCCTTTTATAAACAATATTGGTTTAAGTGTAGCGATTTACGTATTATTCCTTTTTCTTACTATTTTAATTGGAAAAGCTTTTAGTAGCTCAATGAAATGGACTGGTTTTGGACCTATGGATAAAACTTTTGGATTGTTCTTTGGTTTCTTTAAAGGTTATGTTGTTTCTATATGTTTGTTTTCAATTCTAAATTGGTTTTATCCTTTTAATAATTGGAGTATAGACGTGGAAAAGTCTTTAACTTTTAATTTTGTTGAAAAAGGAAGTAAAATTTTGATTGATGAGTTTCCAAAAGTCGAGGATTTAGACAATACTAAGGAAAAAATTGAAAAGATTTAATTTAGATAAACTTAGAGAAGAATGTGGCGTTTTTGGTATTTCAAACCATGATGATGCCTCTGCTCTAGTAGTTTTAGGTCTCCATGCTCTTCAGCATCGAGGTCAAGAGGGTTGTGGAATAGTCTCTTACGATGGGAAAAATTATCATTCGGAAAAAAGACATGGGTTAGTTGGAGATAGTTTTACAAAAAGCAATATAATAAAAAAACTTCCAGGAAATTTTGCCTTAGGTCACAATAGGTACTCAACAACGGGAGAAACATCTTTAAGAAATATTCAGCCTTTTTTTGCCGATCTTCATGGTGGTGGTTTAAGTATAGCTCATAATGGTAATTTGACTAATGCAATTACTCTGAGAAATACTCTAGTTAAAGACGGTGCAATATTTAGAACTACGAGCGATACAGAGACAATTGTGCAACTAATAGCAAAGTCAAAAAGGGAGAAAATAGTAGATAAAATAATAGAAGCACTATTTCAAATACAGGGTGGTTATTCTTTAGTTTTGATGACTAACAAAAAACTTATAGGTATTAGGGATCCTTTTGGAATAAGACCATTAGTAATAGGAAAGCTCAAAGATTCCTATATTTTAGCTTCAGAAACATGCGCTTTAGATATAGTGGGTGCTAAATTCTTGAGAGAAGTTGAAAATGGAGAAATTGTAGTAATAGAAGATAAAAAACTTACAAGCACTAAACCTTTCCCAAAACAAAAACCTAGACCATGTGTCTTTGAGTATATTTACTTTGCAAGACCTGACAGCATTATTAATGGCATTTGTGCTTATGAATATAGAAAAAATTTTGGAGAAGAATTAGCGAAAGAAAGTGATATTGATGCAGATATCGTTGTGCCAGTTCCGGACTCTGGGGTACCAGCTGCTATTGGATGCGCACAGTATACAAAAAAAAAATTTGAACTAGGGCTTATAAGAAATCACTATGTAGGTAGAACTTTTATTGAGCCTACACAAAATATTAGAAGTTTGGGAGTTAAATTGAAATTAAGTTCAACTAAAACAGCTTTAGAGAATAAAAAGGTGGTTTTAATAGATGACTCTCTGGTTAGAGGAACTACTTGTCACAAAATTGTAAAGATGCTTTATGACTCTGGTGCAAAAGAAGTCCATGTAAGAATAGCCTGTCCAGAAATAAAATATCCTGATTTCTATGGTGTGGACATGCCTACTAAAAAAGAATTGTTGGCAAACAATAAAACTAATGAAGAAATATGTAAATATATAGGTTCTAAAACTTTAAGCTTTTTAAGCTTAGAAGGTCTTTATAAGGCATTGGGTGAGGATAAAAGAAATCCTTCTTATCCTCAATATAGTGACCACTATTTTACAGGGGAATATCCCATTAAACCTACCGATGAGCTTGGCAAAGGAAAAATAACTCAATTATCTTTGTTAAGTAATAGATCTAATAATTAATTATATTTTAACAGTCTATAATTATTATCTAAGATATACATATATCCATTGGAAAAAGTCATTCTACTAGAAAAACCTGATTTAGAAATTTTATCAAAATAATTTAAAGAACCATCTTTGTAATCAAAGGTAATAAGATATCCGTTTTTGGTTAAAATAAATATTTCATTTTGTGCTATTGTCATGTCTATAAATGAACCCATTTTTTTTGAAAATTTGATCTGGTTTTTGGATAAAAATTGATTTTTTATTTTCTTTGACCACAAAACTTTTCCATTTTTTTTATCTAAACAAACTAATAAATTTGACTTTGTTAGTAAAAAAATATTCTTATTAGTTACAAGAGGTTTTAAAATAACAGATAATGGTAATTTAAAATATCTAGAGCCATTGACTGAATCATAGTTTAAAATTGTATTTGAAGCTGAAATTGTTACTGTGCCATTTTTAATGACAAGAGGTTGGCCAAAAAATAAATCTTCATCGAATCCTGTTATAGATTTTTTAAAATTAATTACCCAATTGATTCTCTGAGATAAATAATTAATACTGTATAACTCACCAGAAGTATTTAAAAAAAATAAATTAGAATTATATTGATCGATATCTATGCTGTTTTTAAAAACAGTTTTAAGTTTGGTTGGGCTAGTAGCATATTGCCAAATTACATCTCCGGTATTTTTGTTTATAGAATAAATAGTATTATCCTGGTTAGCTAAGAATATCTGATTTTTCTCTATTTTTAGATTTGATCTAAAGGGTATACCAAAATTTTTAGCCCAAATTATATTTTTTGTATTTAGGTCTAATACATATAAATATCCCAAATTATCAGCTGCAAAGATTTTGTTGTCATCTATTGCCAAATAGATTTTCTTTTTATATTTTTTGAATTTTTTTTTATAAAAATTAAATTCCCATATTTTTTCCTTTTCTTCGATTGAATAAAGTGAAATATTTCCTTTGACATCATGAGAAATAACCATGTTGTTATAATTAAGTATTTTTGAAAAAATATTGGTTTTTAATTTTTTTCCTTTTGAAACAATATCTTTGTTGTTATTGTAGTCGAAATTAATTAAATTTGTATATTCTTCTAACGTGTTGATGTTATTAATTGGTTTATTAATTGTAAAATTATAAGCTTTATTTGAAATCACTTCTTTGTCAAAAGCTTTGTCTTCTGTAAAAACATCTTCATATTGTAATTCACTTAAAGAATTTTCTTCCTCACATTTCTTTGTTTTGACTAAAACACATGTAAATTTAAATCTTTTGTTTTTATTTAGTTTGCTAATATCTTTTTTTTCTGATTTGTTTTTGTTTATTAAATCTCCACCATCCCATATTCCTGTTTTGTTATCAAAAGAACAGTTTGTAAATAATAAAAAAAAAAATAAGACTCCTAACTTTCTCATATTATTATTATCTAATTTCGCTATTAAGTAGTTTAAAATATTCATCTGCTTTTAGATTTTCACCTTTGTGAGTATAATAATCACCTATTAATTCTATAGCTCTGGGTCTCCACTTCGAGTCTGAATTTATAATTTCTTTAAGTATATTAATAATTTTATCTTCTTGAATGTTATTCTCAAACATAAATAGTGCTTTCTTAATTTTAATTAAATCTTGTTGTTCTTTGTCTATTTTTTTTGAATTAATTATTTTATCAAAGGAAAGCAATACATTAGATTTATCTTTTTCAAGATCATTTTCTATAATTAAATATAATGACATAGGAGAATAAAATCTGTGCTCTTTATCAATGATTTTGTCTAAAAATATTTTACTTTCTGTAAATTTTTTATCTTTTATTAAAACTAATGCTTGATTGTATTGATTGGAAACTTCAATATTTTTTTTAACATCTCTGCCTTGCAGGAAGGTCACAAAAACAATAATAAGTAAGATCAATACTCCTATAGAGATATAGAGTTTTGGTTTTTTCTTAAAAAAATTTATTATTTGATAAAATTTATTTTTTTCACTTATTGTATCGTCAGCCATAATTTAAAAACTATTCTTTTTGTTTGGAAATTTTTTATTTAAAACATCTTTTTTATATTTTTGAATACTGATTTCAATTAATTTTTTTAGGTTAGCATATTTTTTGACGAATCTAGGATAAAAACCGCTTAAACCCAATAAATCATCTGTAACTAGTATTTGACCATCACAAAATTTAGAAGCTCCTATTCCTATAGTGGGTATCTTCAAACTCTTTGTAATTTTTTTTGAAATACTTTCCGGAACACATTCTATAACCATTGAAAATGCTCCAGCTTCCTCAATTTTATTTGCATCGTTCATTAATTTTTTTTCTTCTTTTTTTGAATAAACTATCGGTGTAAATTTTTTTTTATATTGAGGTGTAAAACCTATGTGGCCCATTACTGGGATTCCTGATTTTGTCAGATTTTTAATAATACTAAAATTCTTACTGTTATTTTCAATTTTTATAGAATCGCATCTTGTTAATTTAATTATTTTTTTTGCATTTTTTAAAGCTATGCTTCTATTTTTGTATGTTCCTTTTGGCATATCAACAACTAGCAGAGAATTTTTAACACCAAGTTTAACGCTTTTAGCATGATCTATCATTGTTCTTAAGGTTATTTTATGGGTATTCTTCATTCCATACACTACGTTGGCCAGGGAGTCCCCCACTAAAATTATATCGCAATATTTATCTAAGATTTTAGAAATATTTTTTGAATATGCAGTTAAACAAATTAAAGATTTTTTATTCTTGTTACTTAAAATTTTTTTTATTTTAAAATTCATTATTCTAGTTCTATTGTGCTCGGTGGCTTTGAAGTTATATCATACACAACTCTATTTATCCCCTTAACTCCATTAATTATTTTGTTTCCAATTTTGTCAAGAAAATCTTTAGAAAAATTAAAATAATCTGCTGTCATTCCATCTTCAGAAGTTACTGCTCTAATAAGACAAGTGTATTCATAAGTTCTGGAGTCCCCCATTACTCCAACGGTTTTGATCGGTAATAGAGCTGCATATGCCTGCCAAATTTTATGATAAATTTTATTTTTAATTAACTCATTAATAAAAATACTGTCTGCCTCTTGAAGGATTTTAATTTTTTCTGGAGTTATCTTCCCAATAATACGAATTGCTAAACCCGGACCTGGAAATGGATGCTGGCTTGAAATTTTTTTAATTAAACCAATTGACCCTCCTAGTTTTCTAGCTTCATCTTTAAATAAGTCTTTTAAAGGTTCAATCAGTTTAAGTTTCATTTTTTTAGGAAGACCTCCAACATTATGGTGAGATTTTATTTTTGATGTTTTACTGCCTGTAGATGATCTGCTTTCAATTATGTCCGGGTATAAAGTGCCTTGGGCTAAATATCTTACATTTTTAAATTTTCTTGCTTCCTTTTCAAATATTTTTATAAATAGATTTCCTATTACTTTTCTTTTTTTTTCTGGGTTTGTAATATTTTTTAATTTTTTATAAAATATTTTTGAAGCATTAATTAATTTAACATTTATTTTATAGTAATTTTTAAAAATATAATAAGTATACTTAAATTCATTTTTTCTAAGCAAGCCCGTATCAACCATGATACACTTAAGATTATTTTTAATTGCTTTATGAATTAAAAGTGCAACAACACTACTATCTATTCCTCCTGATAGGGCGCATATAACTCTATCTTTCTTAACTACACTTTTCACTTGATTTATAATTTTTTGTTTTTCATTCTGAACATGCCAATTTTTTTTAGCTTTACAGATAAGAAAAACAAAATTTTTAATAAGCTGTTTTCCTTTATCTGTATGAGTAACTTCAGGATGAAATTGAATTCCATAAATCTTTTTCTTTTTGTTTTCAATAATTGTTAAGGAAGATTCTTCTGTATAAGCTATCTTTTTAAAACCTAAGGGTAATTTTGTGACAGCATCTTGATGACTCATCCATACAGAAACACTTTTTTTATTAGAAAAAAAATTTTTTATGAGTGGTGAATTTGAATTTTTTTTTAAGGTAGATCTTCCGAATTCTCTATTTCTTTTATTAAATTTTACTTTTCCCTTAAAATTTACTGCTATTAATTGAAGGCCATAGCAAATACCAAGTATGGGTATATTTAATTTAAATATTTTATATGGAATATTTGGAAATTTTTTTTTTGTAACAGTTGCTGGTCCACCTGAAAAAATTATACCTTTAATATTTTCAAAATTTTTTAATAATTTTATTTCTTTCAAATTTGAAATTTCTGAATAAACTCCAAGTTCTCTAACCCTTCTGGCAATGAGTTTTGTTACTTGTGATCCAAAATCAATAATTAAAATCTTGTCCTTTTTAACATTTTTATTCATTATTATTTTAATGAATTTTTTAATTTAAGACTAAGTTCTTTTTCTAAATCACAGAGTTTTATGCATATCGATTTAAATTTTGTAATAAGTGAACTGGTTTTTTTATAGTTTGATCTTTTAATACTTAATAATGCTAAGTGATAAATAGCCTCTTCATTTTTTGGATTCAGTAAGACTACCGTATTTAAATTTCTTTCTTCTTGAAGGCTATCTTTCTGCTTATTGAATATCTTAGCTAAAAAAAGATATGAATTTTCATTTTTGGGATTATAAACTATATCTTTTTCAAAACTTAATTTAGCTTCATCATATTCATTTTTATCAAATAATTTTTTTCCTTCATTAAAAAAATTATTTTGT
The DNA here is from genome assembly GCA_002170275.2 of Candidatus Pelagibacter sp. TMED106. Lineage (GTDB taxonomy): Bacteria > Pseudomonadota > Alphaproteobacteria > Pelagibacterales > Pelagibacteraceae > Pelagibacter. Next base: position 840 of record NHFH02000014.1, on the reverse strand, counting down.
GCATATAAATTTGTACAAAAAAATATTAATAAAAACATTTTTATTAATATTGTTTTAAAAATTTTATTTTTCATAATTTGTAATTTGTTCCATCATTTAACATTTCCACACTATGCACCATACTTTCATAAAATCCAGCTTTTGTAATTTTAATAAATCTCGCATTCTTTTTTATTTTATTTAAATCTTTTGCTCCTATATAACCCATTGACGATCTTAGGCCACCTTGAAGCTGATATATAATTTTTGATATTGGCCCTTTGTATCTTACTCTAGCTTCTACCCCTTCTGGAACATACTTTGATCTGTCTTTGTGTTCTTTTTGGAAATATCTTTCAGATGAGCCTTCTGACATAGCTCCTATCGAACCCATCCCTCTATAAAATTTATAGATTTTATTTCCTACTTTAAATTTTTTACCTGGTGTTTCATCTGTACCAGCAAAGATTGATCCCATCATAATTGCATCTGCTCCTGCTGCTAAAGCTTTTGCAGCGTCTCCAGAAAATTTTATACCTCCGTCTGAAATAATTTTAATTTTTTTACGTTTTAAAGCTTTTTTGACTTCTATTATTGCTGTTATTTGAGGAACTCCAATACCAGCTACCATTCTGGTAGTGCAAATAGATCCTGGACCTATTCCAACTTTAATTATATCTGCTCCTTCATTATAAAGTTTTTTTGCAGCATCTCCTGTAGCTACATTTCCTACACAAACTGTTATTTTAGAAGAAATTTTCTTAATTCTGTTTAAAGTCTTAAGAACTTTTTTACTATAGCCATGAGCTGTATCAATTACTAATAAATCCACTCCATTATTAATAAGAGACTTAGCTCTAT